>CAMMQC010000009.1 GCA_946498975.1 uncultured Mycoplasmatota bacterium
ATGGTTTTTTTATATAAAAAAGCCATAAAACCTTTATATATCAAAGATTCTACGGCTTTTTAACTTTTTTTCATTATTTTATCCTGATTATTTTTCTTTTTAGTGAATTGATATATTTTAGTATCATCTATAGCAGCCTTTTCATAAGGTTTTGTTGTGCTTGTTTTTCTTTTTATTTCGTATAGTTTTACATTGTCATCAGCTTTTTCATTAATACACGTACTTAAGAATGGAATTCTCTTTGCTATAAAAGATGTTATGCTTATATATGAACTTTCTAGTATTACAAATTCTTGTTTGCAAGCATCTTGATATTCTTTACTGTAATCAAGTAATGCTGGTTTATTATCTTTACCTTTAAAGTAAAAGAATTCTTCAATTATCTTATCGTTTTTATTAGATTGTTTTTCTATAAATTTATTATCTTTATTGTTTTTATTATATTCAAATTCTTTAGGTGGTAATGTTTCTTTTGTTATATGGATACAGTCATCTTTGATGTGATATATGTGTTTTATGTTTTTATTATCAACTAGTTTTACTATAAATTCATTATTGTTATTTTCATCGATATTATGTCTCATTATAAAAGTGTATTCATTTTTTTCAACATCACCAATTAATAGGTGGTCTAAGTAAAGTTTATCATTATTATCTCTATTAAGGGAAAAAGCCCAGTTTTTACCTTTGAAACGAATACGTTTTTCATTATTAATATCTTTAAAGACTCCCATTCTTTCAATTGTGTTGTTTTTAATATTTAATAGTCTAAACCATCCATTTTCTGCTAATGGTCTATAACCTTTTATTTCAAAAAAACTTATTAGTTCTTCACTTTCTAAAAATTCTTTAATATTTTCCATTAAATCCATAATGTGTTCCTCCTCAAAATTAGATATTATTATACTACAATATATTATAATGTCAAAGAAAAACTTGTTTTGTCGAATTTGTTGTTATTTTTTCTTTTTTTAATTACTATGTAAATAAGGATGGTGATTCTTATGAATAATAATGATGTAATACTTATATTATCTGGTCTTAGTAATAAAATAAGGGAGGCTTTAATGATAAGAGATGCAGAAGTTCTTCTAGAAAAGATTGACAAAAAGTGATATATTTTCTAAAATAAGAGTGTAAAGGGATTGGTGATTTAGATGTATCAGAATAAAATAACATTAACACCACAGGAAATTTTAGAAAAAGATTTTAAGATTGATACGAGAGGATATCGTCTTAAAGAAGTTGATCAGTTTCTTGATGTTATCATTGGTGATTATGAGCAGTTTTTTGCAATTATTGATAGTTTAGAAAAAGAAAAAGCTGAATTATTAAGAGAAATTATGGCTTTAAAACAAGACTTAAGAAATGCTAAGATGAATGTAGAAATTGCTAGAAAGAATACTGATACAACTGAAGTTAGTAATCTTGATATTCTAAGAAGACTTAGTCAACTTGAAAAAGAAGTTTACGGTAGAGATGATAATTAGTATTTTAGACAAGTGCTGGGATTAATTCCTAGAGGAAAGTCCATGCTCACACAGTCTGAGATGATTGTAGTGTTCGTGCTTAAGGAAAAAATAACTTAAGGTAGTGTTTAACACTAACGGCTTAGTCTTTACCTAAGGTTTTTCTATGGTAAAGGCTTATAAAGTGCCACAGAGACGAGCATCTAGGAAACTAGATTATGTGAAACGCGGTAAACCCCACGAGTGAGAAACCCAAATTATGGTAGGGGAGCTTTAAGAAAAGAAATGAATTTTCTTAAGGACTAGAAATAGTAGATAAATACTTGTCACCTAGAAATAGGTACAGAACATGGCTTATTAAATATTAATTATATGTTAGGAGATAGACAGTCTATGAAAGAGTTAGGATATTATCTAGAGGATACAAGAAGAAGTAATGGTGTTAGTTTAGAAGAAGCAGCGAGTGATTTAAATGTTGATGTTTCTTATCTTGAAAATATAGAGAGTGCTAATGTAAGGGCATTTAAAGATGTTTATTATATGAGAGAACTGGTTAAGGAATATGCCAAATATTTAGGACTTAGTGAGGAAAAGATTCAAGATGAGTTTAATGACTTTTTATTTGAACATACCTCTAAGATTTCTTTAGATGATATTATGGAAGCAAAGAAGAAAAAAGAAGAGGAAGAAAGATTAGAAAATACAAAGAAGATTCAGTCCCCTTATACAAAAGAGTATAAAAGAAAAGTAAAAAAATTACCGTTTGTACTAGCTGGTGTTATTTTTTTACTAGCAATTATTATTTCAATAGTTGTTATTAAGACTATAAATAGAGAACCTGCTGTTACAAGTGAATTGAAAGGAATAGAAGTTTATGAATACACCTACTAAATTAACTGTTTTAAGAATTATTTTATCTATTGTAATGATTATTATTTTAATATTTCCATTTTATCTTGTAGGATTTAGTTTTCCACAGATTGAAGTTAGTGGTATCTATATAAAAACAGAATATATAATTGCAGGAATTATCTTTATAATAGCAAGTTTAACTGATTTCTTGGATGGGCATTTGGCTAGAAAAAATAATCAAGTTACCGACCTTGGAAAAATGTTAGATGCTATAGCTGATAAAGTATTAGTAAATAGTGCTTTAATAATACTTTCTTATAAAGGATTTATTCCAGTTGCTATTCCTGTTATTATTATATTTAGAGATACTGTTGTAGATGCTATTAAAATGCAAGCTTCTAGTAAAGGTAAAGTAGTGGCAGCGATTAAATCTGGTAAGATTAAAACTGCTTCAATGATGGTGGGATTAGTTTTAGTATTTTTTTATAATTTACCATTTGAACTTTGGAATATTAGAGTTGCAGATTTTCTAGTTTATTTTGCAACTATTATGTCTATAATTTCTATGATAGAGTACTTTAATCTTAATAAAAAACTTATTTTAGAACCAAAAAATGATTAATTTGGTTCTTTTTTTATGTGAATTTTGAAAATTTGGTCTAAAAATCAACTGAATTTTTAAAATTGAACTTTTGTTCGAAAAATGCTTGACAATTTAAATTTTACTTTATACAATGGTATTGTAATTATTTTTTGAGGAGGACATTATGAGTAAAATGACTAGTAAAGTTAATAAAGATAAAAATTTGGAGGCTGTTTTAGCTGATATAGAGAAGCAGTTTGGTAAGGGTGCTGTTATGAGACTTGGGGATAATCCTCATATGAAGTTAGATGTTGTATCTAGTGGTTGTTTAAGTCTTGATATTGCTTTAGGAATAGGTGGATATCCTAAGGGACGTATTATTGAAATATATGGACCTGAATCTAGTGGTAAGACTACTTTTGCTCTTCAAGCGATTGCTGAAGTACAAAAGACTGGAGGAAGGGCAGCATTTATTGATGCAGAACATGCTCTTGATCCTGTTTATGCGAAAAGATTAGGTGTTAATACTAATGAACTTATCTTATCTCAACCTGATACTGGAGAACAAGCTTTAGAAATATGTGAAGCTTTGGTTAGAAGTGAAGCGGTTAGTATAATTGTAATAGATTCAGTAGCAGCACTTGTTCCTCAAGCAGAGATTGATGGTGAGATGGGAGACTCTCATGTTGGATTACAGGCTAGACTTATGTCACAAGCTTTGCGTAAGTTAAGTGGTACTATTAATAAGACTAATACAATTGCAATCTTTATTAACCAATTAAGAGAAAAAGTAGGGGTTATGTTTGGTAATCCTGAGACTACTCCTGGTGGTAGAGCTTTAAAGTTCTATTCTACTATTAGACTTGATATTAGACGTAATGAACAGTTAAAAATTGGGGATAAAGTTATGGGTAATAAAACGACAGTTAAAGTTGTTAAAAATAAAGTAGCACCTCCATTTAAAACTGCTGTTGTTGATATTATGTATGGAGAAGGTATTTCAAAAGAAGGAGAACTTATTGATTTAGGGAGTGAAGCGGGGATTTTAGATAAGACAGGTTCTTGGTACTCTTATAATGGAGAGAAACTTGGACAAGGTAAAGAGAATGTTAAGTTATTACTTAAAGATAGACCAGAATTAAGAGATGAAATAGAAGAAAAAGTTAGAGAGTATTATGGTATCAGTTTAGATAATAATAGTAAAGAATAAAAGAAGCCGTTTGACTTCTTTTAAATTGTTATTTTTCTTCTTCATTAATTAGAGTAAGTAAGTCCCCTGGAGTACAGTTTAATAATATACATATTTCTTCTATATATTTAAAACTTATAGAAGTTGTTTCACCTCGGATAATCCTATTTAAATTTCTTGAAGTTATGTTCATTCTTTGACATAACCAGTATTTACTTCTCTTATTTTCTTTTAATAGTTCTTCAATATTTACCTTAATCATATATCTTTGTCTCCCATTAATAAAATTTTAGGTTCTTGCATAAAAGTTGTGGGATAACTATTTAGTTCTAGATATATCAAATAGCTTTAAGAAGAAGTATTCATCATCAGGATAACCATAAGCTTGTCTTCTTAAAGTTTTTATTTTGTTATTAATTCCTTCTATCTTACCAGTTGATATATTGTATTTAGCATGAGATGTTATGCCATACATATGACTTTTTAATAGTTTAGTAAACCATAGAAGATGTTTATTGCCATTAGTTTCGCACATATCTATAATCTCTTCTATTTCTAGTTTCATTTCATTTTCATTAGTTAAAGTATAGGCATGTTGAATTTTCTCTTTAATTAATTCTGCTGTAAATAACAATTCATTTTCTTCTAATATTTTATTATATTTGTCAACCTTACTACCAGTTCTTTTTACTGGTGCTTTTTTAAAAAGATCACTACCTTTATCAATTACTTTACCATTCTCTGCTTCTTTATCTTTTTTGATTAAAGTAGATAGTGATGAAGTTAAAATATATTTACTTCTTTTTAAAGTTTTAGCTTCCTCAGTTTTTCCTTCATTTTTTAATCTATTTTGTTCATCTTTCCTTATTGCACTTATTACTTTTTCATTATAGTTTTTAATTATATGAAAATAATCAAAAACTATAGTGATGTTAGGACACTTTTCTCTAAAGGCCTCTTCAAAATCAGAATTCATATCACAAGCCACTGCTTTAACTTTACTCATCCATTCACCACCTACATGATTAATAAAATCATAAACGACTTGCTTCTTCTTGCCTTCTTGTATCCACAATATATGACCAGTTTCCAAGTCAATTATATGAGTTGCATATTTATAACCATTATGTAATTTAAACTCATCTATACCCAAATAAATAGCCTGTCTTTCTGGTTTTATAAGCTTGCCATTAATAGTATATTTTTCTTCTAATCTCTTTTTATCTATATCTTTCACAATATTTCTGTTTAGACCTGTTATTTCTGCCACTTCTTTATTAGTATAATGTCCTGTGGCTAATAAATCTCTTACATAGTTATATAGTTCAGTTGTTATACGGTGATTATCAGCTTTAAAACTTATATTTTGCATATTAGTATTATGACAATTTTCACAATAAAATTGAGTATGATCAAAACATACCCTTGTAAAGTTTCCTCCAAAACATAAATGTTTAAGGGTTATTTGATGAGAGTTATTTATATGCATTTTATGACCACACTTAGGACATATATAATCACTATCATTAATAGTTAAAACCCCATTAAATCGATATAGACTTCTATTTTTATCAATCTTTTCACTAGTTGTATTAGTATTAGTAAAATCTTGTAATGATGATGGTATAAAAAGAAAATCATCAGATATACTTTTCAAGCTTGATGTAGAAGAATAATCTTCAATTGTTTTATTTTCTATTAAAGATTTTGGGGTATTTTTACTAATTTTAACTAATAAAATTAATTTTTTTACAACTTTCTTAATATTTTCTAAACATTTAATTAATTTTTCTGATATAATCATAGTAACAACTTCCTTTTTTATTCTATTAAAACCATTATAGGAAGTTGTTTTTATTTTGTCTATAATTTATTTAGATTCCCACAACTTTTATGCAAGAACCAAATTTTATATAAAAAGATAAATATAAATAAGATACTTGTATCACCCTTAATTTTCTTACCTTGACAATCCTTAAATTAAAACTTACAATATAATTAGATTATAGTTTAGATTTTTATTTAAAGTATATTCTAATGGAGGTATAATATGAATGAAATGTTACTCTCCATTTTACTTATAATTTTTGGATTAATTTGTGGTTTTGGATTAACTTTTTTAGTTGCCTTTTTAAGAGAAGGGACAACTTCTAAAAAAATAGATAAAATGTTAAGTGATGCAGAGAAAAATGCTGATAAGATAAAACGTGATGCTGTTATGGAAGCGAAAGAGAAGAGTTATCAGTTAAAACTTGAAGTAGATAAAGATATTAAAGAGAAAAAATCAGAACTTAAAGATAGTGAGAATAAGCTTTTACAAAGAGAAGCTAGTCTAGATAAAAGAGATGAACTTTGTCAAAGACGTGAATCTACTTTAGATGAGAGAGAAGAAAAGTTAATTCAAAGACAGAAAGATATTCAAGAAAAAGAAGCAAAAGTGGAGGAAATTAAGAAAGAACAAATTAGTTTACTAGAAGAGATTTCTGGTTATAGTAAAGAGAAAGCTCATGACTTGATTATGAAAAATGTTAAAGAGTCTATGAAAAGAGAAATTGCTATTTATATTAGTGAACAAGAAAATGATGCTAAAATGACTGCTGATAAGAAAGCACAGGAAATGATTGTTAGTTCTATGCAGAAATATGCAGCAGATATTGCTAGTGATCAAACAGTTACTGTTGTTAGTTTACCTAATGATGAGATGAAAGGTAGATTAATTGGTAGAGAAGGTAGAAATATTAGAACTATAGAGGCAGTTACAGGTGTTGATCTTATTATTGATGATACACCTGAAGCGGTTGTATTATCTAGTTTTGATCCTTTAAGAAGAGAGATGGCTAGATTAACTCTTGAAACTTTAATAAAAGATGGAAGAGTTCATCCTACAAGAATTGAAGAAGTTTATGATAAAGTATGTAAGGAGACTAAAGAGAAAATCTTAGAGTATGGAAATAGTGCTTTGTTTGAACTTGGTATTACTAAGATGGCTCCTGAATTAATAGAAATAGTAGGTAGACTTCATTTTAGAACTAGTTATGGACAAAATGCTTTGCAACATTCAATTGAAGTTGCTAATTTAGCAGGTCTTATGGCAGGAGAGATTGGTGAAGATGTATCTCTTGCTAAAAGAGCTGGACTTTTACATGATATTGGTAAAGCAGTTGATCATGAGATTGAAGGTAGTCATGTTAGTATAGGTGTTGAGCTTGCTAAAAAATATGGAGAAAATGATGTTGTAATTAATGCTATTGCATCTCATCATGGAGATACTGAACCAACTTCTGTAATAGCTTCTTTAGTTGCTGTTGCTGATGCACTTTCTGCTAGTAGACCTGGTGCTAGAAATGATTCATTAGAGAATTATGTTAAGAGATTAACTCAACTTGAAGAAGTTGCTAATGATATAGAGGGTGTTTCTAAAGCATATGCTATGCAAGCAGGAAGAGAGTTAAGGGTTATAGTAGAACCTGATGAGATTGATGACTTAGAAGCTCATAGAGTAGCTCGTGATATTAAAGAAAAAATAGAATCAACATTAAACTATCCTGGTACTATTAAAATTACAGTAGTAAGAGAGACTAGGGCTGTTGAAGAAGCAAAATAAAAATAGAGTTTTGATTGAACTCTATTTTTTTATGTCTAGAATTATTGGTAATATTAATGGTCTTCTTCCAGTTAGATTCATAATAAATGGTATTAAATCTAAACTTAGTTGATTTTTAATATCAGTAAATGTAGCTTTTTTATCTTTTAATTTTTCATTAATAACATTAGTAGCTTCTTTTTCAATCCTTTTTATTAATTCTTCATTTTCATTTACTAAAACAAATCCTCTTGTTGTAATATTAGGTTTAGTTAGGAGTGTTCTTTCTTTAGAATTAAGATTGGCAATTACTACTAAAATACCATCACTAGCCATTATTTTTCTATCTCTTATAACGGCACTACCAACTTCACCAATTCTAGAACCATCTACATAAATATCATTATTAGGATAACTTTCACCTTTAGTTATTTTATGATTCTTTAAAATTAGACTATCACCATTTTTCAATATGAAAGTATTTTCTTTAGGAATACCACAGTCAATTCCAAGATTAGCATGTTGTTTTAACATTCTATAATCTCCATGGAATGGCATTAAGTATTTAGGTTTTAATAATCTAATCATTAGTTTTAATTCTTCTTGATTAGCATGACCTGATGTATGTAAGTTATTCATAGTCATGTTTGTAAAGACTTTAACACCTTTTAAATATAACTTATTAATAGTTTTATGAATACTTAAAGCATTACCAGGAATGGCACTTGATGAAAATATAACAATATCATCTGGTCTTAATTTAATTTGTTTATGAGTTCCATCTGCTATTCTTGATAGAGCGGCAAGTGGTTCTCCTTGGGAACCAGTACAAAGGATTGTTACTTCTCCAGGTTTTAAGGTATTGGCAACTTCTGGTGTTACTAATAGTTCTTTATGGTCAATATATCCACCTTTAATAGAGATATCAATATTATTTTCCATACTTCGACCAAAGACACATATTTTTCTACCATGTTGATAACAAGATTCAAATATATGCTTTATTCTATAAATATTAGAGGCAAAAGTTGCAATTATAATACGATTATATTTGTATTTATCAAAGATATCAATAATAGCATCATCAACACGTGATTCACTAATTGACATTCCTTCGTTTAGAGCATTAGTACTATCACTTATTAGTAAATCTACTCCTTCTTCACCCATTTTAGCCATTTTATATAAATCTGCCATTGGTCCAATAGGGGTTAGGTCAAATTTAAAATCTCCTGTTGTTACGATTCTTCCATTTGGAGTATTTATAGCGATACCATGGGAGTCTGGAATAGAGTGAGTTGTTCTAATAAACTCTACTTCCATATGTTTAAATTTTAATTTTGTATTTTCATCGTATGCAAATAAATTATCAAATCTAATATTTTTGTCTTCTAATTTTAATTTAATTAATTCTTTAGCTTGATTAGGTGCATAGATAGCAGGAATATTAACACTTCTTAATAAAAAGGGAATAGCCCCTATGTGGTCTTCATGACCATGAGTAATAAGTAGTGCTTTAATTTTATCTTCGTTTTCTTGTAAAAATGAGTAATCTGGAAGGACATAATCTATACCTAAAAGTTCTCCTTCTGCAAAAGATACTCCCGCGTCTATAACAATAATTTCATCTTCATGCATTACACAATACATGTTTTTTCCTACTTCTCCTAAGCCACCTAAAACAATTATTTTTGTTTCATCTGACTTTTTATTCATTGTTTCTCCTTTCTTTTATTTAAAACCTCGAAGAACTAACCGATATAGATTATACACTATTTTTTTAGTTTTGTCTATTGCTAATAATTTAGCATTATTCTATAATATAGATAAAAAATGAGGTGTGGTTATGGGGTTTTATGATAGATTTGATAGTGTTAGAAAAGAATATGAAAAATTTAAATTAGAAAAGAAAAGATATTCTGCATATTCTAGCACAGAGTTTTTGCAAAGTATAAAAGGATTATTAGAAGCTTATGAGGGTGAAGAATATACTGTAAATAATGATATGATTAATTGTTTAAAATTTTCTATTTCTCCTTTAGATTCTTCTTCATTGTCGTTAAAGCTAGAAATAGAAAAACAGTATGATGATTTTTTTATGAGAGAAGAAGATTATTTTATATTATTACCTAGTAGGATATCAAAAGGAATTAAATTAAGCAAATTTCAACAAAATATGGAGGTTACATACATTAATAACTTTTTTAGACAACTTGTTGAATATAGATATGCTAATAAACTTACTAAATTAGATACTGATAGTTTTGCAGATTTTTTTAATAAATATTTAGATGAAAATAAAGATGATATTGAAATATATCAGAAAACTAAAAATAGGTATTTAGAGTTATATTTAGAACATTTAAAAGAGGAAAATATAAAGGCTGGATTCAATGTTGATAAATATTATTTAATTAATAATATTAAAAACTTTATTAATGAAAGTTATGATGCTCATCTTGATATTTTTTGTGATGTTAATGAAGCAGTTGAAGGGTGGTATTCTGATAAAGACCATGCTTATCTTGATTATTATAGAACTATAGGTTTAAAAGATAATGACAATATAGTTTTTGAAATAAAAGAATTTTCATATAAAGCAGAAGATGAAATAGATGCTTATCGGTTTAATTTTTATTATGATGGTAGTAAATGTGTAGATAGAGATATCAATGTATATAAATTAAAAAGTAAAATGAAAGATTTAATTCAAAAATATCCTAAATTGAATAAATACTTTTTTGTTCTTGATGAAAAGTATAGAGAGTTGCTAAAAGATAATTTTGGTATTGTTGATAGTGAGAAAATAAAAAAATTAGTTGGTAAATCCTTCTAATTTTTTACATAGATTTTAAATTTGTGGAACTGACCTATAGAACCATAATTTTCAGTTATATAATCATATATTTTTTTACTTGATTGATTTTTTGATCCATCTTCTGTTTTTTCAAAATAGGCATTATTAACGACAATAATACTGCCATCTTTTATTTTTTTAATTTTATTTATTAATTCTTCTTCGCCGTTATATCCTAGATTTCCTTTTAATGGTAAATCAAATTCGTTAATAGGTATATCTAAAGATAGTTTATATAGGTAAGAGTTCATTAAAATGAAATATACATTGTCATAATCATCATCGAAGTAATCTTTTAATGCTTCTATATCTGACATATACTCATCTTGTAAGTAACGATATTTAAATAAATTATTATCATATTTTGGTTCGCAAGTTATATAATTTACGATTAAAGCCATAATTGGAATAAGAATAAAGATAGGAGCAGTTTTATTGATGAGATTATTTACTTTAGGATATTTTTTTAGTAAGTAATAAACTAGAGGAATAATTGCAGTTAGAAAATGACTTGGATTAAATAAAGGATATGCCATTATCATAAATGCTAAAATATATAAAAGTTCAAAGCCTTTTGTTTTTATATATTCTCTTATTATATATATTACTATCAAGACTGTAATAATTGTTAATATGTTGTAATTACCATTTCCGTTTCTAAAGTCTAATAATCCTAGAAATGCAAAGTTTATATAGTCATATAAGGCATTATTGAAATAGAAATAACATATTACTATTAGATTAGTTATTATGAATGGTACTATTCTTTTAATTATCTTTTTAGGCTTTTTTATGTAATATAGAGTAGGTAAAGCTAGAAATATTCCAATACTTGATTTAGTTAAGAAGGCTAGACTTATTACTAGTCCAATTAAATAGTCACTTTTATTATTTTTTTCTAGATATATTAATAGAAATACATAAAATACAGATAGAGTATTATAACTTGGGGCAGTGTCAAAAAGAAAATAAATAAAAAATGGAAAAATAATTTTTTTGTCTAATTTGTATACTACTATTAAAGTTAATAGGGCATAGAAAGTGTTTATAATATAGAAAGCAATTATATTTGTACTTAATATTTTCATAAGAAGGCCAGTTATGGCTGGATAAAATGGTGTTATTACCATATTAAAATCTTTATACATAATTAGCCCATCACTAACATTTTTACTAAAGCCATAGTTCCACATTAAATCCATGTCTATTGGTCTAAAAAGTTAAAAATAAAAATTCCAATAGTGAAGAATGTAAATAAAATGAGTGTTCTTTTATTATTTTTAATAAATTTTATCATAATTATATACTCCTTTTTTATTATTATCAATAAATATTTTTAAAGAAAATAATTGACTTTATGGTAGAACACTGCTATAATTTTAATCGGTACATTTTATATCCCCACTAAAACTTGAACTTTGGGAAGGTTTGAGTAGTTTAGTAAAGGAGAAAAATTATGAAAAGTTATATGCAAAAGAAAGAAACAGTAGAGAGAAAATGGTACGTTATCGATGCTGAAGGTAAACCTTTAGGTCGTGTGGCTAGTAAGGCTGCTCATATCTTACGTGGTAAGCATAAAGCTACTTATACACCTCATATTGATTGTGGTGATTATGTAATTATTATTAATGCTTCTAAAGTTTTACTTACTGGTAATAAGTTAGAAGATAAGAAATATTATAGTCATTCTCAGTATCCAGGTGGATTAAGAACTAGAACTGCAAAAGAAATGATCGAGAAGTATCCTGAAGAAATGGTAGAGAAAGCTGTTAAAGGAATGTTACCAAAGAATCGTTTAGGTAGAGCGATGTATAAGAAACTATTTGTTTATGCAGGTAGTGAACATAAACATATGGCTCAAAAACCTAGCGAGATGGATGTATAGGGAGGTTAAATTATGGCAGATAAGAAAAAAGTATATACTGGAACTGGTAGAAGAAAAACTAGTGTTGCAAGAGTAAGACTTACAGCAGGAACTGGTAAAATTACTATCAATGGTCGTGATGTTAATGAATATTTCCCATATCCAACTTTAGTTATGGATTTAACTCAACCACTTGATGTTACTAATACTCGTGATATGTTTGATGTTGATGCAGATGTAACTGGTGGTGGATTTTCTGGTCAAACTGGTGCAGTTAGATTAGGAATTACTAGAGCATTATTACAATATGATGCATCTACTCCAGCAGATTCAGAGAATAGTTTCCGTAAAGTATTAAAAGCTGAAGGATTTATTACTCGTGATGCACGTAAGAAAGAACGTAAGAAACCAGGTCTTAAGAAAGCTAGACGTGCTCCACAATTTAGTAAACGTTAATCTATTGTTTCTAAAGTGCTGTTTAATCAGTACTTTTTCTTTTTGTATAGATTTTGATATTTGTTTGTGTTATTATATATACAAGACTTGAGGTAGGTAGTTAAATGCTAAGCGTATGTTAAGTACGTTGCCCCTCAAGCATTTTTTTGTTATACTTTATTTATGAAAAAGTGTTTGAGTAATTTTGATTTAAAATTTATTGCAATCATTACAATGACAATAGATCATATTGGCGTTGTTTTTGGTACACCTTTTTATAATTTGTTGAGAGCAGTAGGGAGACTTTCTTTTCCTATCTTTGCTTTTTTATTGACAGAAGGGTATGTTCATACTAAGAGTTTTAGTAAATATTTCTTTAGACTTTTAGTTCTTGCTTTATTTTCAGAAGTTATTTATGATTATGTTTTCTTTGATAGTTTTATTTATATAGATGCTAATAATATTTTTTTTACTCTTGCTTTAGGCCTTTTAACTTTGTTTTTATTAGATAAAAGTAAAGGTTTAATTAAGAGATATTTTAAAGATAAGGTGGACTTAGTTATTATATTACCTATAACATATCTATTAATTATTGTAATTATGGGATTAATGGGGGAGTTTTTAAATTTTAGTTATGGGATGTTAGGCATTCTTGTTATTAGTTTTTTCTACTTATTTAAAGATAGTTTTCCTCTTGTTGTTATATCAGTTACGTTATCAACATTAATACTTGGAGAAGGAATGCAATACTTTTCGTTATTCTCTTTAATATTAATTTATTTTTATAATAAGAAACTTGGTAAAAAATGTAAGTTATTTTTCTATTTGTATTATCCATTACATATATTAGTTTTAGGATTTATAAAAATGCTTATGGGCTAACAATGGTTCTTTTCCTTTTATTTCTCATAGACTATTTTAGAGGTGAAGGAAATGTTAAATTTATCACTATTACAACAAATGATAGTTGTTGCAATCGCTCTTAGTGTTATAACTTGTGCTTTTATTCAGAAGACAAAGAAATATTTTCCATGTTCTAACTGTTTAGTTATTTATAATTTAGTAGTTAATTTTGTAGTAGGAACTTTATTTTGCATTACTTTTACAAGTGTAGATTTTCCTAATAGTCTATGGGTATCTTTCTTTAGTTTTATAGGTGCTGATACAATTTATAAGTCTTTAGAAGGGAAACTTAAAGATTATTCATCTTTAGTTAATACTGATTATATTACAGTAAAGAAGTCTAATATTATAAGTACGGAGAGTGATAAGTAATGGAAAAGCCAATATATCCTAGTCCTTATATGAGAATAACACAAGGCTATATGACTGGTACTCATGCTGATAGTTATGCGATTGATGATGCAGGTAGTGATAGTGGGATTGATTTTATTGTCGCTCCTTATACGGGTATTATTAAAAAAATTTATACTGGAGATGCTAATGAAGTGTGGTTAGAGAGTAGTGAACCAGTAATTTATCCTGATGGAACAGTTGATTATATGACGATGATGTTCGCTCATGATAATGATGTTTCTAATCTTTTTGTTGGTAAGGTAATAAATCGTGGAGAAAGATTTTATGAAGAGGGAACTAAGGGCAATGCTAGTGGTAATCATGTTCATATGGAATGTGGTAGAGGTAAGTTTACTGGTAGTGGGTGGCATCAAAATAGTGCAGGATACTTTTCTATTAATAATGGAAAGAATCCTACAGAGTGTTTATGGATAGATGATAGTATTACAATATTAAATAGTAATGGTTATACTTTTAAGAGAATAGAACCTGAAGTTGTTGTTCCTGATACTCCTGTTACAGAAAAACCTATAGTTGAAGAACCAGTAGAAGATAATAATTCTTCTGATAATACGACTGATACTGATACAACTGTTGATGATAATAATAGTAGTGCTGAAGTAGTTAAACCTAAACTTATATTTACTTGTAAGAGTGATGATATTTATGCAATAGAGTTAAAGGCTGGTCAGAAACTTTATTTAGAGTAAAAAAAGAGTCAAGCGACTCTTAACCTAGGGCAACATCTAATATCATCATTACCATAAATCCTAGAATTGTAAATAAGGCCATTAGGTCTTTTTTCTTATTGGTTTGACTTTCTGGGATTAGTTCTTCTACAACTACATAAATCATGGCTCCTGCTGCGAAAGCTAATAAAAATGGGAGTATTAATTGTATTTTTAAGACTAGTAAGGCTCCTATAACGGCTGCAATTGGTTCTACTATTCCTGATAGTTGTCCATAAAAGAAAGCTTTACCTCTTGTGTAACCTTCCCTTCTTAATGGTAGAGATACAGCACTACCTTCTGGGAAGTTTTGTAATCCTATACCAAGGGCAAGAGTTAAGGCACTTGCTAGTGTTGAACCAGTTAGAGAGTAGGCAAGAGAACCAAATGCTACTCCTACTGCCATTCCTTCTGGGATATTATGTAGGGTAATAGATGATATTAACATAAAGCATCTTTTAGCTTTAGAACTGTTTTCATCCTTTCTTAATTTACTCAAATAATCATATACTTTATCACCAATAAATAGTAAAACTCCTCCTGATAGGAAGCCTAATGATATAACTAACCAACTAGTCATCTTTAATTCTTTAGCCATTTCAAGAGCAGGGGAGATTAAACTAAAGAAACTAGCTGCTATCATTACACCTGCTGCAAAACCTAATAGAGCATCCATTAGAGTTTTATTTACTTTCTTAAAAAAGAAAACTATACTTGCACCTAAAGCTGTTATACTCCAAGTAAAGAGACAGGCAATAAAGGCTTGTAAAACTCTAGGTAAATCATTAAATGAATCTAACATTATAACACCTCTAGTTGTAAGTTATGCAAAGTGTGTTAATAGTAGTGGGCTCAAAATATAAAAGTAAAATTTTATTTGCTGTATATAATATAATGAACACTAATTTAATATATAAGGAGGTCGTTATGAAGAAAGATATCATTGAAACAGAAATAGTTGTTCAAGAGAATAAGATAAGGGTTATGGGTGTGGGGAATACTGATTATATTTCTTTAACAGATCTAGCTAGATATGCTAATTCAAGTGAACCTAAAATTCCTATTTATGCTTGGATGAGAAATAAAGATGTTTTAGCTTATTTAGGCTTGTGGGAAAAATTAAATAATAAAAATTTCAAAGGTCACGAATTCGAGACCTTTATGAATGAAGCTGGTAAAAATAGTTTTTATATGTCACCACAGAAATGGATTAAAGAAACTAATGCAGTTGGAATCATTTCAAAGTCTGGTAATAATGGAGGAACTTATGCTTGTAGTGATATTGCTTTAGAATTTGCTAGTTGGTTAAGTCCAGAATTTAAACTTTATGTTATTCAGGAATTTCAACATTTAAAAAGAGATGTTGCTTATCAGGAAAAAGTGGAATGGCATGTTAATAGAATACTTTCAAAAGTTAATTATTTAGTTCATACTAATGCTGTTAAGAACTATATTGTACCTAATTTAACTGATAAACAAAAAAGATTTGCTTATGCAAATGAAGCGGATGTTTTAAATGTAGCATTGTTCGGAATGACTGCTAAAGAGTGGAGAGATAAAAATCCTTCACTTGCTCTTGAAGGCAATATTCGAGATTATACTGATTTGTTACATTTAGTTATTTTAAGCAATTTAGAAAGTATTAATGCAGAATTTATCGCTAATAATATTCCTCAAAGTGAAAGATTAGTAAAACTAAATGAAATTGCTAGAAAACAAATGAACATTTTAGTTAATAATAAAGGAATTAAAGATTTAGAATTATTAGAAGAAAAATGATATAGATAATATTTTATACTAGAGGTTTCATAACACAATTCTAATGAAAAGTTAGTAGTTTAATTTTAATAATTTTTACTATGATGCAAAATAGTATCACAATTTAGACGACAAAATTTATACTTTTATATATTTTGTCGTTTTCAAACGACAAAATTGACAAAACAAATTTTTCTTGATACAATTAAAACAGAAAGGGATGAATGTTTATGATGGTAAAAAGAGAAAAATATTTACAGGATATAAGGCCTTTTTATGATGAAGATCTTATAAAAGTAATTACTGGTATTAGAAGATGTGGAAAGTCTGTTTTGTTAGAACAAATTATTGAGGAAATAAAAGATAAAACTGATGAGGAACATATAATTTATATAAATTTTGAAAATGTTGAGTATGAAGTTATTGGAAATTATAAAGATTTGAATAAGTATGTTAAAGATAGAATTAGTGATAATAAAAAATATTATTTGTTTTTTGATGAAATACAAAATGTAGATAAATGGGAGAAAGTAATTAATTCATTTAAAGCAACATTGAATGTGTCAATATTTATAACTGGATCAAATAGTGATTTATTATCAGGAGAATTAGCAACTTATTTATCAGGAAGATATGTAAGTTTTAAGATGCTTCCATTTACTTTTAAAGAAGTATGTCATTTAAAAAATGCTAAAGAAAGTGAATATGATTCTTTATTTAGAAATTATTTAATTTGGGGAGGTATGCCTCAAAGATTTAGATTTGATGATGAGAGGCAAATAAGAACATATTTATCAGATTTATATGATTCAATAGTTATGAAAGATATTATTAGAAGATTTAAAATAAATGATATTGATTTATTAAATAGAATAGCGGAATATATAATGACAACACCATCACAGACTATTTCAGTAGAAAACTTAGTAAAATACTTTAAAGAAAATGATAGGAATGTTGCCAAGGATACTATTTATAATTATTTGGAATATATGTGTAAAGCTTATTTAATAAATAAAGTTGATAGATATGATGTTAGAGGTAAAAGAATATTAAATGGAAAATATAAATATTATTTAACAGATTTAGGTATAGGACAAGTAAAAAATATAAGTAAAAAAGAACAGTTATGTGCTTATTTAGAAAATATTGTATATAATGAATTAGTTTATAGAGGATATGATGTAAAAGTAGGAACATTTGATAAGGGTGAGATTGATTTTATTTGTTTGAAAGATGGAAAAAAGGTATATGTCCAAGTAGCTTATATATTAGCAGATGAGAATGTTGTAGCAAGAGAATTTAGTGTTTTTAATAATATTCAGGATAATTATCCTAAATATGTAATAACAATGGATAAATTTGATTTTTCACAGAATGGAATTATTCATAAAAATATTATTGATTTCTTATTAGAAGAGTGAAATGTAGATGTAATTTTGAGATGCTTATTATAAGTATCTTCTTTTTTTTAAAACATATACTTTAATAGGTGTTTATAATGATAAGAAAATATAAAGTTCTTTTTTTAATTATGTTTATAGTTTTACTTATGTCATTACAGTTTGTTGATGCTAGAGTTAAACCTAAGAAAACTTTGATTGGTAAAGTGATAACGCTTGATGCTGGCCATGGGGGAAGGGATTCTGGTACTACTTATGGTAATATTTATGAAAAAGATATTAATTTAGAAATATCTAAAGTGTTAAAGAAAGTGTTGAAAAGTAAAGGTGCAACTGTTTATATGATAAGGGAAGATGATAGTGATTTATCAAGTCGTTGGGATAGTGCTAAAAAAAGGGGAGATTTATATAGAAGAATATTAAAGATTCAAGAGAATAAAAGTGATTTGTATTTATCTATTCATATAAATTATCATTATTATAGTAGTGTTAGTGGAGCGGAAGTCTTATATCATCCAATTAATCCAAATAACTTAGTATTAGCAGAATCTATTATGAATGAATTTAAAAATGATTTAAATACTGATAGAGAAGTTATTAAGACTAATTTATATCTTTATTCTAATACAAGAGTTCCTGGGGTTTTAATAGAATGTGGCTTTATATCTAATCCTAATGAAAGATATTTGTTACAGAAGGAAAGTTATCAGGTTAAGCTTGCTAATTCTATTTCTAAGGGAGTTGAAGATTACTTTAAAGAGATAAAATCATAATTTTGTATTTTTTGGAGTTGTACTCCAAATTTGTCAAAAACATCTATCTTATTTATTAAAACTGTGCTATACTGGATTTAGGTGGTGCATCAGTCATGAAATATATTAATAGAACTTTAGAAAAGACTCTTTCAAATTATATTGGTAAATATCCTGTTATTATGATTACAGGTCCTAGACAGGTTGGTAAAACTACCTTATTAAATTATTTAGCTAGTATATCAAAACAGAAAATTAATTTTATAAGTTTAGATGATATGATAGTAAGAGCACAAGCTAATGAAGATCCAGAACTATTTTTAAGAACTCATGAGACTCCTTTGGTTATTGATGAATTTCAATATGCTCCTAATTTATTATCTTATATTAAAATGAATGTTGATGAAGCTAGAAAAAATGCAATGTTTAATAATGGTAAAGAAGTAGGGACACTTTATTATTTAACGGGAAGTCAAATATTTCAGACTATGAAAAATGTGTCAGAATCATTGTCTGGTAGAGTTGGTGTATTTGATTTGTTTGCTTTTTCTAATAGAGAAATAAATGGATTTAAAGAAGAACAATTTATTCCTGATATTAATTTATTAAAGAAAAAAGAACGTTTAAAAAGATTAACTATAAATAAAATTTTTGAAAATATACTACGAGGTAGTTATCCAGATGTAAGACTTGATAAAGAAATGATAGTAGAACACTATTATAGTAGTTATATACGTACATATATTGAAAGAGATGTTAGAGAATTAATCAAAGTTAAAGATGAAAATAAGTTTGTTAAATTTATTACAACTTTAGCAGCTAGAACAGGTGGAGAATTTAATGCTAATGAAATAAGTAGTGATGTAGGTATAGATAATAAAACAGTAGAAGAATGGTTATCAATTTTAAAAAATACTGGAATTATTTATTTATTGCAATCTTATACTAATAATAATGTTTCAAGAGCGATTAGAAGACCTAAAATATATTTTATGGATACAGGACTTGCTTGTTATTTAACGGGATATACTAATGCAGAAATATTAGAGAAAAGTTCTTATAGTGGTGCTATTTTTGAAACATTTATAGTTAGTGAAATTATAAAGTCCTATACAAATAATGGAATTGATCCTAGAAGACATTTATATTTTTATAGAGATAGTAGTGGTAAAGAAATAGATTTACTGGTTACTATTAATAATTATGTTTATCCTGTAGAGATTAAAAAGAGTAGTAATCCAGGTAATAAATCTATTAAGAATTTTGATGTTGTTAATAAGTTTGGAATGATTGTTGGTAATGGTATTGTTTTATGTTTATGTAAAGAGATACTAGCGATAGATGATAATAATTATTATGTTCCAATAGAATATGTATAAATCTAAGTTATTGGTAGAGGTAGATTATGAAGAAGATAAGAATAGTATTATTAATAATTTTATGTTTATTAGTAGTAGGATGTGCTAATCCTTTTGTAGAAAGTAATGATATGCCAAGTGTTTCTACTTTTAGTGGTGATACTTTAAGAGTTAATTATATTGATGTAGGACAAGGAGATTCTATTTTTATACAACTTCCTAATAAGGAAACTATGTTAATTGATGCAGGTGAAGCATATGAAGTGGACAATGTTATTAACTATCTTAATAATCTAGGTATTACAAAGATAGATTATGCAGTTGGAACTCATCCTCATACTGACCATATTGGAGGATTAGAGGAAGTTATTAATACTTTTGATATAGGTTCTATTTATGTGCCTAGAGCTAATTCTACTAGTAAGACTTATGAAGATTTACTTACTACTATTAGTAATAAAGGACTTAAAATAAAGACTGCTAAGAGTGGAGTAGTTGTTCTTGATGATGATAATCTAAAATTAGAGTTTATCGCTCCTAATAGTGATAGTTATAGTGAATTAAATAATTATTCTGCTGTTTTAAAACTTACTTATTTAGATAATACTTTTCTATTTATGGGTGATGCTGAGACTTTAAGTGAAGATGAAATAACTTACGATGTTGATGCAGACGTTATTAAAGTAGGTCATCATGGAAGTGACTCTTCATCTTCTCTAGAATTTGTTAAGAAGGTAAGTCCAGAGTATGCTATTATTATGGTTGGAGAGGGTAACTCTTATAATCATCCTTATCAGTCTATTATAGATAGATATGAAAATGTTGGTGCGAAGGTACTTAGAACTGATTTAGATGGTAACATTGTTTGTGATAGTGATGGTGTGGATGTTACTTGTAAAGGCGATAAAGATTCTAGTAGTAATAGTAGTTCTAGTGCTGCTGCTAGTAATATAAATCTTGTTAGTTTAACATCTCCTATTAGTAGAGGAAGTGATGTTACTGTTAGTATTAAAGGGCTTCCTAATACTACTTATGATATAGATGTAATCTATTCTAGCGGAGAGAGTAAAGCAAGTGGCCTTGAAGATAAAACTAGTGATAGTGAAGGTAATGTTAGTTGGACTTTTAAGGTTAGTAGTAATGTTAAGCCTGGTACTTATGAAGTTAAAATTACTGATGGAGAAGATAGTGCTAGTTATAGTTTAGAGGTGACTAATTAATGGATGTAATTGTGGATAGAATTGAAGGAGATTATGCAGTTGTGGAAATAGATAAAGGTAAGATGTGTAATTTACCAATAGAGGTAGTTCCTAATGTTAAAGAAGGGGACATTGTTACTATAACTATTAATAAAGATAAAACTAAAGAGAGAAAAAAGACTATAGAAGAACTTATGAATAGTGTTTTTGAATAGAGAAAAAGATTACGAAAATTCGTAACTTTTTTTATACATTTTTTCTTGATGTATAGAAATTAATATGATACTCTATATGTAGGAACATTTATGTGGGTGTCACCTCCATTCTTAAGAAAAGGAGGGCTTATAAGTGAAGATAAAAACTTTTATTTTAAAGCTTTTAAAATCTGTCGCTTTGGTTGTTATAAGTCTTGCCTTATTGGTAGTGGCTATAAAAATATAAAATAAGACACTCAGCATAGGAGTGTCAACCATAAAACAATTATGAGGTGACATTTACGTGCAAAAATAAATGTTCCTCTTTTTAATTTTATGTAATTTCTTTTATGTATATACTATATCATAATTATTACATTTATGCAAATTTATTTTTACTTACATGATATTATTTAAATAAATATAATGTTATGATAGACTTCTATTTGTAATATCTGCTCTTTCTCTTTGATTTAGGCCATAACAATTAACTGGTGTTAATTTATTATCTTTATCTTTTACAAAAACATCAGTAAATCTATAAAAGTTATCACTTGTATTATCGTAGAATACAAAATTAATATCTCCTCTACTGGTAACTAAACATGCTGTAAGTTCTGCCTGTTTAGTTTTAAAAACTTGATTATCTTGATTCATTTGAATATAGCTAGTGAAATCGCCTAGAGAAAAGTTTTCGCTAAAATTTCCTCTTGGATGAGAATGGCCGTGACAAACAACAAAACCATTATATCGGTTATTATTAAGTTTATTTATTAAATCTTTTTCCATTTTTTCGTTATAATTGGCTTCTGTCGATTGCCTGTTTTCTCTTGAGCTTGATGTAATAAAACCATCAAATTCGATTACATTGTTTTCAATTTCTTTTCCATATAAGAAAAAAGGTACTTCTTTTTTTTCTATATTAGTGACATCTTGTATTCCTAACAAAGATCCATATACTTCTTCACTTAATATTATTTTTGAATTTGGCATATTATTTATAATATCAGAATTAATTGGTGTCATTTCTCCATATGCACTGTATGTATTGAAGTTTTGTTGATGGTAAGCTCCATAAGGATTTTTATGTATCATAATGTCTTTTGCTTTTTGTAAATATTGTTCTCTAGTCATAATGATTTTTCCTTTCAATGTTTTATTAATAGTTATATTTTCAATAATTTTTATCTAATAATTATTTTAGCATAATTTTTTCATTTTTTGTATTATACATTTTATAATAATATACTAGTATATTTACGAAAATTCGTAACTAATTTATTACATTTTTTCTTGTGCTAGAAAAAATAATATGATACTATATTTATAGGGAAAACTTAACTATTGGGTACTTGCCTACTCTAAATAAGGAGGGGCTTGATATTATGAGAAAAATAGACTTTTTAGTTACTGCTTTAATCATAATCATCTTCTTATTAATTGCCTTGCTTTTTGTAAAGTAACACCACATAAGAAAAGTACTCAATCGCAAGATTAAGTACTGAACCAAAAATAAATTGGGGCAAGTACTCAACTCGGGTAAGTTAAGTATTTCCCTTTTCATATTGTATGAATTTTTCTTACAAATATACTATATCATAATTATTACATTTATGCAAATTTATTTTTTGCTGTATTTTAGTATAATTCTTTCATTTTGGTATTATACATTTTATAATAATATACTAATATATTTACGAAAACTCGTAACTAATTTATTACATTTTTTTCTTGCTATCTAGAAATTAATATGATACTTTATATGTAGGAACATTTAATAGTTGGGTGGGACCTCAGAAAGGAGGTCTAGCTAATGAACAAGAAAGATTATTTGATTTTTTCTTTAGTAGTTATGTTGTTTCTTCAAGATATCTTGTTGCTATTTGCCATACTTGCTTTAAAATGAAAGAAACCGCCTAACTTACAACTGTTGGATTAGGTGGCTCTCGAAAAAATAATTAGGGGTCCACTCAACATGGGAATATTAAGTGTTCCTTTTAATATTGTATGAATTTTTCTTACAAATATACTATATCATAATTATTACATTTATGCAAATTTATTTTTGTATAACTAGTGATACATCTTTAAAGTAATAATTTAATATCTGTTTATAGTTATAACCTAACTCTGCTAGATTATCGGCCCCTATAATACTTAGACCTAGTCCACTACCTATTCCTCTTGTTATAAAGGTAAGATAATTTTTCTTAATAATTATAGTAATATCTGTTGAAGGTAAATCTAAATATACGGCTAGACTTCTGGCATCTATTTTTCTTTCTCCTAAGTCTAACTCTTTTATTCTATTAGAGTTACTGATACTAGTAATTTTTATATTAAAATTATCACTTTTTAGATTTAATTTTTCTTTAAAATCTTTGATACTGTAATCTTTTCTTTGTAAATAATTAGGGTATACTAAATCCCAGAGACTTTCTTTTTTTACAGTGTAAGGAATACTTTTATCTTCTTCGGTGTACCCATTACTAACTAAGTGGGTAAAACATTTAATGGGTTTATTATTATTAATTAAATACTCTCCATTAGTTTCATCTATTACTTTATTAAAAATAGTAAATTTAGATTTATAAGTTTCAGGATAAGTAACTTTATAATAATTATAGTTATGATATGATAAAGATAATTTATTTAAGTCTAAATAATTATTCTTTAGATTATAGATTATTTCTCCTCTGTATAAAACTGTTAAAGCTTTTAGAGTTTCTTCTCTTAAAGAGATATTTATATTACTGAATAATAAACTTAATAGTAGTTCTTTTATAGTTAGGTTCTCTTTAGTATTAAGAGTAATTAAATAATCATTTAAGTAAGTTTTATTATTTTCGATAGTAATCATTTTAGTACTAATACCATTTACAATAAAAACTATCTTATTACCATTAAATTTAATATCATGAGTAACTAAATAACTTCTAGCTTTCTTTTCTAAGTCATCTTCCTCTAAATCTTCACCAAATTCATAATCAACATTTAAATATAAGTATAATACTTCTTCATTGTTACTTCTTGCAATTTTATAACTTTCTAACATATTATCACCTATTTATATAGTGATATGTTAGATTTAATTTTATTCAAAATATTTTAATTTATTTTTATTATTACAGTTTTTTCCTGTTAGGTATGAGTAATTTTTAAAGACATTCTTTAAATTAATCTTTTTAGTGTCTTTTAAATAACTATTAACATCAGTTATCATTTTTTTAGTATCTTTTAGAGCGATAGAATATAATTCTATGAAAGATTCATTATGTTTTTCACGTTTTAGACTAGGGTGAGTCCAAGTACTATGATTTGAATTTAAATAATTATATTCATCTTTTAATGGGGTATGATAAGATATGGCTTGTAACTTAAAAGTCTTATCACTAGTAAATTTATCTACTGTCTTATAACAAAACATTTTTATTCCATATTTATCATATCTTAAATACTTTAAGGCTTTGTACATATCTTTTAATGATTTGTAATAATATTTAGAAAAGTCATTAAAATTAAAAGTCTCTTTAAAAGTATAATCTATTACTTCTATTAACTCTTTTGAGAATGGTTTTAAGTCAAAAGTAAAATCATAGAATTTAAAACTATATGGTGTTATGAATTCTTTTTGTTTAATCATGTAATTATCTAGAAAGTTTTCCATATATTCATGTTTATTTCTATATTTGTAAGTATTAGGATTACTTTCGTCTACTATACCTGTTTTATAAATTATATATGGATGAAGCTTAGAGTCTAGACAGTAGTGAGCGATAAAGCCATAGAGAAAAGCCATTACTTCACTATTTTGATAATAATTATTATACTTTATATAATTAACTAAATTAATAAAAAAATCTCTTGATTTATTGGTATGGAAATAATTTTGAAAGTCTCTTATATGTTTATCTTTCTTCTTAAGTAGATTATAAAAAATAAAAGAATCTGTACTTTGGGAGAACATTCTTAATCTCTTTTTTTCATCCATTAATAACTTTTTTAGACCAATAGGAAGTATGTCATAAAGGTCATTTGCAAAGTAAGCATGAGTAACAGTTGCAGGCATAGTCTAAAATCAATCCTTTCTACTTTTTAAAGTATAACATAATTTTTCATTAAATTATCATATTTTTTACATAATTTTTGTGATATAATCTATTCTAGGTGAGGAAGAAGATGATAGATAAGCAGTTTAAGAATCTTGAAGAACAAATAGAAATACTTAAATATAAGGGTATGACTATTACAGATGAAGAATATACTAAGAGAATATTGTTAAGAGAAAATTACTTCTTTATATCTGGTTATAGGTATCCTTTTATGAGAAGTATGACTGATAAACATTTCTTAGATGGGGTTACTTTTGAAGAGATGTATAGTTTGTTTCTATTTGATAGAGCGATTAGAAATGTGTTCTTTAAGTATTTACTTGTTATTGAAAATAACTTAAAATCTATATTTTCATATCAGTTATCTAAGAAATATGGATATAAAGAGAAATATTATTTACGTAATAAGAACTTTACTAGTGATAAGAGTAAACAAAAACAAGTAAATGATTTGATTAAAAAGATGAAAAGACAAATTAGGATTAATGGAAGTCAACATACAGCGACTGCACATTATATGTCTAATTATGGTTATGTTCCACTTTGGATTTTAGTTAAAGTTTTATCTTTTGGAATAGTTGGAGAATTATTTTCAATAATGAAATATGATGATCAAGTAAATATTTGTAAGATTTATAATATACCAGTAGATGAGTTTAGTAATTATTTACCAATACTTTCTAATTATCGTAATTTGTGTGCTCATGAAGATATTTTATATGAAAATAGAACACAGAAGAAAATTAAAGGAACAAAGTTTCATGAATTACTTGGTTTAGAAAAAAATAGTGAAGGGTACTATACTAAAGGAACTAATGATTTGTTTGCCCTTCTTATTATAATGAAGAGAATGTTAAGTTATGATGAATTTAAAGATATGTGTTTAGAGCTTGATAAAAGAATAGATAATCTTGAATATAATTTGCATAGTATTAAAATAGATAAAATATTAGAAAAAATGGGATTTCCTAAAAATTATATGGAACTTGCTAATATTGAAAGGAGAGATGTAGATGAGTTCAGAGAGAATTAAAGAAGCGGTACTTATAATTGTATCTTTTGTAATAGGAGGTGTTTTAACCTTTGTAATTATAGGGGGAGATGATTTAATTAGTAATAATAGTAGCTCTAGTACAAATAGTGGACTAACTTGTAGTTCTGCTGACTGTACTAAAGTAGTTGTAGATGAGTCTGGTATTAGTGAAGCGGTTCAAAAAGTTTATGATGGAGTATTGATGGTTCGTAATTATCAAAAAGATGAAGTAGCTTCTACAGGTACTGGGTTTGTTTATAAAATAGATGGAGATAATGCTTATGTTATGACTAATCAACATGTTGTAGAAGGTGCTGATAGGGTAACTTTAATTACTTCTAATGATGAAGAGGTTGAAGGAGAAGTATTAGGAGGAGACTCTTATGTTGATATAGCAGTTATTAAGATTAAAAAATATGATGGTATAGTGGCTTTACAACTTGGTAATAGTGAAAATGCTAAGTTAGGTGATTTAGTATTTACTATTGGTAGTCCATTGGGTTATGAATATAGGGGTAGTGTTTCTACTGGACATTTAGCAGGTAAAGATAGATTAGTTAGTGTTAGTACTGATAGTACTACTAGTGGTAGTGACTGGGTTATGAAAGTATTACAAACTGATGCTGCGATTAATCCAGGGAACAGTGGTGGACCTTTAATGAATACTAATGGTGAAGTTATTGGGGTTATTTCTATGAAGTTTGTTCAAACAGAAGTAGAAGGTATGGGATTTGCTATTCCTATAGAATATGTTAATAGTAAGATTGAGACTCTAGAAAAAGGAGAAAAGATTGAATGGCCATTACTTGGTGTTTCTATGATTAATGTTAGTGATGCTAAGAATAGTTATAGATATAATTATAATATACCTAATGATGTAAACAGTGGTGTTGTAGTTGCTGGTATTCAATCTGGAAGTGGAGCGGCTGATTCTGACTTAAAAGAAGGAGATATTATTACTAAACTTAATGGAGAAAAGGTACAAGATTCTGCATATTTAAGATATGAGCTTTACAAATATTCTGTAGGTGATACAATAGAGATAACTTATATGCGTGGTGGAAAAGAGCATACAACTAAAGTTACTTTAAGTAGTAGCGATGATTAGTAATTAGAAAAGGACGTGTAGTTATGGCAAAATTATTACCTAATATGGTTATTTTAGATAAAGAAGAGAGGGCTTCTATGTCCTCTTTTTGTGGTTTTATTAATGAGAATAAAGATAGTTTAAGTGATTATCAAAAAGATGTAGTATCAGAGTATATTATTAGTAATGTATGTGGGGTTAGTAAAGATAAGATTAATGAAGGAATATATAACTTTTTAAAAAGTTATATATATTCTAATATAGGAGATATTAGTTTTAGTCTTTATGGTAATTCTATTAGAGAGATAAGTTTAGGTGAAATAAAATCAGGACCTTTATTTAGTAGTAATTTTACTAATCAAGAGTTAAGTGATAGATATTTAAATGGTAAGAATAGCTGTGGAGTTTTACCTAGTAAAAGTAATATGAAAAAACTATTTATTGGTTATGGTGATAAGAATTTATTTAGTGATGATATAGGACATGGTGATAATGATTATAAGAATGCACATATAGGTGAGTATTATTTTAATGTAGATAATATTTTAAAAGAAGAGAGTACTCCTTATATATTTAGATTTTCTAGTCTTTATAAAGATGAATTACAAATAGAGGTATTATCTTTTGATAAAGAAGGAAATTTTATAGATAGTGATATCTATGTTGATTATTTAGAAAGTTCTGATGGTATTAATTATAAAGTAGTTAGACAAATACATAATGAGTTAGAAGATATTAATAATTTACATAGAAGAGGTAAATAGTTATTGCACAATTTATTTAGTTTGTGATAATATTAAGTTAACAAAGATAAGAGAGGGAGTAATGAATATGGCTTATTTAGTTTATCAAGGTAAAATAAATCGTCAATTCCAGGGTAAAATAAATCGTCATTTTTCTAAAGTCACATGTTTACAAAATGTTACCTGGGGGGGGGCATTTAACCCTAATATAAGTAATAAAATTACTTTCTTTCATTATGATATAAGAGCAGGATAGTATTATTCTGTTCTTTTTGATGGTGTGAGAAAAATAATAAAGGAGAGAAGTGAAAGATGAAGAAAAAAGAAAATATTATAATAATAGTAGTGTTAGTAGTAATGATACTAGCGATAGTAGGAGTAAGTTATGCTGCCTTTAGTTATAGTAAAACAGGTGGTAAAGTAAACTCTATAACGACAGGTTCTATTACAATGACATATACTGAAACAGATAATACAATAAGTTTAAGTGGAGCCTTACCAACTACTGATAAGACAGGAATGGTTAGACTAAATCCAGGAGAGTACTTTGATTTTAGTGTAAGTAGTGAAATAACAGGAGATGTAAATATTAACTATGAGATATCTGCTAAAAAAGAAGATGGTAATACTATAGATGGTAGATATATAAAGTTATATCTAACTAGATTAACAGATGATGGAGAAGAAGAAGCTTTAATGGTACCTGAAACATATAATGAGGAGAGTAGTGCTAATGATTATACAGGAAGACCAGTAAATGAGATGAGTTTATATACAAGTAGTATGAACTCTAGTGAATCTAATAATTATAGATTAAGAATGTATGTAGATGAGAGTTATAATCCCCAGGGAGATGGAGGAGGATTAACATTTAGTGTAAGAATAAATGTGTATGGAAAAGCAGGAGATAAGTATGTTCCATTAACTACACAAGAGATACTTGAAGATAATGAGTTACAAGAAGAGAAAACGCAGATGTTTAACTATGCTAGCAATGGTGGCTATTTTGATATGAGTGGTGGTAGTCAATCTACTAATCCAGAATATGTAACAAATGGCTTATATAGTACTGAGGATGAAGATGGGACTAGTTATTACTACAGAGGGAATGTAACAAACAACAATGTACAATTTGGAGAATATCAAAGTGATTATTATGTATATGAGTATAGTAGTAGATATTTCCAAAGTTTAGAGTCTTGTCAAGAATACAATAGTAGTTGTAGTGAAAGTAATAAAGTAAAACTCGCAAGTGCAGGAGATAAAATGTACTGGAAGATAGTAAGAGTAAATGGAGATGGAAGTTTAAGACTAATATATAATGGAACAAGTGCAAGTCCAGATAATAGTGATTTAGCACATTCATTTGCAGTAGGAGTAAGTCCATATAATTTAGAGTATAATGATCCAAAATACACAGGATATACCTATGATAATGGAACAGATTCATTTATAAAGAAAGAAGTAGATACATGGTATAAAAATACATTAGGAAGTAGTAGTTATGATAGTAAAGTAACAGGAGGAAGATTTTGTAGTGATAGTAGTGGATATAAAAAAGACACTGACTATGGTTTTCCTTCTATGAATTATAATGTTTTTGCAAGTTATGATAGATTAGGACAATCAGCAACAGGATATACAAAAGAAAATAGTCCAACTTTGAAGTGTCCTGTTACAAGTGAAAGTTATGGGGGAAGTTATAGATTAAAAGCAGGACTAATAACGGCAGATGAATTAGTTTTAGGAGGAGAAAATCTTGGAGTAACAACAGATAGTTATTTAAATCCTGGGGATTCTGAAATGTATTATTGGAGTATGACGCCGGCCGCTTTCGATTTTGGTCTTGCTGTTGTATGGTGTGAGTTTGATGTCCTCAACCGCGACTATGTGGATTGCAACTATGCCGTCCGTCCAGTTATCAATGTGACCACTGAAAACGGGTTTACGTCTGGAGATGGGACTGCTAGTAGTCCATATACAATTTTTTAGGTAGAATTAGGCAAATGACTCCTCATTTGCCTCGGGGATTAAACTGTAAGTGACGTGCTCTTTCTTTGGTGTTACCCTTTCTTTTGTGGCTACTTTTTCGTCTTTTTGGTTCGCCGGCCGATTTCAATAATGGTAATGCTAATGTATGGAATGAGAATGATAACCTCAACAACAACAATGTAGATAACAACAATGCCGTCCGTCCAGATTCCTACTAAGGCTAGAAATTAATCTAGTGTCACCGAGTTTTGTTGGTTAAGGCTTGCAAACAGAGGAAGTTTGAATGGAAACAAGTTTAATTCCCAGGGCTTGCCCTAAATATATAATATAGATGTCTTTGAACTTAGAATAAAGTTCAAAGACTATCCCTATATTGATAAATTAATTATTGAGAAGTAGTATGTTTTTTCGTATTACTTCTTTTTTTAGGAGTTATTATGAAGAAAAGAACACCTTTAAATAAATATAGATATTATAAAAAAGATTATGCTAAATATTTATTACTTATTAAAAATAAAGATAAACTTATAACTTTTGGTATTGATGCTAAGATAGTGGCATATCTTTTTAAAATAAAATATTGTGATGAAATTATACTTGATAAATCTCTATTAGATGATTTGTTAGTACTTAAAGAAAAGTATCACTTTAATATAGCAGTAGTTGGTCCTAAGATAAGAGAATATTACTGTAGTAAATGTAGTGATTACTTAAAATTAAAAAATAAAAGTAAGAAATATATTAAGGAGTGTTGCAGTTATGGAGAAGAATGATTCATTTAAAATAATGAAAAATACTAAAGAATTAGTTAGTGATGTAGTAGAGTTTTCAAGAAATTTTCCTAAAAGTGAAAGTGTTTTGAAAAAGAATTTGCAAGATGAGTTATTTAATTTAGTTAGATTATTAAATTCATATATTGTTAATAGAGATAGTAGTAGAATAAGAGAGAAACATATAAAAGATTTTATAGTTAGCCTTTCGATGGTAGATTTTTATTTTGAATATTTATACTTAAATAAAATAATTAGTTTTAAGAAATATAAAGATTTAGTTGGTTATGTAGTTACTATTAGAAAGCTTGCTTATGGAGTATTAAAAAATGAAAAAGAGTTATGTTAGTTATGATACGTTAGTTGATTATAATAAAATACTTGATAGTTATAGACTTGTAGTTAAGAATACAGAACATAAAGAGAAATTATTTAAGTATAACTTGTTTTTATCTAGTAATTTAGTTAGTATTTATAATTCTTTAAAAGACTTTAAATATCATCATGGTAAATATAATATCTTTTTAATAAAAGATCCTAAATATAGGGTTATTATGAGTGAGAATTTAACTGATAAAATAGTTAATCAAATGGTTAGTGAATATATATTAAAGCCCATCTTAGAACCTAAGCTTATAGATAGTAATGTTGCAACTAGAGTTGGTATGGGTAGTAGTTATGCTTTTAATCTTTGTAAGAAGTATATTAATAACTTAAAAAGAAAAGGGAAAGAAGTATATGTCCTTAAGTTTGATATAAAGAAATACTTTTATAATATAGATCATGATATATTAATAGAAAGGTTAGATAAAATATATGAAGATAAGAGAATAGTTTCTTTACTTAAAGATATTATTTATAGTTCTAATATGGGGTATGTTAATAGGGAAATAGATAATATTATAAATAGAGAACTAAGAAAAGATTTATCTATTAAGCATGAGAGTGAACTTAAGAAGGTTCCTAGATATAATTATCATAAAGGACTTGCTATTGGTAATGTTACTAGTCAGATTTTGGCAATATTTTATTTAAATAGAATAGATCATTTAATAAAAGAGAAACTTGGATGTAAATATTATATAAGATATATGGATGATGGAGTTATCTTTGATTATGATAAAGAGAGATTAAAATATATTAAGAGTGTTATTGAAAAAGAGCTTGTTAAAGAAAAGTTAGAGCTTAATAAGAAAACTAATATATATAATTTAAGTAGTGGTTTTACTTTTATAGGATATAGATTTATTTTAAGAAATAATAAGCTTATTATTAGAATAAATAATAAAGTAAAGGCAAGGATTAAAAGAAAGATAAAATACTTAAGTATTTATGATAAAGATAAGTTAGTGAGAGTTAAAGCTAGTTATTATGGTTATATGAAGAGAGCTTCTACTAATTATTTACAATATAAATTTAAGATAAAATCTTAATTGTTTTTTCATATCTTTCAATTAAGCCTTTTTCTTCTATTTTTTTTAATTCTCTCATTAAGTTTGCTCTATCTACAAAGAGATATTCTGCAATTGCTTTATAAGAAGTAGTAACTTTGAATATATTATTTTTATTCATTCTTTGTTTTAGGAAAAATAATATCTTTTCTTCAACAGTACGTTTTGATAGTAGTTCAATCTTCTCATTTTGTTGTTTGTTATCTTCTATTAATAAATCAAATAATGTTAAAACTATGCTGTTATGAAAAGGACAGTTCTGATTACAGTTTTTTATGATATTATAATAATCTATAAAGATAACTTTTGTTTCGCCGTTACTAATTATATATATTTCATCTTCTGTGTTTTGAAAGAAAAGATTAGAGAAAATGTCATTTTCTTTTAAATCTCTCATTATAGTAGTGTTACCTTCTTTATCAGTCTTTACTATGTTCGCTTTTCCTTTAGTAATAAAGCCTATTTTCTTTTTAATAGGAGAATAACTAATTATTAGTTCTTTGTTGTAAAATACTTTACTCTTAACATTGACACAGCTTGACAAATTTTTTTTAAATTGTAAAAGTCTTGTTTCATCTAAAGTTTTCATGGAAAATAACACCTCTTTAATTTTTATTTTAACAAAATTTTATTATTGTTGCAAATGCAACAGTAATATTTTTAGCTTGTGAGTTAGAATATTTTTTGTAAGATAGAGAGGTAGTTGATGTACATGAAGGATATTATGATTGTAAAAAGAAATGGTAACTTAGAAAAATTTGATCCTGAACGAGTTAGGAAAGCAGTTAGAAGTAGTGCTGAGAGAGTTATGGTTGATTTGACTGATGAAGCGATGGAGAAGATTGTTAATAAAGTAGTTGAACTTTTAGAAACACAGACAAGTAATCCTACTGTTGAACAAGTACATAGTTGTTGTGAAGTAGCACTTGAAACTATTAACCCTTTGGTTGCAAAGAGTTATAGAGAGTATAGAGATTATAAGAAAGATATTATTCATATATTAGATGAAGTCTATAAAAAGAGCCAAGTTATTACTTATATTGGTGATAAAGATTGTGCTAATATGGATAGTGCTTTAGTTACTACACAAAGATGTTTAATATATAATAGTCTTAATAAAGAGTTATATAAGAAATTCTTTTTAACTAGTGCTGAAATAGAGGCTTGTAAAGATGGTTATATCTATATTCATGATATGAGTGCAAGACGAGATACCATGAATTGTTGTTTGTTTGATATCGCTAATGTCTTAAAAGATGGGTTTGAGATGAGTAATATTTGGTATACAGAACCTAAAACATTACAGACTGCTTTTAATGTTATAGGGGATGTTACTATTAATACTACGGCTATGCAGTATGGTGGTTTTACTCTTCCGGAGATAGATAGTGTATTAAAGAAATATGCTAAGAAAAGTTATGATATGTATTATAAAGAGTATTTAGATATTAAAGGAAAAGAATATGTTAGTGAGGCAGAAGATTATGCTTGGAAGAAGACAGTTAGAGAGTGTGAACAGGGGTATCAAGGACTTGAATATAAATTAAATACTGTTAGTTCCAGTAGAGGGGATTATCCTTTTGTTACTCTTACTTTTGGTGTAGATAAAGATAAGTTTGCAGTTATGATTACTAAGACTATATTAGATGTACATAGAGAAGGTCAAGGTAAGAAAGGGTTCAAAAGACCTACTGTATTTCCTAAACTTGTGTTTTTATACGATAAGAAAGTACATGGTGAAGGGGGAGTACTTCGTGATAGTTTCTTAACAGCGATTAAATGTAGTGAAAAGACTATGTACCCTGATTATTTATCGTTATCTGGAGTTGGTTATGTTCCAGAGATGTATAAGAAATATAAGAGAATTGTTAGTCCTATGGGGTGTCGGGCATTTCTTTCTCCTTGGTATGAACGTGGAGGAATGGATGCAGCTGATGAAAAAGATAAACCTGTCTTTATTGGTAGATTTAATATAGGGGCAATATCATTACATTTACCTATGATACTTGCTAAAGCTCGTGAAGAACAGAAAGATTTTTATGAAGTGCTTGATTATTACTTAGAGATGATACGTAGGATTCATATTCGTACTTATCGATATCTATCTAAACGTAAAGCTTCTACTAATCCTCTAGCTTACTGTCAAGGTGGTTTTTATGGAGGTAATTTGAAACCTGAAGAGCCTATTGAACCTATTTTGAAAAGCTCTACAGCATCTTTTGGTATTACGGCTTTAAATGAACTACAAGTTTTATATAATGGCAAGAGTATTGTTGAAGATGGATCTTTTGCTCTTGAAGTTATGAAATATATTAATAAGAAGACTACTGAGTTTAAAAAAGAAGATAATATTCTTTATGCAATATATGGAACACCAGCTGAGAGTTTGTGTGGTCTTCAAATAAAACAATTTCGTAAAAAATATGGTATTATTCCTGGAGTTAGTTCCCGTGAATACGTTTCTAACAGCTTCCATTGTGGTGTTTGGGAAGATATTAGTGGTATAGAAAAACAAGATTTGGAAGATAGATTTTGGGAACTATTTAAAGGGGGTAGAATACAATATGTTCGTTATAATTTAAGTTATAATACTAAGGCAATGCTTACTTATGTAGAAAGAGCGATGGATAAAGGCTTTTATGAAGGTGTTAATCTTTCACTTGCTTACTGTAATAATTGTGGCCATGAAGAATTAGATATGGATGTTTGTCCTAAGTGTGGAAGTAGTGATTTAACAAAGATAGATAGAATGAATGGATACCTTTCTTACTCAAGAGTTCATGGTGATACAATGCTTGGTAATGCAAAGATGGTAGAAATTTCAGAAAGGAAGTCTATGTAATATGTATAACTATGAAAAAGCTAAGGAAATTTTAGGCGATAAGGTCATAGTTATCGCTATCGAAGAGATGGCAGAACTTAGTCAACAACTTACAAAAGGATTACGTGGCAAGATGAATAGAGAAGATTTGTTGGAAGAGTATGCTGACTGTTTAATCGTAATGGAATGGGTTAAGAAATATTATGATTTAAGTGATGAAGAGATAAAGAGATGGCTTGATAAGAATAATGAGCGTAATAGAAAAAAATAGAAGAGGGGGTGTTTAGGTGAGATATCATAATATAACAAAAGCAGATATGCTTAATGGTGAGGGACTTAGAGTTGTTTTATGGGTTTCTGGGTGTTCTCATCATTGCCATGCTTGTCAAAATGCTATGACATGGGATCCTAATGATGGTTTAGTCTTTGATGAAGATGCTAAAAAAGAGATATTTGATGAATTAGAAAAAGACTGGTGTAGTGGTATAACTTTATCAGGAGGAGATCCTTTATTTTTAGGAAATAGAGAAGAAATATCTAAATTAGTTAAAGAGATTAGAGAAAAGTTTAAAGATAAAACTATTTGGCTTTATACGGGTTATACATGGGAAGAGTTATTAGAACAGAAGAAGACTGATAAAGACTTAGATACTATTTTAAATAATATCGATGTATTACTTGATGGGAGATTTGTGTTAAGACTTGCAAGTGAAAAGATTCATTATGTTGGTAGTAGTAATCAATGTATTATTGATGTTCCTAAGAGTCTAAAAAAGAATAAGAAGGTTTTATACATAGATAATAGTAAAATATTAGAAGGAGTAGAGTAATGGAAGAAAGATTAAAAGCTGGTTTTACTTTGACTTTGGGTTTAACTAGAGATGAGAGAATAAGAGGGGGATATTTAAAATCTACAGATAGAGGAATTGTTCCTTGTGGATTATGTGGAGAAGAAATATTATTTATTTCTAATTATCCTAATATTTTAGAAGAGATAACTGGTGATAATATTTTGCAAGTATATAAGTTACCTGATGGTTATGTTTCTATGGTGGGACTTCCTAAAACTGAAGGTCCTTACTGTGAAAATAACTATCTTGATGTGCTTTCTTATTCTATTAATAAAAATCTTATTGGTGGATTAGAAAGCCTTGATAGAAAATTATCTCTTAAAGAAGAGATTCCTCATCAAAAAGTATATAAACTTTATGGCGAGGATAAATATAATTTGAAGGGAGTTCATAATGAAAAATAATTATCCAATAAAGTATGCAGTTATGCCTATTATAGAACAAACTGGATGGTACCCTGGTCTTCATGAGTTAGAAAGAGAATATGGGATAGTTTGTTATATAGTATCTAAATGTTATGTAGTAGGTAGGGAAGAAAAATATAATAGATATGGTAATACTATTTGTGAATATAAAGTTGTTTTTTCTTATGGAAAAGATAATCAATATGGAGACTTATCTAGAGTAGAACCAGAGTTTTGTTTAATGAATGGGAGATGCAATAATTCTACCAATGTAGATAAAGTCTTTGATAGTTTCGAGGAAGCGAAAGAGGAAACTGAAAAGAAAAATAAAGAAATATTATCTAAGGAACTCTCTTATATAAGAGTAGATGATAATTTTCACCAAAATGTTTCTTTAGCTAGAGAAAAACGAGAAGAAGTAGTTAATTATTATCAAAAAATAGAAAATATGATAGAAGAAAATTCTACTGATTTAGTAGTTAATGATAAAGCAAAAGAACAATCTGTTATTTTTGAACGTAATAATAGTTGGAAGGGAAAAAAGTATTCGTTATACGATATTATAAGACTATATTCTGATGAAGATTTTATCGCTTATAATGTGTCTTTAGATGATTTTAAAAAAATAGAAGAACAACTTAAAAATGGTCAAGAGGTAGATACTGATAGTATTAAGAAAAATTGTTTATTAATAAGTAGTAGTAATGATAAGAAAGTTAAAGTTATTAATTATGATTCAAAAGATAAAAGAAGTTGTTTCTATATAGAGAATGGTTCTTTATATTATGATGATAAGTTAGATGTCTCTTTAGATACTATTAGTGGTGATGCGCTTGTTATTTATACAATAGAGACTTATGATGATGTGATTAGTTCTTACATCATTGATTCTGTTATAAGTAGTATGCCAAAAAATAAAGATACAGAAAAAGTATTTAGAAAAGAAATTAAGTTAAGATAGAGAGAAGGAGATTAGTTATGAGAAAAAGAGGATTTGAAGTAGTAAAAGGGTATGAAGATAAGGGGATTAATTTACCAGTTAGAAAGACAAAGTATGCAGCGGCATATGATGTAGAAGCAGCAGAGGATATAGTTATTCCTAAATATTATCCAGGGATTAAACCAACATTAATTCCTACAGGATTAAAAGCATATTGTATGGAAGATGAATGCTATCTTTTGCTTAATAGAAGTAGTGGTCCTAAGAAAGGTTTTATACTTGCTAATAGTGTAGGATTGATTGATCATGATTATTATGGAAATGAATCTAATGATGGGCATTTTTACTTTGCATATTTTAATTGCAGTGATCATGATATTGAAGTTAAAAAAGGTGATGTTATTGGTCAAGTAATGTTTCAAAAATATTTAACAGTTGATAATGATGAAGCAGAAGGAATAAGAACTGGAGGATTTGGCTCTACTGATAAATAATTTGAATAAATATTTCCTCAAAATGCAAAATAAAATTTGCTTTTTTTGTAAAATAATGATATACTTTTTTTGTAAAAAAAGGAGGATGCTATGAAATATTTACCAAGGATTGTGGATAAAGAAATAGATGAGCTTATGGAGATTATGGGTGCTATATTAATTGAAGGTTGTAAATGGTGTGGTAAGTCTACAACTGGTTTATATCATGCTAAGAGTGTTATTGAATTTCAAAATCCAGATAGAAAGCAAGAGTATGATAATATAAGAAATACTAAACCATCACTATTTTTAAATGGCGAAAAACCAAGGATGTTTGATGAATGGCAAATGTATCCTGTTGTTTGGGATTCTGTTCGTACTGATGTTGATCATACAGGATTAAAAGGACAATACATACTTACAGGGTCAGCTAAACCTAGTGAAGGAGAAACAATGCATACTGGAACTGGTAGAATTTCAAGAGTATTAATGCGTCCTATGAGTTTATTTGAATCAAAAGAATCGACTGGAGAGGTTTCTTTTAGTGATATACTTGCAGGTAAAGATATATCTGGAGTATCAAAATTATCACTTGAAGATATAGCAAGTATTATTGTAAGAGGTGGTTGGCCTGCTTCTATTTCCATTAAAAGTGATGCTAAATATAGAATTGCTAAAGAATATGTTAAATCATTAATACATGAAGAGGTAAGAAGTGTAGATGGTGTAGAAAGAAATACAGAAAAAATGCAGAATGTTTTAAGAAGTCTTGCTAGAAATATATCAACACAAGTTTCTAATTCAACTATAGAAGCTGATATTAGAAAAACTAGTGATGATGATATATCTAGGCCTACGTTAACAGATTATTTAAACACTTTAGAGAAATTATTTGTTATTGAAGATGTTAAGGCTACTAATTTAAATCTTAGAAGTAAGTATGCATTAAGAACAAAACCTAAAAAATTTTTTGTAGATCCTTCTATTGCAACTGCTATTCTTGATTTGAAACCTATGGATTTAATTAATGACTTAAACACATTTGGTTTTATGTTTGAATCACTTTGCATTAGAGATTTAAAAATATATACAGAAAGTTTAGGTGGAGATGTAACATTTTATCGTGATGAAAGAGGATTTGAAGTGGATGCTATTCTTAGAATGCCTAGTGGTAAGTGGGGAGCAATAGAGATAAAACTTGGAGCAGGTTATATTGATGAGGCTGCTAATAATCTTTTAAAATTTAGGGAACATGTTGATATTAAAAAGTGTGGGGAGCCATCTTTCTTGTTAGTATTAACAGGTACTAATTACTCTTATAAACGTGATGATGGTGTTTATGTAGTGTCTATTGGGACTTTAAAAAACTAGTTAATTTTTTTTGATATTTTAAATAATCATTTTTTAAAAAAATATAAAAAATGATTATTTTTTTGTGCGTAGTTATTGAAAAATAAGGAAATTGATGTTGTCAAAATTTATATTTTTTCAAAAAAATCAAAAATAATTTTTAGAAAAAATATAAAAATGTATATAAATGTAAATTGTCGTAAATCGAACAAATTAATTTTTTTTTGGAAAACTATATATATCAATGCTTTTATAAAAAACGTTTTTTTTTTCTTAAAATTACCTATTGATTTTTGAAATTGCAGCTCTTACAATTGACTTAAATAGGAGGTAAAATATGACAGGAGTAAATGAATTAAACGACCAATTAGAAGGTGTTACAGTAATTAAAAGAAATGGTAAAAAAGTAGATTTTGATGGTGCAAAAATTGCTTTAGCCATAAAAAAAGGTTTTGATAGTGTTGAAGTAGATGATGATGAGAGTGAAAAAGAAAAGAAATATAACTCTTCTGATATTCAAAAAGTATATAGTGCAGTTTTAAAGAAAATAAAGAAAGATGCAGAAGAAAAAAATAATCGCTTTAAAATAGAAGAGATTCAAGACTATATAGAAACAGAATTATCTAGTAAGGGTTATGATGATGTATATAAATCATTTTCTGAATATAGAGAAAGAAGAAATCAATCTAGAGAATCTTTCTTCGGAGATAATAAAACTCATAAGTTCTTAAAATCATTAGAGAATCTTGGGCTTAAGTCTGCTAATGAAGAAGATGCAAAACGTGAAAATGCTAATATTGATGGAGATAGTCCAATGGGTACGATGTTACAATATGGAGCGACAGTATCTAAAGAGTTTGCAAAAGCATACTTAATGAGAAAAGAATATGCTGAAGCTCATGATAATGGAACAATTCATATTCATGATATGGACTTCTTAGCAATGGGTACTACTACATGTTGTCAGATAGATTTAGCAAGATTATTTAAAAATGGTTTTGATACAGGTCATGGATTTGTTAGACCACCTCAAGATATTTCAACTTATGCATCACTTGCTTGTATCGTTATTCAAGCTAATCAAAATGATCAACATGGTGGACAAGCAATACCTGCTTTAGACTATTATCTTGCACCAGGTGTACTTAAAACATTTAAAAAACAATTTAAACAAACAATTTATGATTTCCTTGATTTAGAAGGATTTATTCCAGGTATTAATATAGATAGAATTGTTAGAGAAATAGATAAACAAGAATCAATAGAGTTTGATGTATCTATATTTAGTGACTACCAAAAAGGTTCTAGTAGAGTTCATGAAATATTTGAAAAGAGTTATCTTAAAGCAATGCAAAAAACTGATAGAGCGACTGGGCAAGCGATGGAAGCATTTATTCATAATTTAAATACAATGCATTCTAGAGCAGGAGCACAAGTTCCATTTTCATCAGTTAACTTTGGAACAGATATAACTCCAGAAGGTAGAATGGTAGTTAAGAATTTCTTACTTTCTTTAGATAGAGGTCTTGGAAAAGGAGAAACACCAATATTTCCAGTATCAATATTTAAAGTAAAAGAGGGAGTTAATTATAATAAGGAAGATCCTAACTATGATTTATTTAAACTTGCTTGTAAGGTATCTGCTAAAAGACTTTTCCCTAACTTTGCTTTTGTAGATGCTCCATTTAATAAGCAATATTATAAAGAAGGTGACTTTAATACAGAGATTGCTTATATGGGATGTAGAACAAGAGTAATAGGGGACGTTACTAGTCCAGATAATGAGATAGTAACAGGTCGTGGTAATTTATCTTTTACAACTATTAACTTACCAAGATTGGGCATTAAATATGGTATCGCTTTAAAAGAAAGAGATAAGGCAGATATGGATGGGTTCTATAAAGAACTTAGCGATATTATGGATATGGTTAAAGATCAATTACTTGAAAGATTTGAAGTACAATGCAGTAAACATAGTTATAACTTTCCATTCTTACTTGGACAAGGTATTTGGACTAATGGTGAGAAGTTAAAACCAACTGATAGACTTAGAAAAGTATGGAAACATGGTACTTTATCTACAGGATTTATTGGACTTGCAGAATGTTTAAAAGCTTTAACTGGTAAACATCATGGTGAAAGTGAAGAGAGTGAAAAGTTAGGTTTAGAAATTATTACATTTATGAGAAAACGTTGTGATGAGTATTCTCGTAAATATAACTTAAACTTTACTTGTCTTGCTACTCCTGCAGAAGGGTTAAGTGGTAGATTTACTGGTATTGATAGAGCGATATATGGAAAGATTAAAGGTGTTACTGATAGAGAGTATTATACAAATTCATTCCATGTACCAGTTTATTATAATATAAGCATTACTAATAAAATTGAAAAAGAGGCACCTTTCCATGAACTTACTAATGGAGGACATATTTCTTATATTGAATTAGATGGTGATGCTGCTTCTAATGTTGAGGCATTTGAGAAAGTAATTCGCGTTATGAAAGAAGCAGGTATTGGCTATGGTGCGATTAACCATCCAGTTGATAGAGATCCTGTTTGTGGATATGTTGGTGTAATTAATGATGTTTGTCCTAAATGTGGACGTCATGAATTTGAAGGGGTTCCAATGGAAGTAATAACTTCATTAGATAATAATTGTTGTGAATAATAAAAAATAAGAAGGAGGAATTATATATGAAAAAAATAGTTGGAGAAGGACAAAAATTTGAAAGGATTAGACGTATTACAGGTTATTTAGTAGGTGATGTTGATAGATTTAATAATGGTAAACGTGCTGAAGAGGCTGACCGTGTTAAACATAGTGGTTTAAATGATGTTGTAAAAAATAAAAAAGAAGGTAAGTAGGATGAAAATAAGACTAGCGGCATCTTTACAACCTGATTCTATTGTAGATGGAGAAGGGGTAAGAACTGTTATTTGGACACAAGGGTGTCCTCATGCATGTCCAGGATGTCAAAATCCGGGGACTCATGACTTTGATGGTGGTGCTTTGTTTGATGTTAGTGAAGTAATAGATGAGTTAAAGACTATTAGAAATCAAGATGGTATTACTTTATCCGGAGGAGATCCTGTATGTCAGGCGGAAGCATGTTATGAGATTAGTAAAGCATCACATGAGATGGGACTTAATGTATGGTGTTATACAGGGTATACTTATGAAGCGATGCTTAAAAATCCTAAGATGAAGAAGCTACTTAGTGAAGTTGATGTCTTAGTAGATGGTAAATTTATCTTAGAAGAGAGAAGCTTAGACATTTATTTTAGAGGTTCAAGAAATCAAAGAGTTATAGATGTTCCTAAGAGTCTAAAACAAGAAAGAGTAGTTCTTATAGACAGATATATGAAAGATAAAAGTTATGAGGAACCTTATAAAAAGCCAGATTATATGTTTATATAATCTGGCTTTTTCATTTTATTTATGATAATATATTTATATAAGATAAAAGGAGGTTAAAATTATGGATGATACAAAATTTAAGATTGAAGTAGATGGTGAAGTTAAGGAAGCAGAAATGTTAAAGACTGTTAGTCTTGATGGGAATAACTATGCTATTTATGCTATTGATAAGGGTGATGAGACTAGTGATATCTTAGCTTCTCGTATAATTAAAGATAATGAAGGAAAAGATACTTTAGTAGATTTAGAAACAGATGAAGAGAAAAATAAATTAAAAGATATAGTAAATGCAATGTTTTCATAAGGGGATGCGATATTTATGACTTTAGAAGAATTAGATAGAGAGCTTTTGTCTGATGAAGAGAGACTAGTTTCTAGTTTAGAGGAATATAAGAATGCAAAGGCAATGCTTAGAAAGGCTAGAATTACTTCTATTTCTAATAAACTACTTGCTCCGTTTAGACGTTTTAAGATAGAACAGGCAATTGCTAAATATGATGCAATGATAGAAAAAATTGAAAAGAAACGGGAGAAAGAGATTAGAAGAGCAGAGAAGTTACAGGAGAAAGAAGAAAAACTAGAGAGAAAACAAGCAAAAGCAGACTTTAAGGCTGCTATTAGAGATAAAAGAAAAGAAGATATAGTAAACTTTATTGATGAAAAAAAAGATAGTGTTATTAATTTCGGTAGGGAAATCGGTAGTGAAGTTAGTGATTCTTTTTCATATATAAGAGATATGGGAGCTAGTAGGGTTAGTAGTGTAGCATCATTTGCTATTAATGTTAAGAATTCTGCTATTAAAAAAGTGAAAGAGAACACTACTATAGATTTAACTATTAAGAATGCTATAGAAGAAGTTAGGTTAAAGTATGCTACTAATAAACTTAATAGAGCAGTAGAGCAAAAGAAAAAAGAAGAAGAGAAGGCTAGAGAACAAGAATTAAGCGATGCTATAAAATTTGATGAAGAGATTAAAGCAGACTATAAAGAAAGAGATATTCCTTTTGCTAATATACAAGAGAAAATAGATAAAGCACGTAAGGATAAATCTTATATGGGAAAAGCTACTAATAGAGCGATAGATTATTTTAGAAAAAAGAAAGATAGTCTAGATGATAAAGTTTTTAATGCTAGAGCTAATATGACATATGCTAGTTTTGTAGTTGGTGGTAAAGTTTCTAGGGCTAAAAGTAAAGTTGTAACAATGTTTAATATTCAATTAGATCATTTTAAAGATAAATATGATACTATTATGCAAGAAAGGAATATTAAAAGATCTGAAAAAATACAGCTAGCTTCTGATAAAGAACGTCTTAAACAAAGAAAAAAAGATATGATAGCAGCATTAAGAGAACAAGAAGAAAAAAATATTTCTATTAAAAGAGCTCAATTAGATAGTATGAGAGAAGCAATTGGGGCTGTTAATAGTACTGGAGATATTTTTGCAAATGCTCCTGGTCTTGATGTCGGTAGAGCTATGAAGTAAGAATTTTGTTCTTGCTCTTTTCTTTCCATTGGTATATAATAAGTCTTACTCGAAGGGGGTATATTATGATTGCTAGAATAACTAGTTTTGCAAAGAAAGAAAATCAAATTGTTGATTGGCTTAATATTGTAGGAGTGTATGATATTGGTTATTTAGAAAATTTAAAAGGACTAATATCAGATGTTGGTAGAGAAGAGTTAGATAGACTTTTAAGACAATTAGAAATATTGTTAAGGAAATATCCTGAGGCTTTAAATGAAGAGAATATTTTGAAAAGGTCTAGAGCTTTGATAGAATATGTTAAGGATAGAAATCTTACTTTAAATAATTGTTATTCTTATATTAATGGACAAAAAGGTGAAATATATGAGGATACAAAAATAGGTGAAGTTAATCGAAGTATTTATGGCATTAGAGTTTTTCATAATCTTACTTTGGGTGGCGATGATATTGTTATTACTGGATATGATAGTACAACTTCAGGAAATATATGGCAAAAAAATCAATTGAATTTACGACTTGTTAAAGATAAGTTAGTTTATGTTAACATGCTACATGCTAATATCTATAGAACGGTTTTTTATTCTGCTGATTGTTTAGAACATATAAGGCCTAATATTTTAACAAAACATTTATAAAAATAGTTGCATAAACTACATAAACTGTGATATAGTTTGTTTAGTTTTATTTAAAACAAGTGCGAAAGACGGGAATAAGGAAATTTTATAGAGAGTTAATGGTAGGTGGAAATTAACAAAGGAACTTATTTCGGATCACTTTCAAGTTGTGCTTTAAGGATAAGTTAAAGCCGGGTAATACCGTTATATTAATAAGATAGATAAAATCTATGAACCAAGGTGGTACAGTGTTAGATTCTTTAACGCCCTTGTGATTCATAGATTTTTTTGTTTAGGAGGAGATAATTATGGCATTTAGGGAACTTGAAAAAGGTAAGACTCATGAAGTTGAGATGAATATTTTAAAGACTTGGGAGAAGATGGATATCTTAAAACAATGTATTGATAATAGAGAAGGAAAAGAAAACTTTGTTTTTTATGATGGACCTGCAACTGCTAATGGTAAACCAGGACTTCATCATATGATGGCTAAGTTTTTGAAAGATACTTTCTGTAAATATAAGACTATGCAAGGATATAGAGTTCTTCGTAAAGTAGGTTGGGATACTCATGGACTTCCTGTAGAATTACAAGTAGAAAAGGAACTTGGTTTTAGTAATAAGAAAGATATTGAAGAGTATGGTATAAAAGAGTTTAATCAGAAGTGTCGTGAGAGTGTTTGGGAAAATGAGAAGGCTTTTTCTGATTTAACTAAAGAAATGGGACAGTTTATTGATTTAGAGCATCCTTATGTTACTTATGATAATAACTATATAGAAACAGAATGGTGGATTCTAAAGAAATTCTTTGATGAAGGATTATTTTATGAAGGACATAAGATACTTCCATACTGTACTAGATGTGGTACTGGACTTGCTTCTCATGAAGTTGCCCAGGGGTATAAAGAAGTAACTGCAAATACTGTTATTGTTCCTATGAAGAAAAAGGATGAAGATGTTTACTTTCTTGTTTGGACTACTACTCCTTGGACTTTGATTAGTAATGTAGCACTTTGTGTTAATCCAAGAGAAGAGTATGTGCTTGTTGAGTCACAAGGTAATAAGTTTATTGTAGGTAAAAAACTAGCCTCTAAAGTATTAGGAGATGATTATACAGTATTAGAAGAGTATAGTGGTAAGAACTTAGAGTATATGGAATATGAACAGTTAATACCTAGTCTAAAAGTAGATAAGAAAGCTTTCTTTGTTACAGTAGATGATTATGTAACTATGGAAGATGGTACTGGTATTGTTCATATTGCACCTGCTTTTGGACAAGATGATTATAATGTAGGTAAAAAATATAATTTACCAGTAATAAACCCTGTAGGTGAAGATGGTAAATATACTGAAGGATTATGGAAAGGTATGTTCGTTTTCGATGCTGATATAGAAGTTATTAAATACTTAAAAGAGAATGGTAAATTATTTAAGAAAATAAAAATGGCACATAACTATCCTCATTGTTGGAGATGTGATACACCGCTTTTATATTATGCTAAACCATCATATTATTTAGAAGTAACTAAGATAAAAGATCAGGTTGTTAAAAATAATAATGGTGTTAATTGGTATCCATCTTTTGTTGGAGAGAAAAGATTTGGTAACTGGTTATTAAATATGAATGACTGGGCAATATCTCGTAATAGATATTGGGGAACACCATTACCTTTATGGAAATGTAGTTGTGGGCATCAAGAGATGATAGGAACACGAGCTGAACTTGTGGAAAAAGCGATAGAAGATATAGATGAAACTATAGAGTTACATCGTCCATATGTTGATGACATTCATATTAAATGTCCAGTGTGTGGTAAAACTATGAGTCGTGTTAGTGAAGTAATTGACTGTTGGTTTGATTCTGGTTCTATGCCTTTTGCACAATACCATTATCCATTTGAAAATAAAGAGTTATTTGAAGACCAATTCCCTGCAGACTTTATTAGTGAAGGAATTGATCAGACTAGAGGATGGTTCTATACTTTAATGTTAATTTCTACTTTTGTTACTGGTAAGAGTCCTTATAAAAACGTATTAGTTAATGATTTATTACTTGATAAATATGGTAAGAAGATGAGTAAAAGTAAAGGTAATATCGTTAAACCATTTGATTTGATGAATGAGTTTGGAAGTGACGTTATTAGATTCTATTTACCTTATGTATCTCCTGTATGGACTCCTATTAAGTTTGATAATGATGGTTTAAAAGAAGTTAATTCTAAATACTTATCAACACTTAAAAATGCTTATTCATTCTTTGAAATGTATGCTAATGCTGATAAAATAGATCCTAGAGTTTATAATGTTCCAGTTAAAGATAGAGAATTAGTTGATAAGTGGTTACTATCTCGTTTAAATAATACTTTAGATTTAGTTACTAGAGCATATGATGAATATGATTTAAATAAAGTAGTTCATTATATTGTAGATTTCTTAAATGATGACTTTTCTAATTGGTATATTAGAAGTAATAGAAAGAGATTCTGGGATAGTGAACTTACTCTTAGTAAAAAGGCAGTATATCAGACTACTTATGAAGTTTTACTTGCACTTTGTGAGATGGCAGCACCTATTACACCATTTGTTACTGAAGAGATTTATCGTAATTTGACTGATGGTAAGAGTGTTCATTTGAGAGATTTCCCTAAAGTGGATGAGACTTTAATATCTAGTGAACTTGAAAATAGAATGAGTTTAGTTCGTGATATTTGTAGTTTAGGACGTAATGCTAGAGAAGATGTATCTATTAAAGTTAGACAACCTCTTAACTTTATAATTGTTCCTAAAGTGTTTGAAAAAGTAGTAGGAGAACTTGAATCTATAATCTTAGAAGAGTTAAATGTTAAAGAAGTAGTTTATGAAGATGATATGAGTCTTTATATGGATTATATTGTTAAGCCTAACTTTAGAGTTGTTGGTAAGATGTTTGGTTCTAATATTAAGGATTTCCAAGAGTTAGTTAGTAAATTTGATATTAATGATGTTAATCAGATTAAATCAGGTTATTATACTAAAGATTTTCTAGGTAATGAGTTAAAAATAACAGAAGATATGATTGTTACAACACTTAAGAATAAAGAAGGATATTGTGCATCTAGTAATGGTAATATTAGTGTTGTGTTAGATACTACTTTAACAGATGATTTAATACTTGAAGGACTTGCTCGTGAAGTAGTTAGAAAAGTACAAAGTCTTAGAAAAGAAGCTGATTTTGTTATTACTGATAGAATTAATCTTTACTATAATGGAGATGACATTATTGATGTAATGCTTGAAAAGTATATGAATTATGTTAAAGAAGAGACTTTATCACTTGAAGTTATTAAAGATGAGAGCCTTGATAAAAATATTCCAGTTAATGATTTAATGATGGGATTAAAAGTAGAAAGAAGAAAAAAATAAAATTTATATGAATTTTTAAAATTCAAGTCAATTTATCAGTGAATATTGTAGAAAACAGGTGTTTTGAAGTAATTTTGCACCTGTTTTTCTTTTAAATTTGCAATTTTCTCTTTTTGATTTAATTATCTTGTTATGTTAGAGTTAAATCACTTTTCGAAAAGTATTTAATTAGGAAAGGAG
>CAMMQC010000010.1 GCA_946498975.1 uncultured Mycoplasmatota bacterium
TGAAAAAAGTAAGTAATCCTTACTTATTTTCTAGTTCCTTGACTGAACTGTAACAAAAAATCACTGAAATTTTATCAGTGATTTTACACTTCTTCTTCATTGCCATATTTTATCTCAATTATTAAAGCATATAACTCATAAATAAAGATTAAGAAACATGGTACAAGAACAATAAATAGGAAGCCCCATTGTGATTCTACAACAGATAAGAATGAACCTATACCATTATAGACATCTGTTGGTTTACCTGCTACAAATTTCATAGAATAAGTATCTCCATTAACAAATGATACTGCTTCCTCATCAGGATAAACTTCACCAACTACTCCTATTTGTACTTGAGGATAACCATTACTGTCAACTTTATATGTAAAGATTGTTTCCCCTGCTTTGATATCTTCAAGTTCTGTAGATTCAACTAAAACTAAATCCCCTTTTTGATAACCTTCCATACTTACTTTTTTATTTAAAATAATAAGAGATGTATCTCCAAATTGAGTAACATTGTAATCATTATAATTTAATAACAATATTGTCGTACATAATGCAAATGCAAAATAAGCAACTCCTATAATTGTAAATAAAACCTTTTTTACTATCTTTAACTTCTTCATTTTAACCTCCATCTTAATAATAACATATCTTATAGTAATTAACAACTATTCTCTTCTATTGAAAATGCTGTTTCATCATAAGTTTCATTAAAATTAACTTTATAAAATCTATAATTTATATTAGAATTTGCATTAACTTTAAATTTAATTTCATTTATATAATTATCTTCATCTTTAGAAGATGAAATAATATTAATATTAGAATTATCTAAATGAAAAACTTTACTGTCCCATTTTAAAGTTAAACATTTATCAGTTGTACTTTTATTAGTAATTATCAAATTACTAAATGTATCAGTCTCTTTATATTTTAAAACTACTTCCTTACTATCAGTTCTTTTTTTATGTAAGATAAAGTCTCCACTCATAGTCTTTTTATAAGGTGATGTTGACTCTACTTTAACATTAACAGTAACATCATTATATTCCTCGTCATTAAGACTATAAATATCAACATATAAATCTTTAGTATTTACTTTAGTAGTATAAGTATATCCATTCATTTCGCATTCACTTTTAGAATAATCACTTACATCTTTTCCATCATTAGTATTATTTACACATACTTCTTTATTTGATAAGACCCCTTCAAAAGTACTCTCATTATTATCAGTAAAACGACATCCTACTTTATCTTTATATTCATCACTAACACTACATTCTGCTTTATACTTAATATCATAAGTAGTAATCGCTTCTTTATTTAAAGAGTTCTTTAAAACTATTTTAATAGGTTCTCCATCATAAGCTTTATCGATATTTTGAACAGTTTCTATATCTAATTTATCACTTGATAGATAAAAGCCTTTAGACTCTAAATAATGATTAAAAGTATGATTAGATACATATTTAGCGAAAGAGAATACTTTAGTTAATAAGAATATAACTATTAGGATGATTAATATAATTATTAAATATTTTCTTACTTTTTTCATAACCTGCATCTCCTAATCTGTTTTTTGATAACTTTTAATATTAATATCAATATAATCAACTAAATCTGTATATTCTAAACTATTATACTCTTCACTAAATTTTACAACTAATTTATAATCATCTTTTTTATCTTCACTATAACTTAAAGTAACAGGAGAAGAATTACATATTAATTTGTTTTCATCATCTCTACTATAAGACTCATCACAGTTTAATACTAATTCTTCTTTATCATCTTCTACTTTATATAATTTAATTTCTAAAGGCATAAAGTGAAATGTTTCAAGACCTATAGAATATTCTATATCTACATTACTTCTTTTATTATCTTTATTATTTGTAACACTAAAAGTATAGGACTCTTCATCTCCTGGATTTAAAGATGTTAGAGGAAGTGATATACTATCTGTCTCTTCAGCTTCAAAGATAAACTTTGCTAGAAACTGATTAGTAACTGCTAAAGAGGTATTTGATGTATATTTTGAATATGTTATACCTGATATAAATAATATAGAAACTATTATTACAAGTGCAATTACAATTTTTTTCTTCATCATATCACCTACTTAACAATAAACTTCTCATCAAGAGTTCCTATTTTAGTATTGCTATCATATAATTCAAAAACTAATCTATATCCTCCTCTTTCTAATGTAGAAGGACTAAACTTTAATTCTAAAGTATTTTGATAATCTAATGGACTTTTAAAGGCATAATAGACTTTATCATTAACTAGTTCTAAATCATTAGTAATATATTCATTTAAATCTATTAGTTCATAGTCTTGATTAAAAGCTGTAAAGTTTTTCTTTTTATATAATGATACTCTAATATTACCATCAGTCGCTTCTATTTCTTTAGTAATATTAAAGGTAAGTACTTGTTCTTCATTTTCTTTATTAATTATCTTACTAGAAGTATTTTCTACATTAAAACTATAATCATCTATAAAATTATCAACAATAACTGGTATTTCTATTGTATCAGTACTAACTACATCTTCATAAATACCATCTATAGAAGATGCTGTCATAATAGAAAAGTGATATGTTCCTTTCTTTAAACTACTATTATCTATAGATGTTTCTATTTGTAATTTATTAGTATAATCATTCATATCACTAGATAAATTAATTTTAATATATCCACTAGAATCTGGATAATATTTAGTATCATTAAGAGTAAATGAAAGATTTTTTAAGCCATCTTCTTCTACTGTATTACCTTCATCATCTACTAATTTCATTAGTAAAATAAAGCCTTTATCTTGATATGTTGTATCAATAACATTATCATTATCTATTTGTTGATAGTTTAATTTAGTTGTAAATTCTAATTCTGTTAAGGAATCACTATTATAATTTATATTATTTATAGTATCTTCAGTTGTTAAACTGATTGAAGCATCTTTAGAATTATAGATATTAAATGACTTAAGACTATTTTCTAAAGTATCAAGAATAATATCATTATTTTTATCTTTTAATACTATAGATAATTTTATATCTAAAATATCTTCTTCTATATCAGTATTTTCAAAAGATAATTTAACATTATAGTTTTCATTTATATTACCAGTCTCTATTTCTTCAAAAGTAGTATCATCATCTTTTCCTACTTCTTTGAATAAAGAAAAGTCATAACTAGTTTCTTTATCATCAGTAGTAGTATAAGTATATACTTTTTCACTATGATTATCTATTATAGTAATAATAGTATCTTTAGGTAATAGAGTATTAGATACTAAACTATGTTTATAGCCTTCTAAATAAGGTTTATCTCCCTCATAAGTAATATTTAAGTTAACACTAGATTTATCAGTAATATTAGTATTATCAATACTATTTACTTTATAACCATCTATATTAATATAATCTGTATTAACATAAGTAACATCATCATAATTATCTATTACTTTAACATAAACTATATTTTTACCAATATTATCAAGTACTATTTCCTCATCATAAGGAGTAAATTCAAGTTGTTCTAGTTCTTCTTTAGTCTTTATATCAGGAGAAATATAATAAAGTATATTAGTCACAGTAGATAAATCATCAGTAGCACTTACAGTTAGTGTTTCACTTTTATTAGTATATATCTCATCAACTGTTGTTTTAAAACTATCAAAAGTTAAATCTCCCATTGTTATTGTAATAGAAGCTTCAGTCTTATCAAGTACTAAAATATCTGTATTTATATAGGAAATATTATTATCATAGTCAACCGCTTTTACATAAATAATATATTCTCCCATATCACTTATTTCAAATATACCTTCATAAGGATTAAATTCTAATGATTCTACTTCATCTAGTGATAAAGCCTCATTTCCTTCATAAACATAATAATAAATCTCTTTATTTGGTATTATTGATGAAGTATCTGTAATAGTAGCATTTATATTATCTTTAAACTTTATAGATTCTAAATTACTAGAGAAATTATTATAAGAATAATCTCCTAGATTAATTATAGCACTAGAACTACTCTCTTCATCAAAATATAGTAGTGGATAAGTATCATTATATGTAAAGAGATTATCTTTATTAGTTTCTAAATCTTCTAAACTTATAAACTCTTTATATAATAAAGTATTTATAAGAAAATCTTTATTTTTCAAATTAGATATATCTGTTATATTAAATGTTCCTGTTACTTCTCCCTTATTAATTACATTTCCTTCTGTATAATAAGAATTATTTACATTAATAGTACTATTATTACTATCATTAATTAAGTAATTACTACTACTAGCATTAAAACTATTAGTAATATCTAGTGTAGAATCTATTACATTACCTATTAGACCAATGTTATTAGGTGAAGTTAAAGTACCACTATTATAACTGTTAGTAATAGAAACATCACCTGTAATAGAACCTACTAAACCACTACTTAAATATGGTGAATTAATACTACCATTATTATAGGAATTAGAGATTTCTATATTAGAACCCTTACCTACTAGACCACTACTAATTCCCTTACCATAGATATCTGCTTTATTAATAACATTAGTTAAAGTAGTATTATCTGCCTTACCAATAAGACCTCCTGTTATATCTGTTAGATAAGTAACTTCATATTTTAAATTAGATAATGTGATATTTTGATAATCACCTGAACTAATTTCTAAAGAGTTATAATTATCTAAAGTAATTGAAAAATCATTAGTAGTAATACTATTACCATTAATAGTTAAATTACTTAAATTATTAGTAGTACCAGTTAAAGTAACATTAGTAATAATACCATCTACATCTATATCATTAGGAGTAATTACTTCATTAGATGATGTTAAGTTAATATCATCTAATGAGATTGTTGTATTTAAAGTATTACTAGTATCATTACTAATTACATAACCATTATATAAAACATTACTAATACTAGCATTGGTAGCATTAGATGCAATAGATGCTGTATTATTACCACCATATATTACTGAATTAGTAAAGAATAGATTAGAGATATTACCTTCTAAATTAGTAAAGAAAGAAAGATCAGTTACATTGCTTTCTCTAATATATAAACCATATATTGTATGACTATTTCCATCTATCTGTCCTTTAAAGTTATTAAGGGATGAGAAATTATTTATATTAGAGATAACTGTTCCTTCTCTACTAGGATTATCATATAATTCATTACTATATTCTTTAACATAATATGTAACATCATCTTTAAGATATTGTAATTTATTAGTATCATCATATATAAAATATCCATCATTAATAACAATATCATTTTCTATAGAAAAATATGTATCAATATAGTCAGTAGTTTCTAAGTTTTTAGCAAGTAAAGCAAGTTCAGATCCATTACTAATAACATATGGATCTTCTTTAGTACCACTACCATCTCTATAATTAGATGCCACTGTTCCATCCCATACTGAAACATTATCAGTCGTTATTTTACTCTGGAAACGGCCTAAACTTGGTATAGCGACCACAAGTGCAAATATAATAATTAGTAAAATAATTAAACAATATACTCTTGTTTTTTTAGATGACTTTAATTTTTCTATCATACCAATTCTTCCTTTACTCCTATTCTACTATCATATAAATTATAGCATAATTTTACAAATATTTACAAAAGATTTCCATTTTTTCTTTCATTTGACACTATTTTATCAACTTTACACATAAACCAAATTTTTTCTATAGTAGTCTTACTATTTTCTATTTTATTAATTCTTAATATTAAAAGAATTTGATTTAATAAGTTTGTTAAATTATCTTCATCTAAAGCTTCTTCTGTTAGTTTAATACTATTTAAATTATATTTATTAGCGATAATTCTTGCAATGTTTCTCTCATCAAAAAGAGGAAGCCCAGAAACAATAATATTAGTAGTATTCATAGCGAATAAATCAAAGTCTTCACTATATTTAGATATTTCTTCAAAACTATTAGTATCATAAGCTTTAGCGATAGCAAGTTTTTTAAAGTAATCAAAACTATAATATAAATTTAAAACATCCATAATAGTTAAAGTATTACTTAAAGTAGACATAACTTTAGCTTTAAAGTATTCTTCATCATATGTTTTATATAATTTATATAGTTCTTTCGCTTTTAGTACTGACTCTGCCTTTAAGTGTTTTAAGTCATTATCACTTTTAAATTCAAAGAATCCTGGTTTACCACTAAATATTTTTTTATTTATTCTTTCAAGTTCATTTTCTTTAGAATTAATTTTTTCTACTACTTCTTTTAAACCTTTATAAGGTACTTCATTATCATCTTTTGGTACTAAATTTATATATTCATCTCTAAATTCATTAAATAAAGGTAAAAACTCTAAATAGTTATTATATTCTTCTATATTTATCTTTAATTTTTCTAAAACATTACAAACTTTAACCATTTCTTTTTCATTACTAGTATCTACTTCTGTTGGTACTAAAGTATTATAAGCATTAATTCTTGCCTTACTACCTTCTCTTAATTGCTCTATATCTATATCACCTTTTCTTGCTAGAGCGATAATATCATTAACAGTCTCTTTTTTAGCAAGATTTAAATCAATATAAAGGGATTTTAACTTTTCTATACAATCATTATAATTCTCAACATTATTATCTCTCATTGCATCTTTTTGTAATTCTAAAATATAGTTTGAGAATCTTTTCTCATTAATTTTAATTAGTTTACGAAAGTTAAGCTCAATATGTTCAATTAATTCAGGATTTATCCAATATATTTGTTCAAATACTTCTCCTACCTTATCATAGTTTTTAGTTTTCTTATTACGAACATCTAAAAAAGCAGTCATATATTCGTGAACATAGCAAGTATAATGGAAATCATCTTTAGTAAGAGCTATACCAACTAATTGAAATTTATCTAAGAAGCCATTAATAATATCATTTAGTGAATCAAAATTAAAGGTTGTATAATTATTTATTTGATATAATAAGGTATCAAATCCCATCTTTTCAAAGTAAGTATTTGTTGGATTAAGTAAGAACTTAACGTGCTCTAAATTAATTATTTTCTCATTTAATTTATCAGTATTAACATCACTTACATCATCTTTTAAAGTAAAAGAACGACTTTTAGCAAGAAGATAATTTACAAGACTAGTTTTATAGTTTATATATTTATCTTCAATATTATCAATAGTTTGATTTAATTTCTTAACATTAGTTTTAGTTCTTGAAGGCATAGTAGAAACTAAAGTCTTTTTCGCTTCTATATCTTTTTTAATAAAATCTAAAAAATTATTCATCTAAATCATCCTCTTCTATTCTTTGATCATTTAAAAAATGTAAAAACTCTTCAATCTCTTCATAAGCTTCAATTAGATCTGATAAACTAAGTCGTGATAAATCAAAATCTATTATTTCTTCGTTTTTCATATGTCTCCTCCTTTTTATTCATTAAAGGTAGTATAACCTTCAGTATCTTTAACAAAACTTATTGATATATCTAAATCAGTACCTTCTGAATTTGTTTCTAAACTATCAATATCTTGGCCTTCAACCCATAGATATACTCTAGCCTTAGTAATACCATTAGGTATTTCAAAAATTGGTTCACTAAAATCTTCTTCTGTTATTGTATTTTGTAAGGTAAAATAATTTGGATCAATATTAGGTGAACCTGAGACTGTATTAGCGACAAAAATTGGCCCACCTGCTCTACTAACTGCATATGTTGGAAAACGTTGTCCATTTACTAGATTAACATTATATTTTCTAGCTCTTTCTATTGATAAATTAGTATGATTTCTACTATTAGGTTCATATATTATAGCATTACAATCATTGTTACAACTAAGATTTTGAACGGCAGTAGCAGGGGCATCTAATGTAGTACTATCTATTTTAACTATACCTACTCTTATAGAATTACCTAATCCTTGCATTTCTTCATTAGCATCTGCTGCTATCGTAATAGATGTAGATCTATCAAAATATAAATTATCGCTAACAGGAGAGCCTGTTTCATTACGTAAAAAGATATCAAATGCTAAGTAATAACTATATTCTTTTCTCTGTGTTTCTTGTCTTTCGGTTGTATAAATAAAACCATTATCGATATCTCTTCTTTGATAAAGTACACCCTCACTTGTAAAAATATTAAAATCAGGACTATTATGATTAGTAATTCCATTAGAAGAAACAGGAACTAATCCATTTCCAACCCATAGACTTTTGTTAGTAGGATATGTGTTAACAAGATTATTTAAAATAGTATCTTCAGTTATATCAACATAACTATCGTAATTAATTGCATCTAATGATATTGTTAAACCACTATTTCTGTCAACTGCCATTCTAAACGTTCTAATTCTTACATTTAGTGCAGAAGAAAACCAAGCATAAGTTGCAACTATTAGTAGAATACCAAATAATAATAATGCAATTATTGTTTTTCTTTTACTAATACGGCCAAAGAAAAGTTTATTTTCTTGATTATTACATCTTTTTTTTACTTTCTGACGTTTCTTTAGCTTTTTAGTTGTTGGAGTCTTCTTTTTAGTCACTTTTATACCTCCTTCATAATGTAAATAAAGAGTAATAATTTAATAATATTACTCTTTATTAAACTTATACCATATCTTATGGTTCTTCTACATCAGGTCCGTTTTCTTCTTCATCTGATGGAGTAATATCAGTACTTGGTCCATCGTAATCAATGTCTTCTTCTGTATATCTTTCCTTAGTGAATCCAAAGTTTACAGAAACTTTAGCACCAAGTTGAGCGAAATCATAGTTATCTATATCTTGTCCTTCAAGATAAATATATACTCTTACTTTAGTAATACTATTTGGTGCAAGTGTCATAAATTGTGGTCTTTCTGCTCCTGCAATTTTTTTCATTGTATCAGTAAAGTTTGGATATTCTACTAATTTATATGGGGCTTTATCTTCTGCTGCAGCATAAGTAGCATAATCTATTGTATTAGTAGCATATGTATTGAATGCAGTTCCATCATAAATATTTACACCATCAGCAACATCAATTCTTCTACTAATTGCATATGTAGGATATGCTGTACCATTAACTATATCATTACAAGTTGTAGTACCATCATCACTTTCTGTATATGAACTAGAAGAATAAACATCAGCAGCTGTTCTTGCTAAACAAGATTTATCATACCAATTGATAGCATTTTGAACGTGTGCTGTATCATTTGGTTCCCAAATTTGAGCACTACGACAAATTCCAGTTACTGGAGCAGCTCCATCAGCATCATCAGCACAAGTTATACCAGTAATTGTATCTTGATCTACAGTATCTCCTTCTACACGTCCTATTTGTGCAAAAGCTACTCTTAATGAGTTTTCAATACCTGTATTTGGTACTCCACCTACATCTGCTACTTTTACAGATGAATTTGTATTTAAGTAAATTGCTTCTTCATTATCTGGGTCATTATCAATATAATATTCATCTCCAGATAAGTTTTTAATGAATAAATCAAATGCTACATAACCATCACCTTCGATGTATGCCCCAGTTGTATCCTCTGTATCAGTATAGTTATTAACTTGTGCAGATAATAATCTATAACCTCCAGGTACAGCTGTTAAACTTGATTTTTCATATAATTTCATTCTTGATGTTGTACTATCCATATCTCCAACAGATGATAGAGGTATTAATTCTACACCATCTAATTTATTTGTATTGTTGTCATATTGTGTTGCTTCATTAACATCAAGATTATATTTCCAATCAATTCCATCCATTGATAGGAATAATCCTTCTGTTGTAGCAATATTTATATCAAATTCTGATACTTCTACTCGCTTCATTCCTATAAACCAAGCATATGTTGATACAGCTAAGATTATTGCTATTAAAGAACACATTGCGACTAACTTTCTAATTTTCTTAGAATGTTTCTCATTATGTTTCTTCCTTTTCATAATTCCTCCCACTTTTATCATATATAGTACTGAAGGATAATAAGTATTATCCCTCAGTTTATATTGTTTTAACTAAAATTCCAAGCACCATCAGTCTTAGTTGCAGTTTTATCTGTTCCACCATCTTTAAATGTAAAGCTTGTTATTGTTTTTGGAACACTAAATTCTCCTGCTCCTGAACTCCAAGTAATTTCCTCTGGAGAGATATCTGTAATTTCACCTGCAGCAGAATATTTTACAGCTTCATTTCTTTTTACATCTTCTGGTAACTCAGGATTTCCATCATAATCAATATCTTCACCATAGAATCTTTCTTTAGTGAATCCAAATGATACTGATATTTTCTTACCAAGTGATGCAAAGTCATAGTTATCTATATCTTGTCCTTCGATATAAACATATACTCTTACTTTAGTAATACTATTTGGAGCAAGTGTCATAAATGTAGGACGTTCAACTCCTTGTAAGTTTTTCTCTGTATCTGTAAATGTATCAAGATCTACTAATTTTCCATCAGCTGCTACTGGAGAAATACTATCAGTATAACCATTATAATCAGCACCATCATACACATCTACTGTATCTGTTTCATCGATAACTCCACTTACTACATAAGTATGATAAGCTGTTCCATCACTAACAGTACCACAAGCACCATTATATGATGCATCATCAAATACATCATCTGCAATTCTCTTTTTACAAGATGCATTATACCAATTTATAGCATTCTCTACGTGTTTAGTATCGTTTGGCTCCCAGATTTGAGCATTTCTTTGATCACAAATCTTAGTAGAACCATTACTTCCAGAACAATCAATACCAGTAATTGCAGTTGTAGCTACTGTATCTGCTTTAACACGACCTACTTGAGCGAATGCTACTCTAACAGAGTTTTCAATACCTGTATTTTGTTCACCACCATTTGTTGAAGCAGAAGCTTTTGATTCAGGTGTTAAGTAAATTGCTTCTTCATTAAGTGGATCATAATTTGTATAATACTCTTCACCTGATAAGTTCTTAATGAATAAGTCAAATGCTACATAGCCGTCAGTTTCTTGAGTAGAACTGTTATTAATACGGCTAGACATCAAACGATAACCACCTTCAGTAGCAGTTAAACTACCTTTTTCAAACATAATTAGTTTTGATGTATCAGGGTCCATCGCTCCTACTGTTGATAAAGGTACAAGTCCTTCTCCACCCCAGCTATTAGTGTTACCTACGTAACTAGCATCATTATAATTTGTTTCATTAATGGTTACTGTATCATCCCAATCAGTACCATTAAGTGATAAACTCAAACTTTCTGTTGTGGCAATAGAAATATCAAAACTTGAAACGTTAACAGTCTTCATACCTATAAACCACGCATAAGTAGAAACACCTAAAATTAATGCACATAAAGCTGTTCCAACTGCCAACTTTTTAACGCGTTTTTCGTGTTTCTTGTTTCTTTGTTTCATAAATCCCTTCTCCTTTTCTCTAATCTTAAAAGAAACTAAACTAGAATTCTAAACTTGTGTTACCTTACGAAAAACCAGGCTTTTTTTCATAAAATAACACGAAATTTTTAGTTTTCGAGTTTAAAATCCCAAAGCATTAGACCATAATGCCTATAATATTATAAATAATACCACCGACTTCTGTATAGGAAATAAACTTAGTGAAAAACATCTTGAAACAACCCATACTATATACACTCCGATATCTTTATAATATAGTTTAATTATAGCAATAACGAATTGAGGAAGTCAATATATTTTGTCGAATTTTCGGTTATTTTGTAGAAGTTTACAATATTAATATTATGCAAAAAAAAGAAGTCTTTTTTAACTTCTTTAAGGATGTATTTCTTCATCTTCTGATGGAGTAATATCTGTACTTGGTCCATCGTAGTCGATGTCTCCTTCTGTATATCTTTCTTTAGTAAATCCAAAGTTTACAGAAACTTTAGCACCAAGTTGAGCGAAATCATAGTTATCTATATCTTGTCCTTCAAGATAAATATATACTCTTACTTTAGTAATACTATTTGGAGCAAGTGTCATAAATTGTGGTCTATCAGCACCTGCGATATTTTTCATTGTATCAGTGAAATATGGGAAGCTAACTAATTTATAAGCAGCTTTACCATCAGAATCAGCAGCACTATATGTAGGATATTCACTAGATTCAATACTATTTGCTGTATATTTATTAAATGCTGTACCATCATAAACATTTACTTCATCAGCAACATCTATTCTTCTACTAATTGCATATGTAGGATAACTTGTTCCATTAGAAATTGTATTACAAGTTGTAGTATCACCATCAGTATAAGATGCATCACTATCAACATCAGCAGCTGTTCTTGCTAAACAAGATTTATCATACCAGTTAATTGCATTTTGAACGTGATCAGTATCGTTTGGCTCCCAAATTTGAGCATTACGGCAAATTCCTGTTACTTGAGCAGCTCCATCTTCATCGTCAGCACAAGTCATACCAGTAATTGTATCTTGATCTGTTGTATCTGCTTTAACACGTCCAAGTTGTGTAAAGGCAACTCTAATTGAATTTTCAATACCTGTATTTTCTACTCCACCATCTGTTGCAACAGTTACACTAGAATCTGTATTTAAGTAAATTGCTTCTTCATTTTCTGGATTATTTGTAACATAATATTCTTCTCCAGATAAGTTTTTAATGAATAAATCAAATGCTACATAACCATCACCTTCAATATAAGCTTGAGTGTTTGGTTCTTGTTCAGTATAGTTATTAACTTGTGCAGATAATAATCTATAACCTCCAGGTACGGCTGTTAAACTTGATTTTTCAAATAATTTCATTCTTGATGTAGTACTATCCATATCTCCAACAGATGATAGAGGAATTAATTCTACATCATCTATTTTATTTGTATTATTTTCATATTGTGTTGCAGTATTAACATCCAAATTATACTTCCAATCAATACCATCCATTGATAAGAACAATCCTTCAGTAGTTGCAATATTAATATCAAATTCTGATACTTCTACCCTCTTCATACCAATAAACCACGCATAAGTTGATACACTTAAGAAGATAGCGATTAAACAGCAAAATGCAGCTAACTTTCTAATATTCTTAGAATGTTTTTCATTATATTTTTTCTTTTTCATCTAACCATTACCTCCTTAATTTATTTGCCAACCATCACCTGAATTAGTTGCTGTTTTTAAAGTACCTTCATCTTTAAATGTAAATGTATCAATTGTATTTGGAACTCTAAATTGTTTAGCACCTGAACTCCAAGTAATTGCATCTGGTGTGATATCTGTAATTGCACCAGTAGGTTCATAATCAACTGCAGTTACATCTCTAACTACATCAGCAGGTAATTGTGGATCTCCATCATAATCAATATCTTCACCATAGAATCTTTCTTTAGTAAATCCAAATGATACTGATATTTTCTTACCAAGAGATGCAAAATCATAATTATCAATATCTTGTCCTTCAATATATACATATACTCTTACTTTAGTAATACTATTTGGTGCAAGTGTCATAAATGTAGGACGATCAACACCTTGTAGATTTTTCTCAGTATCTGTAAATGTATCAAGATCTACCAATTTACCATCAGCAGCTGTTGGAGAAATACTTTTTGTATAACCATTATAATCTTCTCCATCATATACATCTACTGTATCTGTTTCATCAATTTCACCACTTACAACATAAGTTGAATAAGCAGTTCCATCACTAACAGTACCACAAGCACCTGCATATGATCCTTCATCCATTACACTATCACCAGTTCTTTTCTCGCAAGATTCATTATACCAATTAATAGCATTTTGAACGTGTTTTGTATCGTTAGGCTCCCATACTTGTGCATCTCTTTGATTACAAATCTTAGTAGAACCACCAGTACCAGCACAATCAATACCTGTAATAGTACCAGGATCCTCTGTATCTGCTTCAACACGTCCTACTTGAGCGAATGCAACTCTTACAGAGTTTTCAATACCTGATTTAGCTTCTTCTCCAACCATAGCAGATTTAACTGTAGATTCAGGTGTTAAATAAATTGCTTCTTCATTTTGTGGATCATAATTTGTATAATATTCTTCACCTGAGAAGTTTTTAATAAATAAATCAAAGGCAACATAACCATCTGTTTCAGCTGTAGTATTATCTACTTGACTAGCCATTAAACGATAACCACCAGCAGTTGCAGTTAAACTACCTTTTTCAAACATAATTAATCTTGATGTATCTGGACTCATAGCACCTGTTGTAGAAATAGGAACAAGTCCTTCTCCACCCCAACTGTTAGTATTCCCATCGTAACTAGCAGTATCATAATTTTCTCCATTGATATTTACTTCATAATCCCAAGTCTCACCGTCAAGAGAAAGCATTAAACTCTCAGTACTAGCAATTGAAATATCGAAACTTGAAACATTAACAGTTTTCATACCAATGAACCAAGCATAAGTAGAAACACCTAGGATAATTGCACATAATGCAGTTGCAATCCCGAGTTTCCTTAAGCGTTTTTCATGTTTTTTGTTTCTTTTTTTCATAAAAAAACTCTCTCCTTTTTATTATCATTATACAACTTATTCTTTAGTATATTAACCAGGCATTAATAATTTAAAAGAATAATTTTTTGGCATTAAATGCCATATTATAAACAATATCAATAATAGTGTACAGCAAAAAAACTGCAAAAAACATTCTGTAACTACTTATATAATCATACACCCCGATATCTTTATAATATATTTCAATTATAACAATAGCAATAATAAAAATCAATATATTTGTCGAATTTTATCGCACATTTTTTGCAAAAAAAAACGAGGTAACTTTTTCCTCGTTTTTATGCCCCTTCTTCTTCAGGAGATGGAGTTATATCAGTACTAGGACCTTCATAATCAATATCTCCTTCTGTATATCTTTCCTTAGTAAATCCAAAGTTTACAGAAACTTTAGCACCAAGTTGAGCGAAATCATAGTTATCTATATCTTGTCCTTCAAGATAAATATATACTCTTAGTTTAGTAATACTATTAGGTGCAAGAGTCATAAATTGTGGTCTATCAGCTCCTGCGATATCCTTCATTGTATCAGTAAAGTAAGGATAATCTACTAATTTATAATTAGTTTTTGTTTCAGCTGCTTCATAAGTAGCATAATCTGTAGAATTTGCAGCATAAGTATTAAATGCAGGTCCATCATATATGTTAACTTGATCAGCAACATCTATTCTTCTACTAATTACATATGTTGGATAAGCAGTACCATTAACAATTTGATTACAAGTAGTATTATCATCCTCGCTAGGAGTATAAGATGCATCATTATCAACATCAGCTGCTGTTCTTGCTAAGCAAGAAGTATTATACCAATTAATAGCATTCCCTACATGGTCAGTATCATTAGGTTCCCAAATTTGAGCATTACGACAAATTCCTGTAACAGGATATGTTCCTTTTTTATTATCAGCACAAGTCATTGCTGTAATTGTACTAACTGCTTCTGGAGCTTCAGTATTTTCAATACGTCCAATTTGTGTAAAGGCTACTCTAATTGAGTTTTCAATACCTGTATTTTGTACTCCTCCATCTGCTGCAACTGTAACACTAGAGTTTGTATTTAAGTAAATTGCTTCTTCGTTTTCTGGATTATTTTCAATATAGTATTCTTCTCCAGATAAGTTCTTAACGAATAAATCAAATGCAACATAACCATCACCTTCAATATATTCACCAGTTGTATCTTCTGTATCAGTATAGTTATTAACTTGTGCAGATAATAATCTATAACCTCCAGGTACTGCTGTTAAACTTGATTTTTCAAATAATTTCATTCTTGATGTAGTACTATCCATATCTCCTACTGAAGATAAAGGTATTAGTTCTACACCATCTATTTTATTAGTATTATTTTTATATTGTGTTGCTTCATTAACATCTAAGTTATATGTCCAATCAGAACCATCCATTGATAAGAATAATCCTTCAGTAGTTGCAATATTAATATCAAATTCTGATACTTTAACAGTCTTCATACCTATAAACCATGCATAAGTTGATACACTTAAGAAGATAGCGATTAAACAGCAAAATGCAGCTAATTTTCTAATTTTCTTAGAATGTTTTTCGTTATATTTTTTCTTTTCCATCTAACCATTACCCCCTTAATTTATTTGCCAACTACCAGCAGATTTAGTAGCTGTCTTAGTAACTTCATCATCTTTAAATGTAAAGCTTTCTATACCATTAGGAACACTAAACTTTCTTGCTCCACTAGACCATGTAACACTACGTTCTGAAATATCAGAAATAACTCCAGTAGGAGTATAATCTACTTCTTCAGCATTTCTTTGAACATCTTCTGGTAATTCAGGATTTCCATCATAATCAATATCTTCACCATAGAATCTTTCTTTAGTAAATCCAAATGCTACAGATATTTTCTTACCAAGAGATGCAAAATCATAGTTATCTACATCTTGTCCTTCAATATATACATATACTCTTACTTTAGTAACACTATTAGGTGCAAGTGTCATAAATGTAGGACGCTCTACTCCACGTAAATTTTTCTCTGTATCTGTAAATGTATCAAGATCTACTAGTTTATCTGCTTGTGCACTAGCTGCAATACTATCAGTATATCCATTGTAATCTTCACCATCATATACATCTACTGTATTAGGAGAAGTTATTTCATTACCAATTACATAAGTTGAATAAGCAATACCATCAACTACAGGATTACAAGATCCAGTATATGAAGTATCTTCCATTACATTAGCACCAGTTCTATGTTTACAAGATTCATTGTACCAATTAATTGCATTGTCAACGTGTTTAGTATCATTAGGCTCCCAAATTTGTGCAGCTCTTGTATCACAAATCTTAGTAACACTTCCGCCTCCAGCACAACTAATTCCTCTAATAGTATTTGCAACTCCATCATCTTCTACAGTTGCATCAGTAGCTTCAACACGACCTACTTGAGCAAAAGCTACTCTAACAGAGTTTTCAATACCTGTATTTTGTTCTCCACCATTTGTTGAAACATCTACATATGATTCTGGAGTTAAATAAATTGCTTCTTCATTTTGTGGATCATTTTGAGTATAATACTCTTCTCCTGAGAAGTTTTTAATAAATAAATCAAATGCTACGTATCCAGGTACTTCTGCTGCAGCAGAATTATTAACACGGCTAGCCATTAAACGGTAACCACCTTCAGTAGCAGTTAAACTACCTTTTTCAAACATTATTAATTTAGATGTATCAGGATCCATCGCTCCTACTGTAGAAATAGGAATAAGACCTTCTCCACCCCAACTGTTAGTATTTCCTTCATAAGCATCACTAAAGTTATCTTCGTTAATAGTTACTTCTTGAGCCCAATTTTTTCCATCAATAGAAAGCATTAAGCTCTCAGTTGTAGCGATAGAAATATCAAAGCTTGAAACATTAACAGTTTTCATACCTATAAACCAAGCATATGTCGAAACACCTAAAATCAATGCACACAATGTAGTGCCAACAACTAACTTTTTGACACGTTTTTCGTGTTTCTTGTTTCTTCTCTTCATAAAACCTCTTTTCCCTTCTTCTATTCATCATCAATTTCTGAATTAAAGTTCATATGAACTTGGAATTCACCACCAAGTATATTATCAGTACATTCTAAGTCTGATCCTTCTACCCATATAACAATAGTATATTTATCAACTTGTCCTGGACCAAAACTTGCAACGTGATCAAGTGCCACTAAGTTTTCATCTGGATTTTCAAAAGGAACAGTGCCTGATTCTGGTTCCCCTAACGTTGATAACTTAGCATAGGTAGTCGCTTCCCCATTCTTATAAACTCTAATTCTAACGGCCTCATCGACATTTCTAATAATATCATCGATTACAACCTCACTCCAATAATCGGTTACATCATCTCCTGTATTCTCTACATAAAAAGTATAGGCCAGATAATTATCACCATTGTGTGAGCCTCCTTCTTGATTAGCAATATCAGTTGGTAACCAACGATATGAAATATTGTCAAAAGTCTCAGGTGCTGGTGCTAATAATTCTGATCTATAAACTTTATATAAAGGATCATCGTAAATGATTAACCCTCTATCGAAGTACAAATTTTTATCTAGCGTTATGCTAAAATTTCCTCTATTATAAATAATACCTACAACAATATATAAAATTAGTAATAAAAACAAGATTAATACTAAAGCAATTAATAAAACACGTTTAAGCATCTTTTCGCGTTTAAGTTTTTCTGTCTTTAATTTAACTTTCTTTTGCATTTTAACTACCTTTACCTTTCACTACATACTAATCTTATATCATACACTCCGATATCTTTATAATATAATTAAATTATACTGTCAAGAAAAACAAAAAGTCAATAGAGTTTTGTCGAAATATGTATTATTTTAATATTGTTTACGTTTAATATAATTAAATTATTAAAATTTTTTCTTACATATTTTCTTAGATTATGCTAGAATTTTCAAGGAAACAGATTTAATGGTTAAATTGGAAACGAAACATCTATAAGGATGCAAACGAACAACACATTAACAGTGCTGTTTTTATATTCTAAGGAAGGAGGTTAATTATGCCTGAGACTAAGTTTCAAGACTTTGTTTATACTCTAATAATGGCTTTTTTAATGGTATATGTAATGGTTTGTTATAATATTTCTATTCATACAGGTGGTCTAAGTAATTTTGTTTTCATAGAAGCATTCAAAGAGTTACCTTTTATGTGGATAGTTGCTATCATATTAGAGTTTTTCTTAATAGGCAAAATTGCTCATAAATTAACTTTTAAAGTACTCGATCCTAAAAAGACCCCAAGTATTATTATAAGTTATGGCATCTCTATTGTTATAGTTTCTTTTATGTGCCCTATTATGAGTTTAATTGCAACTATCTTTATAAATAAACCTAGTCTTGATATATTTATATCTAGTTGGTTACAATCTATGGTCCTAAGTTTTCCTATGGCTATGTGCTTTCAATTATTTTATGCAGGACCATTTGTAAGATTTATATTTAATCTTATATTAAAAAACAAACTAAGCAAAAAAGCCTAGTTTGTTTTCTTTATGATTTTAAATTTTTCTTTTTCTTCTTCATAATCCAAATCAAATATAGGATTATTATCTAAGGCAAAAGGTAAATAAAAATATTTATTAGTTCTTTTTATATAATCATCCGTATATAAAGTTTCTAACTCTTCTCTAGTTAATTCTTTTAATTTAGGTTTCTTAATATTAGATCCAACTAAAGGGCTATTAGTATTTATTTCTCTAAGCTCTCCCTCTTTTTTTCTTATTAGTAAATAAGGAGATAATCCTTCTTCTTCAAGTTTTCTATTAAAAAACATTCTAGATTCTTTATATTTATCAAAATTAACTATGTCACTTTTCTTAACCATATCTTTATAATATGTATAAATATTAGGAAAATAGTTTTTAAGATACTCTAAAAGATTAATATCATCTATATATAAATTTCTATCAGTAATAGAAACATAATAAAATTTAATCATATAATCCCTCTTTTCACGAGTTATAGATTACCATAATATCTATAAAAATGTAAAGAAAAAGAATAGACTAATCTCTTCTATTTAACATAATCACAAATGTGATACCCAATAATATCTATTAATGTTATTATTCTAACTTATCTAACAAACTATCTAAAATTTCTTTACTTTCTATCTTAGTAATTGCAAAACACTTCTTACCTAAATCTTTAAAACTTGCTCCAGAATGATATAAATCTTTCTTATCTAAAATAATAAATCTATCATGAAAAGAGTTGTTAACTACTAAAGTAACATTATTATACTGTTCTTTATACTTCTCATAATCTTGTATTTTATATTTATTAGTAATTAATGTTACTTGTTTACTAGTCTTAGATAATATGTCTAAAATATCCTTATCAATATAATTATCTATTATAATGATATTACTTTCAGCTTTTTCAAATATCTTCATCATAAGAGAATAAGCATCATAAATCTGTCCTTCATAAAATATATGATTATTTTTATCTTTAAAACTATCGAAAGTGTTCTCTAATAAAGAAAGTCTATTCTCATGATTAATTAGCATTTTACTATGTTCAATTAAATCACTTGAAATATATTTTCTCATGGCTACAAAAGCATCCATTATCCTTATACTTACTTGTGTAGCAACTTTAGATTTTAGTATTGTTGCAAGCATGGCTACTCCTTGTTCTGTAAAAACTCTAGGAGCGTATCTATTACCACCATGATTATTTAATCTTGAGGTCGAAATTTTCGACCTCAAGTTTATTGCTTCTTCATTAGTTAAAACAAAACTAAACCTTTCTGGAAATTTCTCCATATTGTTCTTAACTGCTTCATTAATCCTCTTTGTTTCAACATGATATAGTTTAGCTAAATCACTATCTAGCATCACTTGTTTGTCTCTTATTTCATAAATCATATTTTCTATTTTTATATCTTTTATTTCTATTAAATTGTTTATAACTATAACCTCCTACTATTATATACTTTTTCCTAAGGTTTCAAATTGAAACCTTGAACATTAACAGTTCTCTATTATATTATTTAGTATTATATTTATATAATCCAATAAATTCTAATAAAAATTCTATTCTAACTTTTCTAACAAACTATTCAAAAGTTCTTTACTTTCTATCTTGGTAATAGCAAAGCATTTTTTACCTAAATCTTTAAAGCTTGCTCCACAGTTGTATAAAATTTTCTTATCTAAAATAATAAATCTATTCTTTTAGAATCTTTTAATACTAAGTCATTTATATACTTTTGTTCAATTAGATTAGTTGATATGTATTTTCTCATTGCCACAAAGGCATCCATTATTCTTATACTTACTTCTTCGGCAACAGGTGTTCTAAGTACAGTAGCAAGCATTGCAACTCCTTGCTCTGTAAAAACATATGGCAAATATTTAGAATATTTCCCTTGTTCTAATTCTAAGGTTTCAAATTGAAACCTTAGAATTTCATAATATTCATCTTTTGTTAACTGAAACATAAACCTTTCTGGAAATCTATTAATATGTCTTTTAACAGCTAAATTAATAGTCTTAGTTCCATTAGCACACTCATAGAGTTTAGCCAAATCACTATCTAACATCACTTGTTTACCTCTTATTTCATAAATCATGTCCTCTATTTTTTTATTTTCTTTTACTATTAAATCGTTTATAACTATGACCTCCTTATATATCTTATTTTAAATACCTATTCCATTACCTTTTGCAGTCCAAAGTTGGGACCGCAAAATTCTAAAAAATGAAATAAATATCTCTATTAATATAATATACTGTTACTGATTATTTTTTTTCGCAATATTAAGAAGAATTCCAATACTTAATAAACTTATTAATAAGGAACTTCCTCCATAAGATAAGAAAGGTAAAGTAACACCTGTTACAGGAATTAAACCTATAACGACCGCAAGATTCATTAATGCTTGAAAAATCATTTGAAAGATAAGTCCGAAAGCTAAGTACTTGGCAAATAAATCATTTGTCTTTAATGCTATTTTTACACCAAAGTATAGAAGTAAAAAGAAAAGAACTGCAATAAATATCGCTCCTACCACCCCAAATTCTTCACAAATAATAGAAAAAATAAAATCTGTTTGAGGTTCTGGTAAATAAAAGTGTTTTTGTCTTGAATTAAGAAAACCCGTTCCAAGTAGTCCACCTGGTCCTATTGCATATAAAGACTGTATTATTTGAAAACCTGTTCCTAAAGGATCAGACCAAGGATCTATAAAAGATGTAATTCTATCCATTCGATAAGGGGCAATGGCTATTAGAATTACTACACCAATTACTCCTATTACACCTAAGATATAAAAGAATTTCATATTAACTCCTGCAATAAAAAGCATAGCAATAATTGAGACCATCAAAACTAAACCAGTACCTAAATCTGGTTGTAACATAATAAGACCAAAAGCAAGAGTTGCAATTCCAAGTATCGGAATAACTCCTTTCTTATAACTTTTTAAAAACTTATTACTATTAACTAAATATCTACTTGTAAATATTATTAATGCTAGCTTTATAAACTCACTGGGTTGTACTCCAAATGGTCCTATTCCAAACCAACTACGACTACCATTTCTGATACTACCTATTCCTGGTATTAAAACTAAAATTAATAATAAAAAGCAAATACCTAGAATGATATTTGCCTTCTTAAAATAGATATTATAATCTATTTTGCTAACTATATACATTATTATAAATCCTATTACTGTAAATAATGCTTGTTGTTTCACATAGTGAAAACTATCGTGAAACTTATATTCTGCCCAAATACTGGAAGCTGAATATATCATTATAAGTCCAAATGTTACTAAGAGTATTACTATGATTAATAAAGGCAAAGATAAACCTTTCTTCTTCATCTAATCACTCTTTTCTATAACCATACTCCAAAAATAATTCCACCCATGGCAAGTAATAGTCCAAAAACTACAAATAATTTAACAATATCAGTCTCTTGCCAACCAAGTTTTTCAAAATGATGATGTAAAGGTGTCATTAAGAATAACTTTTTATGAAAGAATCTTAACCAAAATACTTGTAAAATAACTGATAATGTTTCTATTACAAATACTCCTGCTACTACAAGTAAAGTAAGTTCTCTATGAGTAAGTATGGCAACGGCACCCATAACACCTCCAAGAGCAAGAGAACCAGTATCACCCATAAATACTTTAGCAGGATGAGTATTATACACTAAGAACCCTATCAGTGAACCTACTAATACTAAACAAAATATACCAATATCTTCAAAGCCTACCACAAAGGAAATAAGGGCAAAGGCAATAAAAGCAACAGCAGATAAACTTCCTGCAAGGCCATCAAGACCATCAGTCAAATTAACTGCATTAGATGCTCCTATCAAGATAAATAATATAAATAGTCCATATAACCAAGTAAGTTCTATATCAATACCAAGAGTACCAACAACAAAAGAAGTCTGTCCTCCATTTTTCATATAGATATAGAAAAATATTGTTGATATTATAACTTGTCCTAGTAATTTTTGATATGTAGTAAGCCCTTCATTATTATGCTTTTTTAAAGATAAGAAATCATCTAAAAATCCAATAATAGCAAATCCTAAAAAGACAACTAAGACTATCGCTAAATTATCAGAATAAGATATTTTATCAGTAATTAATAAGCCTAAAGTAATTATGACAGTAGGAATAATAAAGATTAATCCTCCCATTGTAGGAGTACCTTCTTTCTGCCTATGAGAGTATCCTACATAACTACTTATTCTCTGCCCTACCTTTAACTTTCTTAAAAGAGGTAAAAGGATAAGACCTAAAACGACACTAAATAAAAATCCAATCATAATTGCAAATACTGCTTTTGTAAGTAATAACATGACTTATCGCCTCTCATTTCTCTAAGTATTATAGCATAAGTATTTTTGTTATTCTATATATATTTTTCTATTTTACTTTCTCTTGTCATTTAATTTTATGATTATTATTTAATTTTAGACTAATTACCTAACATTAATTTAACAGTACTGCCATCTTCAAGTCTTGTTCCTGCTTCTGGAGATTGGCTTATTATCACATCACCACTACCAGAGTATTCTATAGAAAAGTGTTCTAATAATTTCTTAGCTTCTTTAGGAGTTTTACCTACTACATCTACCACCTCATAATAGACTTTATCAGTCCATTCATAGTCTTTTTCAACTCCTCCTTCTTGCTTTTCTATATCTAAAGCATCAATTATATCTAGAAGAATTCTTCTTGCAATAGGAGTTGTTGTATAACTTGAAAGAAGTGCTGTATCTTTTGGATTATCTATTGCGATATAAAGCACCGCTTCAGGATCATTAGATGGTACTATACCAACAAAGGACATTATATAGTTATTTGCAAGATAAGCACCATTAACGGCCTTTTGAGCCGTACCTGTCTTACCACCTATTCTATAACCATCAATATAAGCAGATTTACCTCCTCCTAAGGCAACTACTGTTTCTAGGGCATATCTCATAATTTCACTAGTCTTTTCACTTATCACTTTTCTTACTTTAGTTTTACTATTATGTTCCATTACATTACCAGTCTCTGGCTCTAAGATATTTTTTAAGACAAAAGGCTTTAATAAATCTCCCCCATTAATAACTGCCGATATTGCTGTTATCTGTTGGATAGGTGTAACACTAATACCTTGACCAAAGGCAGTAGTTGCAAGTTCTATGTTTCCAACATTTTCAAGAGGAAAGATAATACCCTCTCCTTCTCCATTTAAATCTATACCTGTTTTATTTCCAAAACCAAATAAGTCTAAATAGTGAAATAATCTTTCTTTGCCTAATAATTGTCCCATCTTAACGAAACCTGGATTACAACTGTTTTGTAAGACTTGAAGGAATGTCTGATGGCCATGTCCTCCTGCTTTCCAACATTTAATTCTAGCCGTATCTACTTGAACTGAACCTGTATCAGTAAACTCATCCTTAAAAAGGTCAACTACCCCTTCTTCTACTGCCGCAGCCGTTGTAACTATCTTTTGAGTAGAACCAGGTTCATAACTAGCCCATATAGGAAGGTTACGAGATAGTTCTTCTTGAGAATAATTCCCGTAATTATTAGGATCAAAATTTGGTCTAGAACTCATTGCCAGTATCTCCCCTGTTTTAGGATTCATTACAACGGCAAGAGCCATATCTGGATTAAACATATCAACAACATTATCAAGTTCACGTTCTATTGACTTTTGAATATTTATATCAATAGTAAGTTGTAAATCCATACCATCTTGAGGCTCTATATATAAATCAGTAAGTTCTAGTTTATTTCCTTTAGCATCACTAAAATACTTAATCGCTCCATTCTCACCCGTTAAATAATCATCATACTGTAACTCTATTCCAGATAAACCTTGATTATCTATTCCGACATATCCTAGAACATGGGATAACATTTCTTCATAAGGATAATATCTTTTAGATTCTTTAACTAAATAAACTCCATCAAAGTTTAAGGCTTCTATTTTATCGGCAACTTCATAAGATAGTCTTCTACCTTCAGGATGAACCCTTTCAATAGATGTTTCTTTATAAACGTGTTCTTTCATTTCATCAAAACTTACTCCTAAAATCTCTGCAAGTTTTGCCGTAACTTCTTTTTTATTCTTAATCTGATTAGGTATTAAAACTAAAGATGTTGTTGTAATATTATCAGCAAGAACTACTCCATTTCTATCAAGAATCCTACCACGCGATGCCTCAATAGGTAAATTTCTACTCCAAAGGTCACTAGCAAGAGTTGATAGTTTTTTATAATCTACTACTTGAACATAAAACACTCTTAAGACTATTACTAATAAAATACTACTAAATATTAAAAGAATAATTTTCATTCTCTTATCTATTCCTCTTGTAAACATATGCCTCACTACCTTTCCAGTAGTAAGTTTATGATTTAAAAATTATTATCATACTAATTCTTTGATTTTCTCATAGTCTTTAGTTAATTCTTCTCTTAACTTAATTTTCTTACTTGCCCTTTCATATTCAGCAATCCAGTCTTCATATAATTCTAGTTCTCTTAAAATCTCTAATAGAATATATTCTTTTACCTCACTATTATAATGTATATAGTTTTTTTGATAATACTTAATACCTTCATCTACTTCAAAAGATGAGAAATATAATCTTGTGACAGTTTCTACATAAAGGTTATTATCTTCTTCTAAATAGTACATATCATAATGATTATATTTTTTCCCTAAACTTCTTATTTTCTCTTTTACTTCAACAACCTTCTCATCTAACAAATTAATTGCTGTTAACTTAGATTCTTCTGTTCTTAAATTATCTATAAAGATATTTATTAGGAATTCATCTAGTACATCAGGATCTTTACAGTTATCTAACAAATCTATACATACCTTTATATTATTAATAGATTCTCCTGTAGATAAAACTCTTTTAAGAAGCATATCAAAGTATTCAGTTTGACTTACTCCTAAAGCTCTAAAAGTATCCCAATTAGTAAAAACTAAAGTATTAGTACCTCTACTAACTAATTCATATAACTCTATTAATAGTTTAGTACTTTTAACTCCTATATCAGTAGTAGGAATAGTTTTAATTAATTCTTTATAGTATCTTTTTGCTTTAAATCTCCAATTACTTCTTTCTTTTTTAGGAACAACTTTATTAGGGGAAGAGTAAAATCCCGCTTTAGCACAATCAAGAAAATATCTCATTTCACTACATAAATCATCGAAACTAACTTTCTTTTCTTCTTTTTTAGTTTTATTATTAATATCTTCTATAAACTTATCAATATCATAATCTTCTTTAACCTTTTTAGGAAGTCTCTTATATAGTTCTACTACTATATCAGTCATTTCTTTTTTATCATATTTTTCTAATGTCTTTCTTAAATCTTTTACTAGCATAATACTTCTCCTTAAAATATATTTTTAACTAAAAACTTCCCTTTATCAAAGTAAAAATCATCTAAAGTGTATTTATCTTTATTAAGTCCAAACAAAGCATGTATTTCCTTATTACTAAAATTATTAAAGGAATAAATAAAGATCTTTTCTAAAAATGGAAATTCTTCTATTAAACTATTAATTTTATCTATTGTATCAGGACTTATAGAGGTAAAGACTTCTCCTTTATTTATTACTTCAGCCTCTTCATCATCCGCTCCTTTTTTAGGAAACTCTAAATATTTTTTATCAACTAATTCGTTATTTATTTTTTTAACATTAACTGCAGTATTATTTTTTTTATTATAGTAACCCTTTCCTATAAAGGAACTTTCATAATAGCTTTTTACTATATTATTATCTATTATTTTCTCAGTTAAAGAGTGATGAATATAAGGATAATCATATGAATCAAATAAATTATAAATAATTTTTTCCTGATAATCTTTACCTTCTTCTAAATAATATAAAGGAAATCCTGCTTCTTGAAACTTCATAATATATTTTTTATTATCATCTTGATAGTTCAATATAGCATGTAAATTAGCTCTATTACCAAACTCATTATCTAATTTTATTGCAAAGTTTAAATCTCCTGTTAATTTGTCTCCTAAAGTAAATTTAAATGTATTACTAAAACTTGCAAAAAGACCAAATGTCCCAATAGTATCAAAAGATTCTACATCAGTTAAAGTGAATGCACTAGCATAATCTGTACTAGTTTTCAAATCTCCATAAATACTTTTAGATGTTATTTCTATTTTATCTTCATTAAATAGGACCCTACCTACTTCTTTCTCTTTATCTAAAATCTTTATCTCATCTTTTATAGATAGGTCGTTATAAACTTCTAAATTTAAATTAAATACACTTAAAAAAGCTTTAATATTTGGTATATTATATTTAATATCAAGTTTTTGTTTCATAAGATATTTCTCCTTTGACAATATAATATCATAGAAAAAGAACTTATCATATAGATAAATTCATTATTATTTTAAATCTTCATTATTATAAATAAAATCTACAATATTAACATTGTTAATACCCTCTAAATTCTTTTTAAATATCATATCAAGTAAGAATAAATAACGTGGATACATATCTCTAATTTCATAGAATGGTCTATATTCTCTTATACTTGTCTTATCATCTTCAATATTTTTAGACACTTGAATATAATAATAATTATCATTTCCCTTTCTTGCAATAAAATCACATTCTAATTTGCCTATTTTACCAACACTTAGATGATAATCTTTACTAACCAGATAATTATGTAATATATTTTCAAGTACTGGTCCATAATTAATTCTATTATCAGTATTAAAGGTAAAATAAATACTAGTATCTGCTAAATAATATTTTCTTTCTCCATTTAAAACTCTTTTAGATTTTATATCAAAGGTATTACAAGGATAAATTATTTTAGCATTTTCTAAGATATTAATATATCTATTAATAGTTCGTATATCTATATTAATATTTTTATTTTTATAATACTTTTTTATACTATTAGCAGAAATCATAGTACCAAAATTATTTATAATAAATGTTTGTATATTCTTAAAAGTATCTGTGCTTTTTATTTTTTCATTAACTTTAATATCTTTATTAAAGATATCATCTAAGACATTTTCAGTATATCTTTTTCTGTCTTCCTCATTATCATATTTAATAGAACCAGGAAATCCTCCGTTTCTAACATAATTTTCAAATTCTAAATATATATTAGTATTTATTTCTTTATTAAACATTTTCTTCATCTCTATATATTCATAGAAATTAAGTGGTAGCATTTCTATTTCTATTTTTCTACCAGTTAGTTTTGTAACAAGCTCTCCTGATAAAAGATAAGAATTTGAACCAGTTATAAATATTGACATGTTTCCTATTGCTCTATAGCCGTCAATTACTTCTTCAAAATCCTCTACATTTTGAACTTCATCAATAAATAAATATTTAAAATTATCATCTTTTAAAGAATTCTTTATTAAATCTTCTAATTCTTTAGATTCTTTTATAGTATTAAATGGTGGAACATCTAATCTAATATAGATTATATCTTTATCTAATATTCCATTATCTTTTAATTCTTCGATTACCTGCTTCAAAAGAAAAGATTTACCACATCTTCTAATACCAGTAATTACTTTTATAGTTTCATTATCATTATAAAAACCTCTAATTTTTTTTAAATAAGTTTCCCTTTTATATATTTGTTCCATAATTTTCTTCTCCTTTTACTAAATTTTATCATAAAAAGAAGAAGTTATCGACACCAATTTGACTTTTTTTGGTATTTTAGTGTCAATAACTCTTAATTTTTCATAAAACCTTATATATATGTTGATTTTTCTCGCATTTTTTATATTTTTTTCGTTTTTTTGCAACATAAAGCAATAATGTATAACTTTATGGTCAATAAACTAATTTTTATGCACTAATTTATTATATTTTGTGCATAAAAATTAGCATAGACTATAAAACAAAAAATATCTATATTTCAAGATATTTTAAGCATATTTCTTTTTCTTTAATATTTTATATATTTCATAAACTATTACTAAGCTAAAACAAGAAAGTCCTAATAAAAATATCATTACATAAGTAAGAATATCTTTTAGAAGTATTAAAGTAATTAAACTACTAATTATTAACTTACCTAACTTTCTTGTAAAGTTTAACTTATTTATCATAATCTCGTGGTCTTCTTGTTTAGTATTATTAAGTAATAACTCTTTAATATAATTATCAAATGGATCTCTTATAGCAAGGAATAAACAAAAGCCTATACTCATTAAGATAATACCAAAGACTTTAAATGGTATAAAGTTACCTATTAAGATAAGTACAAATGATATAAGAAGACTATAACCTATAATAGATAATATCTTACTTTTATACTTTTCATAGATTGTAATAAAGAAATAATTTGCAACTACTCTAACAATTCGTGAAGCACTAACTATTAAAGTTAATATGATAGAGACATTTTCTAAAGATAAGAAACTATCTAATTTATATTGAATAAATAACTTACTATTATTTTGTCCTAAATCTATAATTGCATAGCATACTGCAAAAAGAAGTAAAATTAAGAATACAAGATGAGTTATTTTAACTTTTCTCTTATCTTTCTTAATTACCTTATTATTAGGAGTTTTAACTTCATATAGAAAATTAACTAAGAAAAGATTTATGAGACAAAAAATTAGACAACATATCATAGGTAAATAGTTATTTAAATTAAAAAGAAAACCAGATACAAAGGAAGTAAACATTGTAACTATTGCATAAATTAAGGAACCTTTGCTTTCATATTCTAAATGTTTATCTTCTTCTTTTAGGAAAGTTAGATTTTTTCTTAATATTACAGTATCCATCTTCTTAAAGTAAGAATATGATTCATAAAGAATAGAACCTATTAAAATAGTAAAATAATTATTACCAACAGTAATAAGAAATGCTCCTAAGAAAAGAACGGTAACCCCTACTCTTACAGAGTTTAAAGCACCTATTTTATTAATTATCTTCATAACTAAAGGATTTAAAATAAGCATAACAAATATACTAATTGTAGTAAGAGAGCTAATTTCTAAAGCACTTAAGTGTTTTACTTCTGTTAAAAATAAAGTATTGATTGCAATATAGAAAATTAAATCTCCTGAAAGTCCTGCAAATAAAGGATAGATTTTATTACTTAAGACTATTCTCTTCTTATTTACTACCATAATACTAACTATCCATTCCTATGCTTCTTTTTATCGCTTTAAATATTTCTACTATAAGAATTGGTGATAATGATAGTAATATAACTATTAACCATTCATTTCCACTTAATACACTAAGTGAGAAGAATTCTCTTATAGGTGTTACAAATAGAACAATCATAAGAAAGAAAATTGATCCTACCATAGAAAGGAATAACATTTTATTTCTTGGATAATCTTTACTAAATAGAGATGTTATACTTGAACTTTGATTTAGAGAATGGAATATTTGTGATAGACATAAAACTGTAAAGGCCATAGTCATACCTACATTATAACTATCATCCTGCCCTATAAAGTAAGCGACTAAAGTAATAATTGCAAGGAATACTCCATAGAAACCTATTCTAAAGACAAGACCACGCTCAAATAGACTTCCCTCTTTAACTGGTTTATGTTTCATAACATTAGGACTTGCTGGATCTATTCCAAGAGCAAGGGAAGGAAGAGTATCAGTTACAAGATTAATAAATAAAATATGAACAGCAAGTAAAGGACTTGGTAAGTTAAATAGCATAGATACAAATATAGTTAATACTTCTGCAATATTACCTGCTAGTAAGTATTGTATTACTTTTTGAATATTACGATATACTCTTCTTCCTTCTTTAACTGCTGCTTCAATAGTTGTAAAGTTATCATCTAATAAAATCATAGCAGCGGCATCTTTTGCAACATCTGTACCAGTAATACCCATGGCAACACCAATATCAGCTTTCTTTAAGGCAGGAGCATCATTAACACCATCCCCTGTCATAGCAACTATTTCTTTATTTTTCTTTAAGGCATTAACAATTCTAAGTTTATCTTGTGGTGTAACTCTTGCAAAGACAGAAATATCTTTAATGGTATTACGAAGCTTTAAATCACTCATTCTACTGAGTTCTTCACCATCTACTACTACATCACCTTTTTTATAGATACCAAGGTCTTTAGCAATTGCTTTAGCAGTTAATTTATGATCTCCTGTAATCATAATTACTCTAATACCTGCTTCATGACAAGTATTAATAGCGTGTTTTACTTCAACTCGAGGAGGATCAATTATTCCCATAATACCAATAAAAGTTAAATCTTCTTCTATCATATCTCCTTCTTTAGGAAGAGTCTTAATATTTTTCATGGCAAAGCCTAATAGTCTTAAGCCCTTACTAGACATAGTAACACAGTAATCTTTTATTTTATCCTTATCTTCATTAGTAAGTTTAACTAACTTGCCATCAACACAAGCATAACTACATACATCTATTAACTCTTCAGGAGCACCTTTACAATAAATTAAATATCCTTTTTTATCTTTAATGACAACACTCATTCTTTTTCTAATAGAATCAAAGGCTTGTTCATATAAAACTTCATTACTTTTTATATCTTTAATGTCATAACCATTATTTTTAGCATAAGTTAATAAGCATCCTTCTGTAGGATCTCCTATTACTTTATCTTTATCAATATAAGCATTATTACATAAGCAAGAACATTTTATTAAGTCATCATTAAAGGTATTATCATCATTTTTATTAATAATATCACTATATAAAGTGCTTTTTACAACTGTCATCTTATTTAAAGTAAGAGTACCTGTCTTATCAGAACAAATAACAGTTGCACTACCTAAAGCTTCAACAGCAGGAAGTTTCTTTACTAAAGCATTTTTCTTAGCCATACGAGATACACCTAAAGCCATTACAATAGTTGCCGTAGCAGGTAATCCTTCTGGTATTACAGAGATAGCTAAAGATATAGAAACCATTAATAAAGAGATAAAGTCTTTACCATAAATAAGCCCTATTATAAATATAAGAATAGCGACTAAAATACCAATAATACTTAAGACTTCTCCAACTTTATTAAGCTTTCTTTTAAGTGGTGTATCTAAGCTATCAGTATCTTCTAACATTGTTGCAATAGAACCTACTTCTGTATTAGTAGCTGTTCCAACTACAACTCCAATAGCAGTACCATAAGAAATAATAGTTGATGAATAAACCATATTAACTCTATCTGCTAAAGGTGTATTCTTATCTAATATTAAACTAGCATCTTTTTCTACAGGAACACTTTCTCCTGTAAGAGATGATTCATCTACTTTTAAACCATTCTCTTCTATTAATCTAATATCTGCAGGTACAATATTACCATCTTCTAGATAAACAATATCTCCAACAACTACTTCTTTAGTTAAAATATTTTTCTTCTTACCACCTCTTATAACAGTAGTATGAGGAGCATTCATATTTCTTAAAGCAATAATAGCATTCATTGCTTTCTTCTCTTGAATTATACTAATTAAAGAATTTATAAAGATAATTATTAATATAACTACCCCTTCTGCTACTTCTCCTAGTATAAAGGAAAGAATTGATGCAAGTAAAAGTATTAAAATCATTTTATCTTTAAGCCCATCTATAACCATTTCTAATATAGTTTTAGGTTTCTTAGCTTCTATTTCATTATAACCATATTTTTCTAATCTTTTAGTTACTTCTTTTTCATTTAATCCATCTTTTTTACTACCTAACTCTTCTAAAATATCATTACTACTTTTAGTATAAGCATCTTTCAATTTTATCTATCTCCTATCTTAGAAAGTATTGTACCAAAAATAAATAGAAATTACTACTTATTTAGTAATTTCTATTACTTTACTTAACACATCTTTATACTTATCGTAGGCATTCTCGTGTTTTTGAACTAAGAAATCATCTATACTAACTAGTTTACTTATCTTTACATTTTTATTATCTTTAGTAGTAATAAGTACTGCTTCTATTTCTCCTTTACCATTTTTAAAGAGATTTAAAGCATCTTTTGCCTTTACTTTAACAACACCTAATACTTCATTAGGATCAAATTTAAAACTATCTATGTCTCCTTCAAATAAATCAACATAGACATTCGCTTTCGCTCTATCTTTAAAAAGGGAGCCATTTTTAATTTTATCCATACGCCAAGGAACAATATCTACAAGTGTTGCATCGCTACTATCTATATCAAGTCCTATCTCCTCATTTATTTCTCGCCTAAAAGCCTCTTCAATAGTCTCACCTTTTAAAACATGTCCTGATGCTGTCGTATAAAATTTATGACTACTACTTCTTATTTGAAAGTAAACACTACCATCCATCTCATATAACCAACAATGAACAGTATTATGCCAAAGCCCTTCTTTATGAACTTCATCTCTTGTTTTATAACCTAAATAATTACCATCTTCATCATAATAATCTAAATATTCCATAAATTCATCACCTTATGGATTTATTTTAACAAATTTATGATGAGTTTTAAAGTGTCTAATCATAGAAATTACTTTAATTAATCCTATAATTGCAAGTACTGGTATTACTACTGTAAAGAAAAGAATTGTTAAAGTAACACCTAGTATTAAAAATACTATATCTCTAACTTTTTGTCTCATTATCTATCACCAACTAAATGATAACACAATATTAAAGATTATTTCCTTACAATTTTGTTAGAAAAGAAAAAAAGGCACTTTTTAATGCCTTAATTTCTTATTAATTGTGAAGTCTTCTATAAGCTAATGCAGTACCTGCAAAACCTACAACTGTTAATCCTAAGAATAGTAATATTCCATCACTTGTTTCTGGATTTTCTTCATTACTAACTTCTTCTGTTTCTTCTGTAACATCAGTTACTGGTGTTAATTCTTCAAGAACTAAATTACCATCAGCATCAGTTGTAATATTATAATCATCAGTTACATCCTCATTAACTGCCTTATCATAAATTGCATAATCACCTTTATCAGCAGCAGAGTTTAATGTTGCATTGGTAATATTAAAACTACTAAAATCTGGATTAGTACTATCAATTTGATGCCTAATAGCAGAATTTTCTACTGATGTAAACGTTCCACCCGTTACAGTAGCAGATCCTAAGTTATCTAAAGCAAAAGCACTTTGACTAGTGAAAGTACCACCTGTAATTGTAACAGCAGTATTTTCATTATTTCTAATAACATCTTGTACTGCTTCAAAAGTACCTCCATTGATTGTCATAGTTGGTAAATCTGCACTTAATTCATTATACTTAATATTACCAATTAATGATGTTGTTGTTGAACCAGTTGTAAAGTTACCACCATTAATAGTAAGGTTAGCACCTTCATTTCTAACTACATAGAAATCTAATGGTGTTGTAAAATTACCACTTTCAATTATTAAAGTTCCATAATTAGTAATAGGACCATAAGTTGAAGTTTCAACTTGACTAACAGTACCAGTTTTTCCTGCACTATTATCAACAATAGTTAAGGCACCACCTTCATTTACTTTAATAGTTTCAACTGCATCAGTATAGTTAACTAAAGTATGCCCATTAAGATCAAGTACAACAGTTTCTCCAGCACTAACTATTAAATCTTCATCAGCATCTCCTGTTAATGTTAAATAGTAAATACCATCCCTATTTTCTGATGTTACATTACTACCAGGATATTCTATATCAGCTGGTGAAATCGCTTCTACATTCATCATTCCAAAAGCAAAGAATGAAACGAATATAGTAGCAAATAGACTAATTTTTTTCATTATACATCCTCCTTTATATAGATAAGTAGTCTCACCTTATCTTCACTATAAGCATACTAAAGATTTAGACTTAAGTCAATCTCCTAAAATAATATTTTTTTAACAAGGCTTTATATACATTGCATATCAAAATATTAATTTGACACTTTTTTACCTAGTTTCTCTTTTTATTAATTTAGCGTGCATAACAATTCTATTACCGAAGTTATCCTGACAAGTTGAGAGTGTTAGCACTTTATCATTTGTATTAACAGTTCCAGAAAAATCCACTTCACTTCTACTTTTAATTGTATTTAAAAACTCTAAATAAGCTTCATTACTATTAAAACTAGGGGTTATATAATAACTTTCTTTAGGAATTGTATAAACACTAAATACTTGCCACATAGTATTTTCTATTGGAGTAGAAAGTCTTATAATATGATTATTTTTATTAGTATACCAAGAGCTATTAAGTATATTTTTTAAACTTCCAAACATAGATCCTGTCAATCTACTATGAGCATAAATAATAGTATTTTGATTAAAGTTAACTGCATCGTTTCTATAATCCATAAATACCCATCCTGCATCATTAGAAGTTTTATCAAAAGCATGATTCAAATAATAACTATTATCAGTAGTTTGTACTATAGGATAATTAATGTTTGTTCCCTTTACTTGAATCCATCCTACAGTATCAGGATTTTTGGCAAGTAGTTCATTAAAATCTACTTCCAAAAGACTCATTTTAATATAGTTCCAATAGTCATTATCTCTATTATCAGGAGGATTAATGTTTTCAGTATTTTCAGTATCTTCTTTTTCTTTTACTTTAGTATCTTTAACTACATCGTCAGCAATAGTTTCTATTTCTTTATTATCATTATGCCAAGAATATAGTTTATAAGCAGAAAATATAAAGATACTGAGGAAAAACAATAAAAATACGACTATAACCCATTTTCTAAATCTTAATTTTTTCTTTTTTCTTTTCTTTTGTTGATACTCTGTCCTTGATTCCATATCTTTTATCACCTTAATCAATTATATACCAAAAAGGTTTAGAAAAAAAGCCCTATTAGGCTTTTTCATAATCACATTTACTACATTTTATTTTATTTTCTTTTTCTACCAACATCTCACCACAATTTGGACATTTTTGTCCAGTAGGTTTATCCCAAAAGGCTTCTTTACACTTAGGAAAGTTACTACAACCATAGAAAATCTTACCTCGTCTTGTTTTTCTTTCTAGTATTTTACCATCGCATTTAAGACAATTACATACTTCAATTACTTGTTTCTCTTCCTTTTTTATGTATTTACATTCCGGATAATTAGAACAAGCGACAAACTCTCCATAACGACCAGTTCTTTTAACTAAAGGACTTCCACACTCTGGACACATTTCCCCTGTCTCTTCTGCTTCCTTTTTCTCCATATCACTAAAAGCTTTCTTAACACGTGGTTCAAAGATATCATAAAACTCTTTTAAGACTTCATTCCAAACTAAATTACCATCGGCAATTTTATCAAGTTCTTCTTCCATATTTTTAGTGTATTCTACATTTATGATATCACTAAAGAACTCTTGCAGTTTATCAGTTGTCTCTATTCCAATTTCAGTTGGTACAAACTTTTTATCTTCTACTTTTACATAACCACGTTCTTTAATAGTATCAATAGTCTTAGCATAAGTAGAAGGACGTCCTATTCCTAAATCTTCCATTTCTTTAATAAGCTTAGCTTCTGTATATCTTGCAGGTGGTTTTGTAAAATGTTGTTCAGATAAAATGTCACTAGCTTTATAATTATTACCTTCCATAAGTTCAGGAATAATTTTATCTTCATTTTTCTCATAATCACTATATACTTTTAAGTAACCATCAAAGTTTAAAATACTTCCAGTTGCTTTAAACTTATAATCGTTATTATTGAAGATTAAAGTTGTACTATCCATAATTGCATCTGCCATAAGACTAGCAAGTGCTCTTTTATAGATTAAACTATATAGTTTAAACTCATCATTAGATAAATATTGTTTAACTTTTAATGGTTCTCTTAATATACTAGTAGGTCTAATTCCTTCATGAGCATCTTGCACATTATCTGTTTTCTTAGCATGTTTAGTATAACCAATATACTTTTTACCAAAATTCTCTTCAATATAATGAAAAGCACTACCTACAAACTCATCAGAAAGTCTAATAGAGTCAGTTCTCATATAAGTAATAAGACCAACTGTTTCATCTCCTAAATCAATACCTTCATATAATTTCTGAGCGATAGACATGGTCTTTTTAGCCGTAAAGCCTAACTTAGTAGATGCTTCTTGTTGTAGAGTTGAAGTTATAAAAGGAGCACGACTAGCTTTCTTTCTTTTCTTTTTTTCTATACTACTTAAGTTATAATCATCTCCTAAAGACTCTAATACCTTATTAGCTTCCAACTCATTATGAAGTTTAATATCTTCATCTTTATATTTAAAAAGATTCGCTTCTGTATCTTCGATGATAGCAGTTATTGTAAAGTACTCTTCTGGAACAAAAGCTTCTATTTCACGTTCTCTATCAACAATAAGTTTTAAGGCAACACTTTGAACACGTCCGGCACTCTTCGCTTTTATTTTAGACTGTAATAACTTAGATAATCTAAAACCAATTATTCTATCAAGTATTCTTCTAGTCTCTTGACTCTTAACTAAGTTATCATCTATTTTAGTAGGATGTTTAATTGCATCAAGTACTTTATCTTTAGTAATTTCATGAAATAACACTCTATCATAGTCTTTATCTTTAATATTTAAAGCTTCTTTCAAATGCCAAGAAATCGCTTCTCCCTCACGATCAGGGTCGGTTGCAAGTATTACATGTTCTGCATCTTTAACATCTTTTTTTAACTCTGTAATTATCTTTTTCTTACCCTTTAATGGTACATAATTAGGCTTAAATCCATTTTCTACATCAACACCAAGACCTAAATGTCCTGTAGTTGCTAAATCTCTAATATGTCCTTGGCTTGCTACTACTTTATAATCATTACCTAAGTATTTTTCAATAGTTTTACTTTTACTAGGACTTTCCACTATCACTAAGTTTTTAGACATCTAATCCCTTCTTTCATACAAATTTATACATTACAAATATCACTTTGTCAACAAAATTTTAATTTAAAAGTTACAATCAATGCTAATATTCCACCTAACATAAACATTAATCCCACTATTATTGAAATATAATTTTTAGTATATGCATCACTAGGATTATTTTTATTATAATAAACTGTTTTCTTTCTATTTTTAAGAATAAAACTCATAATACCACCACTACCTATTGATGATTTTACCATATATTCTTTATCATTAACTACATATTTAATAATTGGATACTTTGACCACTTTGCACTTTCATTTAATTGTAACGGATTACTAACAATTCTTCCTTTTGTTTTAAGAAAACAATCAGGATATTTTTTCTTTGTTAATCTTCTATCAACTATAATTACAACTAATCCAATTATAATCGCTTCTAATCCCATAATAATACTAGGAACAGTACCATCACTTTCAAATACTAAACACATAATTATAATAATTAAAGCATTAATACAAATAATACCAAATATAATAATTAGGATAATAAATTCTTTATTAATATTCTTTAACTCTTTCATATTACTTCACCTTTTCTAAATATTCACTAACAGGTCCATAACTCTTTCTGTGCTCATCCAAAATACCATATTTTTTAATAGCATCTAAATGCTTCTTAGTAGGATAACCTTTATTATTCTTAAAGTCATACATAGGGTATTTTAAATCTAACTCATCTAACATTCTATCTCTTGTTACTTTAGCAATAACAGATGCTGCACTTATAGTAATACTTTTTAAATCTCCTTTAATAATAGAAGTTGTAGGTATATCTATATCTAACCTCATCGCATCTATTAAGATATGTTCTATTTTACAAGAACAATTGTTAATTGCCTCTTTCATTGCCATCTTTGTCGCCTCATAAATATTAACTTCATCTATTACTTTTTCTGATATTATTCCAACACCAACTCCTAGCGCTTGTCTCATAATCTCATCATAAAAATACTCCCTTTTCTTTTCACTAAGTTTTTTAGAATCAGTTAAGCCATCTAAATTAAAATGTTCTGGTAAAACAACACAAGCAGCGACAACAGGGCCTACTAAAGGACCTCTTCCTACTTCATCAACTCCAGCGATAAAGTTTATCCCTTCTCCTCTTAGTTTTCTTTCAAAATAATAATTATCTTTAAAACATACTTTTAGTTCTAATTCTTTAATTAATTTCTTATCTTTAGGTCTATTTAATATTTTCTTTATTTCTAAGCAGTCTTCTAACGATAAGAATCTATAACTATTAATTAAAACTACATTTTGATATTCAGGTAAATTACATCCTATTTCAAAACAATCTTTATATTTTATTTCTACTCCAAAAGCTCCTATTCTAGTAGGCCAATCTAACTCATCATAAAACTCTTTAGAACAAGTTAAATCTATATCATCTGTTTCATCTATTATATCTTGAACTACTAAAGAAGCTCCACTAATTACTATATACTTATCTTTAGGTAAATCTAATTTTTCTAACTCTTTAAATATCTCTAACTTATTCATAAACTACATCCTTTACTTTTAACTATCCCTATATATTATTTACACTATAATAAAATATTTTCGCATGATTTGTAATATATTGATAATTTTCTTTATTTTTTCTATTCTTTTCTAAAAAATTTATTACTATAGATATATCATCAGCATCTTCCATCTTTACCATTACTTCTTTACCTATACTTAACTGTTCAGACATTATCTTTTCATTTAACATACTAGGTATAAAGATATAAAAATCTACATCTATATAACTACCACTATCTTCACTTAAAACTACTCCATTTTTTCTATTAGTAAACACTCTAATAATTTGATATAAAAGATTATAACTACTACTACAAACATAAATATCTAAGTTAGGAAATCTATCCGTTACTTTCTTAACTTCCTCTGTATAACTTAAATTATTAGAAACTATTTTTTGATAATCTTCTATAAGTAATGCTTCATTCAAAGGTAATAAGTTAATAATAATTTTTCCTTTAAAGTTATTTAACATATTAAGAGCTTGGTCTAATGTTAAAATATCATAATAAGTTAATTCGCTTAAATTATTATTTTGTATTGTATTAATAGTTATCTTATTAGTAGTTACAGGTGAAAACACCAATACTTGTTTATCTTTAGTCATAACTATATCTAACATAACACCAGTTAAACCTTCTAAACTATTAACAGACTCAATAAAGGTTTTATTATTATACAAATTACTTTTATGAGCGATAATCTTCATAATAAAAACCATCCTTTCTTCTATAGAATATGTAGAAAGGATAGTTTTTTTAACTTAATTTCGCTTTTATTTTACTAGATACTTCTTTCATATCACATCTACCTTTAACTTTAGGAGTAACTACTTTCATTACTTTACCCATATCTTTTATAGAAGATGCTTCTGTTTCCATAAAGGCCTCATCTATTATTTTATCTACTTCTTCATCTGTTAATGGTTCTGGTAGATATTCTTTAATAATAGCGATTTCTTTATCCAATCCCTCTACTAAATCATTTCTACCCGCCTTACTAAACTCTAATCTAGATTCTTCTCTTGTTTTTAACTCTTTAGCAAGAACATCGATAACTACTTCATCAGTTATTTCTATTTTTTTATCAATTCTCTCTTTATCAATAGAACCCTTAATCATTCTAATAACAGAAAGTTTAAACTTATCTTGTTCTTTCATTGCTTTTACCATATCACTTTTAATTTTATCAAACATAACTATTCCTCCTTACTTGTAACTATTTCTTTACTAGTTAAATAATAGTTTTTACCATCTTTAGTAAATGTAAAATTATACGTATCTTTAACTGTTCCAAATACTCCATCTAAAACTTCTACTGTTAAAATAATATTTTCATCATCATCTAAAGTAGCGTCACTTAATTTCATATTAACAGGATCTACACTAACTTCTTCATCTTTAGTGAAAATTGCATAGCCTTCCATCTCCTCATCATAAAAAGCATAATGATTAGGATCTATTTCAAAAGAAGTTGGTGTTAAAGTTATATTAGGTCCATAAATATCTTTAACAGACTTTTCAATATCCTTACTAGGAATAAAATCAACTATTCCTTCACAACTATACCCAGTAGTATCATCAATAGTATTAACGACATCACAATTAATAGATTCACTAATATCCATATTTTTATAGCCATAATATAACATAATTCTAGGACTCATAACATCCAAAGATTCTACATCATTATAGGCAATTTTTTCATATAGAGCTTTAGTCTCTTTATCATTAGTAGAAATACTATTATCATTACTATTTAATTTTTTATAAGCAAAGATAATACCCCCTACTACTAATTCTAAGATAATAATTATAATTAAAACTTTTATCCAAGTATTATTTTTTTTCAAAATAACACCTCCTATATCTTTTTCTTCTTAATAAAGAACTTAGTATTATAAAATAAGAATATAGCCATTATTACAATATAGGCCCAAGCGATAATTGTATAAAGAATCCCATCAGTATAACTACCTACAATTGCTAAAATACTTTCAGGAATATAATTATCAATTACGGCGGCAAGGTCAGGAAGGCCTATATTATTTTTAATAAATGTTAATATTCTTAAGAAGATATCTACAATTCCTATAAAATAAACAAAACTTGAAAATCTTCTAAAATACATAACAACTATTAATATTAAAACAACTAATACCACTAAATCAATATACATAACCACAACTCCTTACTTCTCTATAAAATATAAATTATACTGTTTTTCTCTACCTAAAGTAGTTTCATCTCCATGGCCTGGATATAAAGCAATGGAATCATCATAAGTTTTAATCTTTTTAATAGATTTATCCATCTCTTCACTACTCCCAGTAGGAAGGTCACATCTACCAACAGTATCTCTAAAGATAAAATCTCCTACAAACATAGCATTATCTTCTTTAAAGTAAAAAGTAACTGAATCACTACTATGACCCGGAGTCATTATAGGAATAAATTTAAAGGTTCCAACCTCAACTTCTTTCATATCAGTAAGATTACTCTTCTTAAATATTTTTAATCTCCTATTAGAATTTAAAAAGTCGCGCAAAGCTCCTATATGATCAAAATGAGCATGAGTAACTAAAACTCCTATAATTTTGTCAGTTCCAACTAATTCTTTAATATTTTTACTATCACTACCAGGATCTACTATTAGACAAGTTCCATCCTTACTTAACACATAACAATTCTCTTCTAATGCTCCTGTTACTATCTTTTTAATCTCCATAAATTATCTCCTATCTACATAATATATGATAGAGAAATTTAACTTAAACGTCAAGCGAAAAAAAACATTTATTTGTTATTTTTTTACCTTTACTTCTTACAAGTATATTCTCTTATATTATTTTTTTAACTCCTAATATAATATATTTAATTTAGTAAAAACAAACTTATTTTTTTCTTGGAAAACTATGTAAATAAACTTCTTTTAATCTATCATTAGTAATATGCGTATATATCTGAGTAGAACTAATACTTTCATGTCCTAATAATTCTTTAACTGATAAGATATCACATCCTTCATTTAAAAGATGAGTTGCAAAAGTATGTCTTAACATATGAGGAGATATATTCTTATGAAGAGATGTTTTCTTAATTAAATTAGTAAGTATATATCTAATACCTCTCTCTGTTATTACTCTTCCTTGATTATTTAATACTAGATAATCACTATTAAACTTATTTAAGTCTTTATAACCAGCATTTAAATACATATCTAATATATCACTAGCATATTCTCCATAATTAACAATTCGCTCTTTGCTACCTTTACCATGTATTAAAATAGTTCTTTCACTTCTATTAATATCTTTTAATCTAATCTTAACTAATTCTCCTACTCTTATCCCAGTCGCATACATTAACTCTAATACTAGTCTATCTCTTTGCCCTAAAGGAGTATTTAAATCTGGAACATTAAACAACTCTTCTAATTCATTGTATTCAAAGTATCTAGGTAATTTCTGTTCTTTCTTAGGAGATGATATTAAGTTAAACAAATTAGTCTTAACTTTATTATTACTACAAAGATATTTATAATAACTTCTAAGGGCACTAAGCTTTCTACTAATAGAAGTAGACTTCTCATGTTTTTCATCTTTTAAATACATTAAATAAAGTCTTATATCGCTATATTCTAGTTTTAAGTAATTAAGTCCTTCTTTATCTAAATAATCTAAGAACTCTTCTATATCTCTTTCATAATTATCTATAGTATATCTAGAATAATGTCTTTCATATTCAAGATATTCTAAATATTCATTTAACATTAACGTCTTCTCCTATGTTCTTCTATATCAATATTACCTTCTCCATAAGCTTCTTCCCTTTCTTCAGGAGAAAGGAATGCAAAATCATCTGGTTCATAGTCATCTTCTTCATCATCTAGTGGTACAAAACTAATACTATCTCCAAGTTTTTCTTCTATTACATCTAAATTAGTTTTAACAGGAATAGAAGAAGATTTAATATTTACATTTGATATTATATTTTTTCTATCTTTATTAGTAAGATATTTACGAAATACTTCATAATCTCTAAAAGCATCTTCAAGTTCTAATATTAAGTTATCATTCTCAAAAGCATCCCCTTTAATATATCTATTAATTAACGTATAATAACTGCTATTTTCTCCAAATACACCAGATAACCATTCGCTGTCTTTTTCTAATATTTTCTTTTCTACATCAAGCCAAGCATCTATAAAAAGAGGATTATTACCATTATAAATTTTAATAGTACGATAACCATGAGTAGTATAAACTGAATTTTTCTTTAAAGAATCTATTATTTTAATTAAATCAGGAGTGTTATAAATAATACTTTTATAATAAAAATTGTCATTACTATTAGTTACTCGTATAGAAAAAATATTTTTCCCCTGATATTTATCATCTAATCTCCTACTTAAATCATAAGAGCCAGATAAACCTGCTGTAAATTTATCTATATCCTCTAAAGAACTAAAGGTAACTCCAGGTATTTTAATAATTTCTTCTTCTCTATATTTATTACCTCTAGCATATTTATCATAAACTGATCCAACTAAATCATAATGTTTTGCCATATTGACCACTCACTTTCTAAATAAATTATAACAAATATCTTTACAAAGTACAATTTATTTGATACTATATATTTGTATCGAAAAAGTGGGAGAACCCTTGCCATAGTAGGGAGCTAAAAAAGTGGGAGAACCCTTGCCATAGTAGGGAGTTAAAAAAGCGGGAGAACCCTTGCCATAGTAGGGACTGAAAAAAGTGGGCGATTTTTAATTAAAGTCGCCCTTTTATTATATATTTTAAGGAGGTTCAAATGAATAAATTAAAAATATACTACATTGATAGTAATTATATCGATTATTTAAGAAAATTTGATAAAAGAGTTGCCTATAATAAAAGCAGATCTAGACCTTATGTAGGAGTTGTCTATACTTTTAATAATCAAACTTACTTTGCGCCACTTTCAAGTCCTAAACCAAAACATTTAACAATGAATGATAGGGCTCTTGATATGTTTAAAATCAAAGATGGTGAACTTGGCATAGTTAATATTAATAACATGATACCTACACCAATATCTTGTTTAACTGAAGTACTTCCTTTAGTAAAAGATAAACAATATAGAAAACTAATTATAGAACAAACTACTTATTTAAATAACCATAAAAGAGAATTATTAGATAAAGTTAATTTTTTTATATAATAGGAAAGTTATACTTGAAAATCGAAAAAATGTATTGACAAACATATCTTCTATACAGTACACTTTAGTTACTAAAGGGAGGTTCGTCATATGAAAATATATAGAGCATATAAATTTAGATTATATCCAAATGAAGAACAAAAGATATTAATACATAAGACTTTTGGAT
>CAMMQC010000011.1 GCA_946498975.1 uncultured Mycoplasmatota bacterium
GGAGTGTTCTTATTACTCCTTAATTGTAACTTTTATTTTTAGAAAGTCCCTATATGATAGAATTTGGAAGCAATTTGAGGAATAATTAAAATCTATATTATGAAGAGCCGTATGTGGGAAAGCTGCACGTACGGATCTGTGAGGGGAATATATGGTGACATAGATTTCTACTCGATATGGAGTTATCTTTGATTATGATAAAGAGAGATTAAAATATATTAAAAATGTTATTGAAAAGGAGCTTGTTAAAGAAAAGTTAGAGCTTAATAAGAAAACTAATATATATAAGTTAAGTAGTGGTTTTACTTTTATAGGATATAGATTTATTTTAAGAAATAATAAGCTTATTATTAGAATAAATAATAAAGTAAAGGCAAGGATTAAAAGAAAGATAAAATACTTAAGTATTTATGATAAAGATAAGTTAGTGAGAGTTAAAGCTAGTTATTATGGTTATATGAAGAGAGCTTCTACTAATTATTTACAATATAACTTTAAAATTAAGTAGTTGTAAAATATAAAAAAATAGCTTATAATACACTTAAATGCGATTGATATTCAAGGAGTACATATAAAGTATTGATAGAGAGTTAATGGTTGGTGGAAATTAACAATATGATATATGGAAGGTAGTGAATAGAGCAGGGTTTCTGAACTAATAGTAAGTTACCACGGTATGAGTCCGTTATCAATAATGAGATAGTTTAATAACTATAAATTAAGGTGGTACAGTGTAGGTTATCTATGCCCTTAAGTTATAGTTATTTTTTATTTTAAGGAGGAGTCTATGAAAAGAGGAAAAGTCGTCATTATTCCGGATGAAGAACAAATATTAGAAGATAAGTTTGAACAGGATATTTTAGATGATGAATATCATGTTAAAGGTTATCAGAAATTTTCTGACGATAATAATTTAGGTCTGAATTTTAGAGATGATGAATCACATAGAGCAGGTCTTAGTATTGCAGAGTTAGGACATTTTAATTATAAGACTGAAGATGATATAGGTGTCATAGCTTTTTATCTTCCAAGTAAAGTTACAGATAGACAGTTAGAATATTTTGAAAATCATAAAGATGATTATGCTAGTTATGGGACAGTAGGCGCATATATTTTTAGAAGAGTAGATGATACTATTTATACTGATGAGATATATGGACTTGATGTGATAGAAAATCAAATGATTAAAAGAAATAGGAAAAGTGAGGAGATAGGTCATGTTAGATAAGAAATATAATCATAAAGAAGTAGAAAAAAATAAGTATAATGAATGGGTAAATAATGGTTATTTTAAAGGTGATAAAGATAAGAGTAGAGAACCTTTTTGTATAGTTATCCCACCACCTAATGTTACAGGTAAACTACATTTAGGTCATGCTTGGGATACAACCTTACAAGATATTTTAATTAGATATAAGCGAATGAATGGCTATGATGCTTTGTGGGTTCCAGGAATGGATCATGCTGGTATTGCAACACAGGCTAAAGTTGATAAGAGATTAAGAGAAATGGGTATTAATCCTCGGGGTATAACTCGTGATGAATGGTTAGAACATGCTTGGAGTTGGAAAGATGAATATGCTACTACTATTCACGAACAATGGGCAAAACTTGGTCTTAGTCTTGATTATACTAAAGAAAGATTTACTTTAGATGAAGGACTTAGTAAAGCGGTTAGATATGTTTTTGTTAAACTTTATGAGAAAGGTTTAATTTATAGAGGAGAGAGAATTATTAACTGGGATCCAGTTCAAATGACTGCTTTATCTAATGAAGAGGTTATCTATAAAGAGGATAAGGGGGCATTTTATCATATTAAATATTATATAACTGGTACTGATGAATACTTAGATGTTGCAACTACTCGTCCAGAGACTTTATTTGGTGATACTGCAGTTGCTGTTAATCCAAGTGATGATAGATATAAACATTTAATTGGTAAGACAGTAATTCTACCTATTGTTAATAAAGAAATACCAATTGTTGGAGATATTCATGCAGACCCAGACTTTGGCTCAGGTATCGTAAAAATTACTCCAGCACACGACCCCAACGACTATGAAGTAGGGTTGAGACATAACTTACCTCGGGTTGTGGTAATGAATTTAGATGCTACTATGAATGAGAATGCTCCTGGTTATGAGGGAATGACTAGAGAAGAGTGTCGTGAAAAACTAGTAGAAGATTTAAAGAAACAAGATTTACTTATTGGTATTGAAGAGATGACTCATAATGTTGGACATAGTGAGAGAAGTGATGCCGTAGTTGAGCCAACTTTATCTAAACAATGGTTTGTTAAGATGAGACCACTTGCCGATAGAGTTCTTGAAAATCAAAAGAATAAAGATACTAAAGTAAACTTTGTACCAGAACGTTATGAGAAAACAATGAATCACTGGATGGAAATTACTTATGACTGGTGTATATCTCGTCAATTATGGTGGGGACATAGAATACCTGCTTGGTATAAAGGTGATGAGGTTTATGTAGGTATGGATGCACCTGATGGTGATGACTGGGTTCAAGATGAAGATGTTCTAGATACTTGGTTTTCATCGGCATTATGGCCATTTTCAACACTAGGTTGGCCAGAAAAGACTGATTTATTTAAAAGATATTATCCTAATAATGTCTTAGTAACTGGTTATGATATTATTCCATTCTGGGTTAATCGTATGACTTTCCAAGGTTTAGAGTTTACAGATAAACGTCCATTTAAAGATTGCCTTATCCATGGCCTTATCCGTGATAAAGAAGGACGTAAGATGAGTAAGTCTTTAGGTAATGGAGTAGATCCAATGGATGTTATAGATAAGTATGGTGCAGATAGTTTAAGATTTTTCTTAACTACTAATAGTGCTCCTGGAACAGATTTAAGATATGATGAAGAAAAGATAAAATCTACTTGGAACTTTATTAATAAGTTATGGAATGCATCTCGTTATGTTTTGATGAATCTTGAAGATATGAAGACATCAGGATATGATTATCAAAATTTAAGTAAAGCTGATAAATGGATTTTAACTTTAAAAAATAATTTAATTAAAGATGTTACTAAAAATATGGATAGTTATGATTTTCATAATGTTGGTAATATGTTATATAAGTTTATTTGGGAAGACTTTTGTGATAATTATATTGAGTTGAGTAAAGCTAATATGAATGATACAACGAAAGCAGTATTACTTGATGTTTTAACAACTATATTAAAGCTTCTTCATCCATTTATGCCTTATGTAACAGAAGAGATTTATCAGATGTTACCATTTAAAGATAGTGAGTCTATTGTAATTAGTACTTATCCTAAGTATGATAGTGAGACTGTATTTGATAAGGAAGCTGAAGAAATATCTAAAGTTATAGTTGATTTAAGAGAGATAAGAAATTTAAAGGCTACTAATAATATTAAAAAAGATGACAAAGTGATGTTTAGTACTAATAGTGATTTAGAGTATATCTATAAGTCACAATTAAAGATTACTGATGATATTCTTATTAAAGAACCTTTAGAAGATTATCAATCTATTAACTATAAATCTAGTTTAATTGATATTACTTATTTCTTTAAAAATGAAGTCAATAAAGAAGAGTTGGAAGCAGATATTAAGAAGTTAAAAGACTCTATCGAAAGACGTAAGAAGTTACTTAGTAATGAGAATTATGTTAATAAAGCTCCTAAAAATATAGTTGACCTTGATAGAGAGAAATTAAAAGAAGAAGAAGCTAAGCTTAAGTTATTAGAAGAACAATTGTAAAATGAAACAATTAATTAGAATAAGCTTTGATACACTTGTAAATAGTGTATTCTTCATTTTATTTTGTATAGTTTTAACTGTTTTAGTTGATGATAATATTTTGTCTATTTTTACATTGACATATCCAATTCAGTTGTTGCCTAGTATTTTAAAAACTGTATTTGCTACTGGTCCTAATATTTTGAAAGAAAAACATGGTAGGGATGATGATGTTTTCTCAGCTTTAACTGTTGGAATAATTATAACAGTATTGATTTTCTTTATATTACTGTTAAATATAGATAACTATATTAATTTTATGAATGGTAATTATATTGATAAAAAGGAGCTTGTTTCTTTCTTCATTATTGAAATATTTTTTCAAACAATATTAGGTTATATATTAACTATATTTTATTATAAATCAGATAATGAACTAGCTAATAAAGTTTCTCTTAGTTTTAATCTTATAAATCTTATTGTTATTATTTTAGCTGCCCTTATTTTTGATAATAATATATTAATTATTTTGACTACTACTATATTAATGAGTGTATATTTAATAATTTTATTATTTAAAGTCTATAAAAAATTTATTTTCAAATTTAATATTCTTGAATGGATAAAATATGATTTAGTTTCTTTGGTTGATGATTCTTTGCTGTTAGTTGGTTATTTATTTAGTTTGAGTAGCGCTATGATATATGGTGAACAATATAGTGCTGCATTAGCATTTTCTTCATTAATTACAGATATACAATGGGATATAAGTTATTCTATTTCTACTGTTGCAAAAATAAATATAAGTAAGAAAAAGTTTAATTATAAAGAACACTTAAAAAACTCTTATAAATTAATTGCAATTTTAATATTAAGTATTTTTGTAATGTTCATTATTGCTTATCCTATATATAAACCTGATTTATTAATAACTTTTAGTTATCTAATATTTCATATTATAGATTTTATTATTTATCCAGTTTATAGGACTAAAACTTGTTATTTACAATTGGAATATTCTATTATTAAAACAAACATAAATAATTTAATTAATAAAGTTATTAGAGTTTTATTATCTTTATTAGTTACACCTTATGCTACAGTGATAGCTCAATTATGCTCTTCTTTGTATCAATACTTTTCAATGAATATTTTATTTTTAAAACATTATAAAATAAATAATAAGGGTAATGTTATTAACAGATAACAAAAATAATTAATTATAAATATTAAGAAATTAAAAGAAGAAGCTAAGCTTAAGTTATTAGAAGAACAATTATAGGTTCTTCTTTTTCTGTATGTAAAATTTATAGTGACATTTATAGTGACATTTATAGTGACATCTAGTATAATTGTAATTGGAGGTGTTACTTAAATGATATGATTGACAGAAGATAAAAGAACAGAATTTAAAATAAAACTTACAGACAATATTGAAAAAGAAGTAATTGCTTTTTTAAATACAGATGGTGGAAATATATTTATAGGTGTAGATGATAAAGGAAATATAAAAGGTTTAACAGGAAATTTAGATTTATTACAAAGAACGATAAAAGATAGAATAAAAGACAATATTATGCCATCAGCTTTAGGATTATTTGATGTTATATTAAACGAAAAAAATGGTAAAAAATATATTCAAATAATCGTTGCTAAAGGAAATGAAAGACCTTATTATTTAAGAGGGATGGGTATGACACCAGATAGTTGTTTTATTAGAATTGGTTCTTCAGTAGAGAGTATGAATCAAGAAGATATATTAAATTTATTTTCTAAACGTACAAGAAATTCTTTAAAAAATATTAAATCACCTAAACAAAATTTAGAATTTAAAACCTTAAAGATTTATTATCAAGAAAAAGGGTTTGAAGTAAATGATAATTTTTTAAAGAAACTTGACTTTTATAATGATAATAATGAATTTAATTATCTAGCTTACTTATTAGCAGATAATAATAATATTTCTGTTCAATTTGCTAAATATAAAGGCAATAACGTTTCTAATTTAATAGAAAATGAAGATTTTGGATTTTGTTCTTTAGTAAAAATAACTGATAACATTTTAAATAAAATAATATTAGAGAATAGAACTTACACTAAAATTGAATATAAAACTAGAAAAGAAATTAAGTTGTATGATTATAATGCAGTTAAAGAGTTGGTAACAAATGCTCTTGTTCATAATGACTGGTGTAACGGATATTCACCGAAGTTTGAGTTATTTGATGATAAGTTAGTTATTTCATCAAATGGTGGTATTCAAGAAGGAGTCTCACAAGATGAATTTTTAGAAGGCTTTTCTAATCCTAGGAATCCTGAATTAATGAGAGTTTTTAGAGATTTAGGATTTGTTGAACAATTAGGAACTGGTATACAAAGAGTATTAAAAAGCTATGCTAAATCTATATTTAATTTTTTTCCAAATCACATAAGAGTTAGTATTCCTTTTAATGAAAATCAATTTAAAAAAGAAACAAGCAAATTAAAATATGAATCATATATATTTCTTAATCAACTTCAAAAATCAATTGTAAAATTAATTATGGATAGACCTAATATAACACAAGATGAATTAGCTAGGTTGCTTAATGTAAATAAAAGAACAATTATAAGAAATTTTAAAGTACTTATTGATAACAAATATATTGAAAGAATTGGTGCTAATAAAAATGGTTATTGGAAAATAACAGATAAGTTATTTGAAGAACAATTATAGGTTCTTCTTTTCTTCTAAATTCATCTTTACTTAAATAAAATGTAATGATAAAATTTAAGTATAGAAAGGATAGATATTATGAAAAAATATGGAAAAATAATTATTATTGTAGTAGGTATTCTTGTTGTAATTGCTTTACTTATCTTAATTTATTTTAAGACAACTTTTATTAGTAAAGATGACGTAAAGGATATTATCGCTGCTAATATGAATGCTAATGTAAATGATTTATATTTTGAAGATATTGATTTTGACTTTGATAAGGGTGTTTATGAAGTAGAAGTTTATTATCATAATGATGCTTATGAATATAAAGTTGATGCTAGAACTTCTACTGAAGGTGGAAGCATTATTTATACTGATTTTAAATATTTTACTAATGGTATAACTGATGATAATAATAGTAATAACAGTAATAGTAACAGTAATAATTCTAGTACTAATGGTTCTACTAATAATGCAACTACTGCTAGTATACCTCTTGATGAAGCGAAAAATATTGCACTTACTCATGCTAATTTAACTGAAGATGCTGTAAGTTTATTAAGAACAGAGCAAGAGTATGATGATGGTGTTCTTGTTTATGAAATTGATTTTACTAGTGGTGACTATGAATATGACTATAAAATAAATGCTAATACTGGTGAGGTAGTTAGTTACGATAGAGATAGTATATATGATTAATTTTTAGCCATAATAGAAATAGGTGATTATATGAAAAATATTTCTATATGGCAAGATACTGTTAATGATAGTGATAATTATGAATCATTAAAAGAAAATATAGATGTTGATATTTTAATAATTGGTGGAGGTATTACAGGATGTAGTACCTTTTATCAGTTTAAAGATGATAGTAGAAAAGTAGCTTTAGTTGAAAAAAATAGAATAGGTAGTGGAGCATCTAGTAGAAGTAGTGCTAAAATAACTTTTTTACAAGAAGATATTTATACTAAGCTTAATAATATCTTTGGAAGAGATAAAGCTTATCTATATTATAGAGGAGAGAAGGAAGCTTTAAAGATAGTTAGTAATTTGATAGAAGAAGAGAAAATTGACTGTGATTTAAAGAAAAGTAAGTCTTATTTATATACATTAGATCCTTCTAATATTAAGAGAATAGAAAAAGAAAAGGAATTACTTTCATCTTTTGGAGAGAAGACTACTTCTATTAAGAAATTGCCTAATGGAATGAGAGTAGAGTCTGGGTTTTATGTAAATAATACTTATATTTTTCATCCTTTAAAATTTATAAAAGAAATAGTTAGAAAATCTATTAGTCTTAATCATAGAGTTTATGAAAATACTAAGATAATTAAAATAGAAAAAGATGGAGACTATTTTAAATGCTATACTGAAGGTAATATTATAAAGACTAAAAAGATAATCTTAGCTCTTCATTATCCATACTTTTTATTACCTTATTTAATGCCTTTAAAGTGTTATTTAGAGAAGTCTTTCTTAGTGTGTTCAAGTGTTAATAATAGTTATGATTTTAATGCTATTAATATAGAGAAACCTTTAAAATCTATAAGGTACTATAATGATTATTTATTAACTGTATCATCATCTGCTAATCTTGCTTTTGCATCTAATAGTAAAAATATGGTTAATGATTTAGAGAATAATACTAATATAAAAGATTATGATTATGTATGGAGTAATTATGATTTAATGACTTTGGATCATCTTCCTTTAATAGGTTTTATTGATGATAATTTAATACTTTCTACTGGTTATAATACTTGGGGTAACTCTAATGGTATACTTGCTAGTGCTATAATAAAAGATTTAATTAATAATAAATATAATATTTATAAAGAACTAATTGATCCTAAAAGAGCATTTAATAAACAAAAATTAATTAATTATCCAATAAATATCTTTAGTAATCTTTATAGTTTTATAGATAGTAAAGTTAATAAAAATAAATCTTTTTATAATGGTAATCCTAAATTTACAAGAATAGATGGTAGGGCTATTGCAATTTATAAAGATGATAGAGGTAAAGAACATATTGTCTATAATAAGTGTCCTCATTTAGGATGTGGTTTGGTATTTAATGAAGTAGAGAAGACTTGGGACTGTCCTTGTCATGGTTCTAGATTTGATTTAGATGGTAAATGTATTATGGGGCCTAGTAATTATGATATTAGTTATAAATAGTTGTTTTCCTAAAAAATATTTTATGATATACTTAAAATGTAAGGAATGGTAGTTATGGATGATAAAATAATTAGAAAAAGCAAAGTTAGTATATTAAAAAGTTATGGTGAAAATTTTACAGAAAAAGAATATATTACTAATCCCGCTATTGGAAGGGAAGAAGAGATTAAACAATTAGTTTTAATATTACTTACTCCTGAGAAGTCTGCTATTTTAACAGGTAAACCTGGTGTTGGTAAAACTGCTATTGTTGAGGGACTTGCTTATCGGATTCAGTTAGGTAATGTTCCTGATGCCCTAAAGGGGTATCAGATTATTAAAGTTAATACATCTGCTTTACTTGGAACAGATCCTGATACAGGTGAGAGTAAAATACAAATACTTTTAGATGAATTAAAAGAATATACTAACTTAATATTATTTATAGATGAGATTCATACTTTAATGGGAAGTAAGGGTGAGTCTCTTGACTTTGCTAATATGTTTAAGCCAGGACTTGATAGAGGAGATATTAAAGTTATTGGAGCGACTACTACTGAAGAGTATGAAAGATATATTTTAAGGGATAAAGCTTTTGTTAGACGTTTTCAAAAGGTAGAAGTGTTAGAACCTACAAGAGAGCAGACTATTGCTATTTGTATGGGTACACTTCCTAAAATAGAGAAGAAAACAGGTGCTAAGTTGATGTATGATCCTTATGTTAAACAAAAGATTATGGCTTTTTTAACAGATCTTACTAGTGAATATAGAAGAATATATGAAATAGGGTCAAGATATCCTGATGTAACACTAACTATTTTACAACAAGCTTTTTCTTATGCTATTTATAATAATAGACATGAAGTAAATATCTTTGATATAGAAAAAGCGATTGAAAATACTAAAAATGTATATCCAGATGTTATAAAAAAAGAACTTCCTAGATTTAAGGAAGAGTTTAAACAAGAAATAGCGGATGGAATAGATACAGGTTTAACACATGCTTAAAAAAATAGCTTATTATCTAAGATTAATTTCTGTAGTTTTATTTGTTATATTTGTTTGTTTGCTATTAAATGTAGTATTTAACTGTGGAGCCTTTGGAATAACTTTTCTTGTTATGTGTGGTTTATTTGTTTTAATAAATATATTTACAGTACTTAGTAGAAAAGATATCTATAAAGAATTAGTTAGTTATAATTTAATTTCCTTTGCATTAACGTTTTATTTAGGAATAATAGTAGTTAAATTATATACAGATTATAGAGCTCATAGTACGATGTATATGATAAACTATGATTACTTTAAGACTAATTTTATTATTATAGATTTAGTTATATTAGGAATTATTTTAAATACTTTATTTATTTACTTTTATGACATAAAAAAAGAAGACTAGTGCCTTCTTTATTTTATATCAATAAGTTTCTTATTTTCGTTTTCATCAATTTTTGGAATAGAAATAGTTAATGTACCATTATCGAATTTAGCTTCAATAGCATCTTCTTTAATATCTCCTAGGTAGAAGCTTCTAGAGTATTTACCATAAACTCTTTCACGACGTAGATATTTTTTATCTTCATCTTTATCTTCTGTGTTTTCAGATTTTTCAGCAGTTATAACTAAATTTCCTTTGTTACATTCTACTTTAATTTCTTCTTTCTTAAATCCTGGTAAATCCATTTCTACATGGTATGTGTTATCTTTTTCATAGATATCACAATTCATCATCTTACTTCCTTCATTTCCAAATAATTGATCAAATGCATTATCAAAATAAAATCTTGTTGGTAACATATATTATCACTTTCCTTTCACAATTATGTTATAGCACTAATTTTAGCACTTGTCAAGTTAAAGTGCTAATTATTTTTATTATTTCCAATATTTTTAAAATTATACATATAATTATGTTATACTATTAAACAGGAGGAAACTTTATGGATGTAAAATTAAAAGAAGAGATTTTTAACACTGATAATAAAGAGTTTTTAGATAGGTATTTTGGTTCATTAGTTAACAGGTTTACTTATTCTAATATGAGTAATAGTAAAACCACTGTTATTTTAAATGACAATATGAAGGCTTTTAAATATTTGTTAGGCAAATTATCTATAAATGAAGGAATGTCAAAAGAATTAATTAAAACGGTTGCAAATATGGTAAATAGTAGTAATCCCTATATTTCTAATGAATATAGAAAAATAGGAAATGTTATAGTAGATACCGATATACCTATTTCATCTCCTGATAATATAGATACTGAATTGTCTATTTTGCTTGATTATTATAATAATCAGTGGAGTACATTAGATGCTTATCAAAGAGAAGCTTTATTTAATTTCTATTTTATAAGAATTCATCCTTATGAAGATGGAAATCGTAGGACTAGTAGACTTATATTAAATTTTAATTTATTAAGACAGGGATTATCTCCTGTAATTATAACAAGTGAGTTGAATGAGGCTTATTATAAGTGTATAAAATATGCTGATGTTGATTCTTTAGCTAGGTTATTTAGAGAACAATCACTTAAAGAGAATGAATTTATTGATATTTTATATATGGATTATTGTAAAGAAAAGGAGGAGCATGAAGATAATATACATAAAATAAAGTAGATTTTTACAAAAATACTTGCCTATTTGCTATTTTTATGGTTATAATAAGTATGTATTTTAAATGGCGGTATTGGTGAAGTGGTTAACACGCTGGTTTGTGGCACCAGTATGCAAGGGTTCGATTCCCTTATACCGCCCCAGATTGGAAAAAAGTCGAAAGACTTCAAGATAGAAATCGATTCTTATGAGTCGATTTTTTTTTAAGATATTAATTACTATTTAAGATTGAAGTTAAAGTTATATTTGTGTTATATTATTGCTATAGAAACATGGAGGTGTAGTATGCCAGTACATTTAAATTCAATTGTAAAGAACAAAGAAAAAGAAAATAATATTTTCTTAGGTATTATTAAAAAAGATTTTAATAATTCAACGAATGTTTTTATAAGCGAAGATAAAAAAATAATAATTGCTTCAAAAGATATCTTTAATAAAGATAATATGGAAATAATTGGAAAAGAAGTAATAACAACTAAATTATCTAAAGATGGAGACTCTTATGAAATATTAGATGTAGATTTAGAATTACTTAATGAAAATAAAATAACTTTAGAGTTTGATTCAAAGCTTAAAGAGTCTAGTGATTCTAACGAATATTATAATGTTCATACTGTTGATAATAATATTCATTTTCAAATAGAGACAGTTAATAGATATCAAATAGAAGATAAAAATATTGTTAATGAGAGAAAAGATGTTTATATATCAGTATTTCCTTTTGTATTATCTATATTTAGTACTATGGAGGAAGTAAATAAAGCATTAGGATTTCTTAAACCTATAAAAGTTAAAGACTTAGATTTAGAAGTAAAAGGTTATAGTGAAGAATTTGTTGGTAATGGAGATATTTTTGTTGGACATATTAGTTCACTTATTATTGGTAGAGTTGTATCCTTTTCAGCTGTTAATGCTATAATAGGAGAGGAGTTAGTGCCATTTACATTAATAAAAGTTAAAACATCTATAGGTATAATACCGGTAGCAGCATCAAAAGATGTTTTTGATCTTTCTGATTTAGAAGAAGATAAATTAATACTTATGATAGCTAATGTTAAGACGAATTTTGTTAAATAATTTATATAAGAGTTTGTTAGTATGAGTGAAAAAGATTTGGATACTAGTATTAATGATTATAACGAGATAAATGATCCTAAAGGCTACTTTAAACAGTTAGAATGGGATATGGCTATTGGCTTACAAGAAGTAGATAATTTAAAACCATCTAAATATTTAGAAGAGCTTATAGAAAAGAGCATTTTAGGAGAATTAACAATAGAAGAAGTAGAGAAAAATCTAAAAGATTATTATATAGAAAAGGAAAAACAAAATAGCATTAATTATAATGAATTAGAATGTGATTTTGTATCTATTAGAATAGTAGAGTTATTAAGTGTTGATAATTTTGAGTTATCAGTAGATTATTTAAAGTATATTCATAAATATTTGTTTCAAGATGTTTATGAATTTGCAGGAGAGTTTAGAAATGTTAATTTTTCTAAACATGAGATTATCTTAAATAATGATTCAGTTGCATATGGAGATTATAAGACTTTAAAAGAATCTTTAGAATATGATATAAGTTTAGAAAAAGAGAAAAACTATAAAGATATGTCTGGTGTAGATGTAATTAAAAATATTACTGATTTTTCTTCTAGCATATGGCAAGTTCATCCTTTTAGAGAAGGTAATACTAGAACAATAGCTTTATTTATAGAAAAGTATTTAATTAGTTTAGGTTATAATGTATATAAATCTTTATTTAAAGATAAATCAGTATATTTTAGAAATACACTAGTCAGAGGTAATTATTTTAGTAAAGTAAAAATATATCAAAAAATTAATATAAAAGAGCTGACTTCTTCTATAAAATAAATTATAATAATAAAGGTGTCTGCTTTAACGAATATTTAGGGCTGACTTTTATAAAAAAAATATTTATAATATTATTGAGAGAGAAGTACAATACATTACTCTTGAGGGAGGTACATCATGAAAAAATATAGAGTTTTAGATTTGTTTTGTGGAGCAGGAGGATTAAGCTTAGGATTTCAACTAGCAGGATTTAAAATAGTTGGAGGTATTGATTTTCAAATAGATGCTATAAAAACGCATGAGTTTAACTTTAAAAATAGCGTTTCCATATGTGGTGATATAAAAGAAATATCGGATGATAAAATAAAAAAAATGTTTGCTAATAAAGTAGATATTATTATTGGTGGGCCACCATGTCAAGGCTTTTCAGCTGGTAATAGACAACAAATAGAAAATGATTCCAGAAATAAACTTTTCTTTGAATTTATTAGATTTGTAAAAATACTTCAACCTAAAGCAATAGTAATAGAAAATGTTCGTCAAATATTAACAAAAGATAATGGCTTCGCTAAAAATAAAATTTTTGAAATACTTGAAGAGCAAGGATATAATGTTGATGTTAGAGTTTTAACATCTAGTGACTATGGTGTTCCTCAAACGAGGAGTAGAGCTATATTTATTGGGATAAAAAAAGAAATAGGTAATTTTGATTATGATAATATAAAAAAAACTAAAAAAATAGTTACTGTAAAAGAAGCTATAGGAGAACTGTATTCTTTAGAAAATGGGACTGAATTGGAATTAAAAAATCAGCCCCGAACAAAGTTTCAAAAATATGTTAGATCAAAAAATAATTTGATAACAAATCATGAACCCAAATATCCTAATGAAGAAGTACAAGAACGTATTAGGTATGTTCCACAAGGGGGTAATTGGAGAGATGTTCCAGAACATCTTTGGAAAGTAAAAAGAAATAATAGACATTCTTCTGCTTATAAAAGATTAGATGAAAACAAGCCATCAATTACAATTGATACAGGGCATATGAATTATTTTCATCCACTTTATAATAGAGTACCAACTGTGCGTGAATCTGCAAGATTGCAATCGTTTCCTGATGATTTTACATTTATAGGTACTCCTACTAGTCAATTAAGACAGGTGGGAAATGCAGTTCCTCCGTTAATGGCAAAAGCAGTAGCAGAATTAGTTAAGGAGGTTTTGAATAATGCAGAGCAAAAAGATAATTGATTTGTTTTGTGGATGTGGTGGATTTTCAAAAGGATTTGAAGATGCGGGGTTTGAAGTTGCATTAGCAATAGATAATTGGAATGATGCTATAGAGACATTTAATATAAATCATAAAAGACCTGTAGGTGTAACAAAAAATATATATGATTTTACTAATGATGAAATTAAAATGTTTGCTAATGACAATAATGTAGTGGGTATAATTGGAGGACCACCGTGTCAGGGATTTAGTATGGTTGGAAAAAGAGAAGAAAGTGATGAGAGAAATACATTATATTTACAATATGTAAGATTTGTAGAGCAAATAAAACCGGAATTCTTTATATTAGAAAATGTTAAAGGTTTACTTACATTGAAAAAAGGATATTTTAAGAAAGAAATAATTGAAAGATTTTCAACGTTAGGATATAATGTTACATGCAAAGTGTTGAGAGCTTGTGATTATGGAGTTCCCCAAAAAAGGGAAAGAGTGTTTTTCGTGGGATTGAGAAAAGATAAATTTAAAGATAAAGTTTTTAATTATCCATTACCACAAGAACATATTGTCAGTACTAAAGAAGCCTTAAGTGATCTTCCATCTTTAGATAATAGTGATAATCCTACAGAATATAAAACACAACCACAAAATAATTTTCAGAAATTAATGCGTTCTAACTCTATAATTATAAAAAACAATGAAGTTACTAATCATTCAGAACAAACAAAAAAAATTATTTCTATGATTCCAGATGGAGGAAATATAAAATCTTTACCTGAAGAATATTATAAAGTTAGAAATTATAGTTCGGCTTTTAAAAGGATGAATAGTAAAGAACCATCTACTACAATTGATTGTGGGCATAGAAATTATTTTCATTATAAAGAAAACAGAATTCCAACAGTAAGAGAATCTGCTAGAATTCAATCTTTCTCAGATGATTTTGAATTTTTAGGATCAAAGACTAGTCAGTATACGCAAGTAGGAAATGCAGTACCTCCATTATTAGCACAAGCTATGGCTAACGCAATAAAAAATATGTATGATAAATTGGAAAAAGATGATGATCATGGAAATTAGATTATCATCTTTTTATTGGTAAATAGGCAAGTTATGTGATAGAATGTAAATAAAGAAGTTGGTGTTGTGAATGTTTAATTATGACGATTTGTATAAATGTGTATTTGACAAAAAAATAGATGCTAATAAATTAATTATTATAACTGGATATATAGGTCCAGCAATTATTGAAGATTTAAATGAATTACCATATGATATAGAAATTTACGTTGGTATGTATGGAAACAATATCAGTAAGGTTTTGCATACTACATTATTAAGTCAAAATAATAAAAAAATAGAGATTAATTATACAAAAGTGTTAATTCATGCAAAATGTTATATTTGGCTAAAAGATGGTATAATTATGAAATCTTTGATAGGTTCTGCAAACTTTTCTATGAATGGGTTAAAAACGCCATTTAAAGAAGTGTTAGGTGATATTCCATGTAATACATATAGTCAATTAAGTGAATATGTAAATTATATTAAAAATCATAGTTATTCAATAGAAAAATATTTAGGCAAGTTTTCTTCTATTGCTTATATAGATGAAAATACAAAAACTATAAGTGAAATAGAAGTAGAAGTTTCATTATTAGCTTCCAGAACAGGTGGTAAGAAAAATATATTAGGAGAAATAACTTATCCTGGGGATGTACACAAAGCAGGAGGATTAAATTGGGGATTTTCAAATGGAGAACCTTTACCTAATGATGCATATATAAAAATACCAATAGAATTAATAAGAAAGAATCCTCTTATGTTTCCACCAAAAAATAATGAATCAAATGAGTATGTAGATGTTATATGGGATGATGGAACAAGAATGCAAATGTTATTAGAAGGTACACAGACTGTAGATGATATAGAATACCCAAAACAAATTAGTACATATAAAAGCAAAAAGGAATTGGGACTTTATTTAAGAAAAAGAATTGGGGATGCTATAGGAATAAAGTTAATTATACCTACTGACTCAAAAGATGAATTTAGAACAAATATAAATATATATAAAGATAAATTAATTACCAAAGAAATGTTGGAAAAATATGGAAGAAGTTCAATAAATATAAAATTAATAGGTGAAGGTACATATTATTTTGATTTTTCAAGAAAAGATAGGGAAGGTGTTACAAATGAATAATAATACGTTTGTTAGAGAAATTAGTGAATCACAATCAAAATATAAATTAGTTAAGAAAAATGTTACTCAACAAAGTTCTTATAACTTATCAGTTGAATTAGAAAAATATTTATATGAAAATGGTGCAATAAAAAAAGTAAATATAACTGGTAGAGAAAATGATGGAAATATTTATTATATTCTTAATGATAATGTGCATATAAAATTTGGTGATGGAATCATTTCATTAATAGGTGACGAATATAGAGGTATTGATGCTAATATTATATTGGTTCATACAACAAATAATAATAAATTTCAAATAAGAAGAAATGATCATAATAAAGATAATTTGAAATTAAATTGGTATAGAAAATTATATGACAATAACTATGAAGGTGCAGATTTTATTATCAATTATGATATAGAAAATAAAATATTAAATATTGATAATAAAATTGATACGTCAAAAATAATTTCAAAATTAGAGACTTCTAATGAAAAAGAAAATAATCATTATTTAGAATTATATAGAAAATATTATATTAATAAATTACCTGATTTAGAAGAAAAAGAAAAAAACAAAATTATTTTAAGAAATAAATTTATTAAAGAATACCCCATTGATAGATTAAAATCATTAACTATAGACGAATATGCTTTAGGTACGGAAAATAATAAAGAAACATTATCTTATAAATTAGAATATGGTGAGTACAAAGATGCAGGACCTGGAATTGGAGGCTTTTCGGCCATAAAATTTGGTGTATATAAGAATTCAGAAAACCATTATATTTATGGAAAAAATGTAATAGATAATATAAATGAGTTTTGGCCAGATTTTATAAATCAGTTGTATTCTTTTATTAGAGAATATGGAGAAACGGAAGAACAATTTAAAGTAACAGAAAGGTATCCATTATTAAAAAGCATGAGCATGGTTCTAACCAAATTGTTATACCTTTATTATCCTGAGAAGTTTGTTAATATATGTTCTAAAAATAATTTGGAGCTTTTAATGAAATGCTTTGATTACAGTTATAGCAAAGATATGCAAGCAGAAGAGTTATCTTTTATTTTAAATAAAAATATAAGAAAGGATATTCCAGAAGTAAACGCACATGATTCACAATATATTGGGGCTTCATTATGGCAATTTATTAAGGATATTGTAAATTCAGAAAATGAAACAGAAGTAGATGATATACTAGAAAATTATACTAAACAAGATTTTTTAAAAGAAGTTTTTATGAATGAGAGTGAGTATACAACTCTAGTAAATTTATTAGAACATAAAAAAAATATTATATTGCAGGGTTCACCAGGTGTAGGCAAAACATTTATGGCAAAACGTTTGGCATACTCAATTATTGGTAAAAAATCAAAAAGCCAGATATTATCAGTTCAGTTTCACCAAAGTTATTCATATGAAGATTTTATTGAAGGAATTAGACCAAATGAAAAAGGTGAATTTGGGATAGTAGATGGTGTTTTTAAAGATTTTGTAACTAGAGCAAAAGAGGATAGAACAAATAAATATTATTGTATTATAGATGAAATTAATAGAGGAAATTTAAGTAAAATTCTTGGTGAATTAATGAAACTTATTGAATATGATAAAAGAGATCAAGAAAATGCTATTTTACCATATTCAAGAGAAGAATTTACTGTTCCAGATAACATATATATAATAGGAACTATGAATACTGCTGATAGATCATTATCAATGGTAGATTATGCTCTTAGAAGAAGATTCGCTTTTTATCATGTCGGTCCTGCATTTTCGAGATCAGAATTTGAAAAATATTTATTAGAAGAAAATGAGCTTGAAAAAAGTCAAATTGATGAAATATGTTCTAAATTTACAAATTTGAATGAGTTAATAAAAGGTGATTTAGGTAAAGGTTTTGAAATTGGTCATAGTTATTTTGTTGACTCTATAGATAAAAAAAATTATAAAGAATCTTATGAATCGATAATAAGTTATGAAATTAAACCATTACTTGAAGAGTATTGGTTTGATGATGAAGATAAAGTTAGAGAATATGAGGAATTGCTTTTAAAATGAATAAATTTAAAGTGCCAATAAAAAATGCTTTGTTTATGTATAGTTACATTTGGGATAAAGTAGATAATCACGATTATATTAATTTATCTTCAGAAGATGATTTTGCTTCTTCTAATATATATGCAGAATTATTTTTAATTAATATTAGAAAAATATTAAAACGTAGTTTATATAAAACATATATTACTACTAATGATTCATTAAATGTAATTAAAGGTAAAATAGATTTTTCAACAACAATAAATAATCAAACACTTAAAAACGGAAAGATATGTTGTGATTATGATGAATTAGTGGAAGATAATATTTATAATCAAATAATTAAAAGTATAGCTATACGATTGTACAAATCATCTGATATAACATCAGAAAATAAAAAAAGACTAAATAAAATAATTTTATATTTTAATCAAGTTTCATTTATTGAATTAAAAAAGTCAGATTTTGCAAATCTACCATTTAATAGGTCTAATAATTATTATTTTATGATGATAAAAATATGTGAGTTGATATTTAATACTCAAATGTTAAATGAATCTACTGGTAAGTATACTTTTTTTGATCTGTTTAATTCTGATGAGGGTATGAATAATGTTTTTGAATTGTTCATTAATAAATTTTATCAATATGAATTGCCTAAACAATATAAAGTTAAATACCAAACCGTTTTAAATTGGAATCTATATGGTGGAAATCAGTCGTTATTGCCAATTATGAAACTGGATACTTTAATTACATCTAAAGAAGAGACTATAATTATCGATACTAAATATTATAAAAATTATTTTATTGAAAATTATTTTAATAAGAAAGAATTAAGAAGTAGTCATCTTTATCAAATGATGTCCTATATGAATAATATTAAAGCTAACAATTTATTAAGGGGAATTTTGTTATATCCTTTACCTTTTAATGAAAAAACTATAAATGAAATATATAAATGTAAAGTAGTTTCGGATAATAATGTTAAGAATGCTTTTATTCAGTTTACAACCATTGATTTATCAAAGGACTGGAGAGAGATAAAAAAGCAGTTGTTAGATATAATAAATATTAAATTATAAGTATACAAAAGTGTTTGTATAGTTTATAATATAAGAAAAAGGCGCTAGTACAGGCTTTATAGTTTTGTATTGCGTCTTTTATTGTAGGAAGTGAAGTTTATGAGTAGTAAAACGAAAAAATCTAACAAAATAACTATATATTTAATTAAGGATGGTATAGAGTATGATAAAATATTAAAAGATTATGCATATGATCAAATATTAAGTGAAGATGATAAGTCAGTTACTTATTATTATCCAACTCAGAAAAAAATTCCAGTATGGTTAAGTTCATATTTTAATATAACAACTGATGTAGGTATAAACAATGCAAATGCAAAGGTTATCTCACTGCACCAATTAACAATAGATGGTGAAGAAAAAATATTTGCAATACCGTTTGGAAGTGGAAAATATTTGTTAAATGATGATGTCATTGAGGAACAATTTGGTATAAGAGTATTATTAAATAGTGTTACAAAAGATGGTTTTAGGCAATTGAGTACTTCAAACTATGGTGGGGATCACAGAACCAAAAACGAGCAAACTCCTAAAAAAACTGATATAGGTGAATTTGGATTTGATATACATAGTGATTTCTTAAGAAAAGCAATAGCCAAAAGTGAAGAGGAGTTGTTTAACAAAAATACTATAACTGGTGGAGACTTATTGAGTGTTTCTGTTCCTGTAAACATAAGTAATATAAATGATTTTTTGGTGAAATGCTATAATAGATATAAAAGTGATAATTACAAAAAGGATTTTGCTTGGTTGGACAATATAAAGGAAGTTAAAGAAAAAGAACTTAAAGTCAAATTGGATCAAGAATTACTAAAAATTATAAATAATCATGATTTTTCAAGAGTGTGGTCTGCAGTTCCTGAGGTTATAGAATGGGAAAATATTTTAGATTTTCGATATAAAAAAGCAAAGGTAGGTTATGATGATATTGAAATGCAAAATATAATTGAGTTATTTCCTAATGAAATCATTCCTGATATAGATTTGTTAAAAAGAAGACAAGTATTTGCTATGGCTCTAGATGGAGAAGAAGAACTTTATAAGTGGAAAATTTATAAGTGCATTATAGCAGAGATAGAATATAAAAATAATGTTTATTGTTTGAATTTTGGTAAATGGTATAAAGTAAAGAATGACTTTGTAAATTTGACAAGTGAATATTATAGTAAAGTTCCATTGTCTAATATTGATTTTCCAGATGCTAATAATGAGCGTGAGTCTAAGTATAATGAAAAATTAAGTAGCTATCTTAATAATTCAATACTTATGGATAAAGAAACTGTGAGAATGACTGGAATGGGAAGAAGTTCAATAGAAGTTTGTGATGTATTAACTGATAACAAAGAGTTAATACATGTTAAGAAAAATGGTGGTTCTAGTTATTTAAGTCATTTGTTTAATCAAGCTGCTGTTTCAGGAGAAATTTTATTAGATGTCAATTTTAGAAATGAAGTCAATAAAAAAATGCTAAAAACTGTCTTTTCAACAGATTTTATTTCTAACGATTATACTATAGTATTAGCCATCATTACAAATAGTAATACTGACAGACCTAAAATACCATTTTTTAGTAAAGTTTCAATTCAATATGCAATTGAAGGTTTAAAAAGAAAAGGATATAATGTTGAAATTAAAAATATATATAATAAAAAGTAAAAAAATATAGGAGATGAATTAATATGTGTAGTGATTTTAGTTTTAGTTATAATAAGCCTTTTAAGTTAAAAGATATAGGTCGGTGTTGGGACACAATATTAGATATGAAAGAGAATGGTGTTGAGTTAAAAATTAATAATGTAGAAGTTGATGATATTTTAAACCCAAATATAAAAAAAGGAAAATTAGTTGACCCAAAAATATTATATTTAGTAGATAGCAAATTAAATACTTTTACTTTACTTAATACTTTTCATAAAAGTAGTACATATCGAGCTATTTCCTATTCTACAGTTTATGCATCTAAATATGTAATGGGTCTAACACAACCAGAAAAAGAAATTACTCATTTTACAAAAGGAACAAAAATTAAAAAAATTTATTATTACCAAAACGATTTAAATTATATTTTTAACAATCCTTCTGTATTTATCAAAAGAAAACTTGTGTCAAATTCTAAATACATAAGTGTAGAAGCAAAAAGAAAAAAAGATATTCTAATGGGTAATATAACAATTGATAATAATGAAGTAAAAGTATTTTTAATCAATTCTTTTAATGTTGCAAACTTTACTAGAAATATTAATGTTGTTCCAACAAATTATATAAGATTAGAATTCAAACATTATATTAATTTTGATTTTGCTTATAAAATAAAAAGAAGAATTGACGCAATACTTCACATATTGATTTTTACTAATAATATAAGTAATAAATTAGAATTTGTAGATACAAAGAAGAATAGATTTACTTATTTTGATTTAGATAATAAATATAATGAAAGATCACTAACATTACCATCTTTTAACACAAAAAATACAGAATTAATTTTTATTAAATTATTTGACTTGTTTTTGAATATACCAGATGAAGAAATTAATGCTTTTTTACCATTTTTAGATTTTTATAGGAATAAACCTTCAGTAGAAATAGAATTTCTTGAGTACTACAGAATGTTAGAGCTAATTGCAAAGATTAAAAATCAAGAATTGCAAAAAGGTAAAAATCAACTTTTTACATTACAATTAATAAGAAAATATCCTTACTTAAAAAAACAATATTTTGGTAATCAACCAGATGAAGAATTAGAAGAAGAATTGAGAGAATTAAGGAATTATTATTCACATGAGGGTTATTATTTAGATATATTGCCGATTACTAAGAATAAGCAAATTATTCGATATAAAAATGTAAATTCACAATGGAAGGTAGATACAAAAAATTTTATAAAAAAAATAGCATATTTAGAAATATATAATATGGCAGGGATCCAGATTGATGAAAAAGAATTTATTAGTAATGTCCCAATTTAAAAACTATACTTGCATTTTTCAAAACATAGTTAGTATATATAGTATTGGGGTTTATATATATAATTATATTTACATAGTTATACAAGTTCATTATAATTAATACAAAAGAAAGATGTGGTTAATAATGGAGATTGACTTTAAAGATGATTTTAATACTAGGATATTATCAAGAGGTTATGAATACTATGAAGATGGTTTAGTAGAAGATGTTTTATTAAAAGGTAATATTGTAACTGCAAAAGTCTTAGGAACTGAAACTTATGATGTCTCTGTTGAAATAGATAATGGTATATTTATAGATGGAGATTGCACTTGCCATTATGCAAGTGATGGCTCTTACTGTAAACATATGGCAGCATTATTATATTATTTAGATAATGAGAATCTAGATGAAAATAATAATTATACTACTAAAGAAAAAGAGATTAGAGATAGTCTTAAAACAATTAACAAGATAGAATTAGATGATTTCTTAGTAGAATTATTAATTGAAGATAGGGATGTTTATGATAAGTTTAGATTAAGATTTAATAAATCATTCCCTAGTTTAACTATTGAAGATTATGAAAATAAAATATATAGTGCTATTGAAAGCAGTGCTGGTCGTGATGGTTTTATAGATTATCATGAGTCATGGGATTATACTAAAAATATGCATAAGATAACTAGTGAAGTAAATACTTTAGTTGATAATGGAGAATATGATTTAGCATTTGAAGTTGCTAAAACTATCTTAGAAACCATTCCTGAAACTGATATTGATGATTCTAATGGATCTACAGGTGAAGTAGCAGATTCATGTATAGAAATAATTGAAAGAATATTAGAATATATATTATATGATGAAAATATCTTGGCTAAGAAAATTTTAGATTATATTTTAAATGAGACAAAGACAGAATATCTTTCTAATTATTCTATTGAATTATCCCCATTGTTAGATTTATATGTTGAAAGAAATATATATCTTGATGAAATAGAAAAAGGATTATTAGATGCATTAGAACTAGGAAAGAGTAAAAAGTACTTTTGGAATGCTAAACATTATGTAGATATCTTGGTAGATATTTATAATAAAGAAGGTGCCAAAGAAAAGATAATTAATCTATTAAAAAAATATTCTGCTGATGGTGATATTTGTTTAAAATTAGTTGAAGAATACTTAAAAGAAGATAATGTTAAAGATGCTATTATTTTATTAAAGACTAGATTAAAAGAAGATAGTAATAGAGATTATGCATATAAACTATCTGATATATATCTAAAAGAAAATATGATGGAAGAATATAAAGATATTTTGTATCAGTTATTATTTGAATATGATAAGTATGATATAGATGTTTATAAGAAGATAAAACATTTATATTCAAAGCAAGAGTGGTTAAAAGAAAGTGAAAATATTATAAATAGAATTACTAAAGAAGAACGATTTCACTTTTATGATGATAAATTATTAAGGATTTATATAGAAGAGAAAAAGTATGATGATATGTATAATTTGTTGAAGGATAAAGATATGAGTACTATTATGGAATATGAACAATTTCTTCTACCTAAATATAATAAAGAATTAATAAGTATTTATGTGAAATGTTGTAAAAATTTTGCAAGTAAAGCCTATAATAGAAGTATGTATAGTGAATTAGCAAGAGATATGCTTCATATAAAGAAAATGAAAAATAGTGAGAATGAATATACTAAATTATTTGAAGAGATGAGAGAAAAATATCGTAATAGGCCTGCTATGCAAGATGAATTATCACAAGTATTATAGCAATAATAATTACTTTAAGAAGTCTATCTTTGATAGATTTCTTTCTTTTTTGGTAATATTTGGGAAAAGATAAAAAAAATAACTATACATTAACTAGAACATATGATAGAATAATAGCCATAAAGGAGTGTTTATGGATAATTTTGAAGTACTACAAAAAGCTATTACGGAGACTAAATATTTATCACAAGAAAATACTTATCGTTATAGACCTATTATGCGTTTTTTTTATCACAAATATGAAGAAGCAGAGAATTGGCTTTTTAAAGAAGATATCTATGATGAATTAAAGGATAAGATAGATAACTATACTATGGAAGATTTAGAACGAGATTTAGAGTTTTTAGTAGATAATTTAAGTTTAACTACTGTTCAAGATGTTAATAACATTAACTCGCTTGCCGACTTTAAATTTAAAAAATATAGATATCAATTAACAGATTATGCTATCGCTATAGAACGTATGACTATTGAACTTGAAGAAATGGAAGTAAAGGTTGCATCTTTATCTCCTAAAAGATTTGAAGTATTAAGAGACTTATTAAAAAAGATAAAAAAATTAGATTCTCTATCTAACGAAGAATTACTTGATACTTGGGAGAGAATTACTAATGAATTTAGTGATATTAATAGAAATTATCAAGACTTTTTAAAGAAGTTTCAAGAGTCAAAAACTGAAGAACTTTTACAAAGTACAGTCTTTCTAGAATATAAAAATAAAATGATTCAGTACTTAAAAGATTTTATAACAGGGTACTTAAATCAAGCTGAAGATATAAGAGAAATTTTAAAGAGTATGGATGATAACTTTCAAGATAATCTTATTAAAAGATTAGAAGAAGCAGAAAGAGGTATTCCTAAAATAGCTTTAGACTTTAATTATCAGAAATTTAATCAAGTTAATTTGGGTAAATGGAGAAGTATTTATAAATGGTTTGTTAATACTAAAGAAAAGAGTGAAGGTGATAGACTTTTAGAAGTTACTAGTAATCTTATCAGTAGAATTACTAAATGTGCTAGTAGTCTTATAGAACTTCATGGTAATATGATAAAACGTAAAGAAGAGTATAAGTATATTTGTAAACTTTTTGATAAAAAAACTAATCTAACTGAAGTAAGAGATTTATCTAATGCTGTCTTTGGAATTTATAGAGTTAAACACTTTAAAGGTATTAGTAAAAAAGATACTGACTCTTTAGTTAATTCTTATGAAGTAAAGCCAACAATAATATCAGTATTACCTAATGATAAAAAAGTTAGAGCAGAAAAACGTCATAGTACTATAGTAGATAAAACTAGTAAGAAAAAAGAAATATTAGAGTTATATGAGAAAGAAGAAGCTAGAAAAAAAGAAATGTTAAAGAAGTTCGTTCAAACTAAAGTAGTAGAGTTAAAAGATGAAGTTAGATTAACTAAAGAAGAAAGAGGATATCTTTTAAATCTAATAAGTAAAGCAGGAAATAGTACTAATTATTTTAAAGAACCTTTATTTGGACTTAACTATAAAGTTAACTTTAATGATAGTAATACTACTTGTAGAATTATTAGTGATGATGGAATATTTACTTTACCTAGTTTAAGTATTATTTTTGAAGGGGGTTATGATGGAATCAATTGAAAATGAAATAAGAGAACTTTTAACTAATTTTTGGATTTTAAAAGAAGATAATCCTGACTTATACTATGACGTTAAAAGAAAACAAAATATTATTAAAGACTTTGTTACTAAGACTCTTGGTAGTAAATTAATTATTCATGATAGATTTGTAAAACTTGAAAAGATTCCTAGTAGTAGAGTTGATAATCTAGGAATAGATAACTTTACTTCAAAACAAGACTATGTCATTTTGTGTATAATTCTATTATTTTTAGAAGATAAAACTAGAGGTGAAGTCTTTGTTTTATCATCACTAATAGATTATGTTAAAAATACCGCGGTTACCTTAAATCTTGAGACAATACCAGATTGGAATTTAAGAAGTGATAGACAAAGTTTAGTTAGGGTAATAGATTTCTTAACAGAAATATCAGTAATAAAGGTTAAAGATGCTGAAAAGATAAGCTTTAAAGATGATCAAAATGCTGAAGCTTTATATGAAGTAACAGGTCTTGCTAACTATGTAATGCGATTATTTACAAACGATATTTTTGAAATAGAAGATACTAATGATTTCTTAAATGATGAATGGAAATATCAAACTTTAGAAAAAGGTGATGTTAGAAGATATAAAGTTTATCGTAATCTTTTATTTACTCCTGCTGTTTTTTCTTATAACTTAACAGAAGCAGAAATTGATTATATTAAGAAGATGCGTGGTTATTTAGAAAATGAGTTTTCTAATTTAAACTTCGAAATTGAAGTTACAAAGAATATGGCTTTTCTTTATGAATATGAAACAAGTAATTCTAAAGATAATTTTCCTAATAATAAGAAAATTACAGATATAGTTTTAATGATAAATACTAAACTTTATGAAATGATTAAAAATAAAGAAATATCTCTTGATGATAAAGAGATAGGACGAATAAAAAAAGAAAGTTTAGAAATGATTATTAAAGACATTAAGACTAATAATAAAGAGTATTTAAGTAAACAGTATCTTAATTTATCTTTACAGAAATTCTTTGATGAAGTAGTAAATTATATGATAGAATATTCTTTCTTAAAAGAAGAGGATAATACTTATTTAGTATTACCAACTATCGCTAGATTTAATGCTAAACTTATAAAAGATAATACAAAACAGATGGATTTATTTGGAGGTGAAGAAGATGTTTAAACCTACAAGAATGGGACTTATAAACTTTTGGTTATATGATGATGAAGTATTTAATTTTTATGATGGTAAACTTTTACTTAGAGGACAAAATGGATCAGGAAAGTCTGTTACTATGCAATCATTTATTCCCTTAATATTAGATGGTAATAAATCTCCTAAAAGATTAGATACTTTTGGTTCTACTGACAAACATATAGAATATTATTTACTTGGAGAAAATAATGAAAAAGATGATTCTACTGGTTATTTATATATGGAGTTTTATAATAATTTAGAAGATAGATATATTACTATTGGTATGGGACTTAGAGCGAGAAGGGGTAAGCCTACTGACTTCTTTGGTTTTATCTTAAAAGATGGTAGAAGAGTAGGAAAAGATTTCTTCTTATATAAAACAAAAGATGGTTTTACTAAGACGCCTTTAACTAAATTAGAGTTAAGAAGTGCTTTAGGTGTTTCTAATAATTTAGTAGAAACTGCTAAAGAATATAAAAAGTTAGTTAATGATAATTTATTTAAATTTAGAAATATAGAAACTTTTGATGAATTTATCAATATTATCTTACAAATTAGGAGTCCAAAATTATCTAAAGAGTATAAGCCTACTAAATTAATGGAAGTATTAAATGAAGTTTTACCACCTTTATCAGATGAGACTTTAAGACCTTTATCTGATACTATTGAAAATTTAAATGCTACTAAAGAAAAAATTAATGAGTTAAAAAATAACATTGATATTCTTTCTAACTTTACTAAAGTCTTTAAAAATTATAATGAAGCAGTATTACTTGCTAAAGCGACTAATTATTATAAAGAGTACCAAGCTCTTGAAAATATAAAGGTTAAAATTACTGAGAAAACTAATGCTATTACTAGTTTAGAAGAAGAGATTACTAGACTAAAAGAAGAAGAGGTAGTACTATTAGATGAATTTAATACTGCTAAAGAGGAGAAAGAACATTTAAACAATACTGATTTAGAAGAAAAAAGCAAAAGAAAAGTAGAACTTGATAATGAGTTGGAGATACTTAAAGAAAGACTTGTTAAAGAAGAAGAAGTAATTGATAATTTGAAACAGAAGATGAGTGAGATAACTTCTTTAATAAACGATAATGAAGATGATATTACTAACCTTGATAAAGAAATAACTAATTTAATCACTAACTTAAGTGATTTAGGAGATGAGATTAGTTTTGATGAATTAAAAGACTTAATTCCTTTTATAAAAGAGAAAACTCAAGTTAGTTATATTATCGAAAAGATAAATTTTAAGAAAGAGGAAATAGAAAAGACTAAAGAACTACTTATAAGAAAAGGAAATCTTTTAGAGACTCAAAATATTAAGTCTAATGAATATGAAAAATTAAAAACAGATTATTTAGAAAAAGAAAAGATAAGAGATGGTTTTTATCAAGAACTAGATAATGAACTTGAACTATTCTTTATTTCATTAAATAATATTAGAACTAATAATAAATTTCTTATTTTATTAAGTGATGATATGAAGGAAATTGCTAGTTATTTAGATGAATATAGTAGTGAAGGTTATTTAAAATCTAAAGAGAAGTATGAAGAAATATATAAGATTAAGTATAGTAAATTACTAGAAGAAGTATCTTTTAAGAAGACTGAACTTTTAACTGAGAAAGATAAGTTAAGTAAAGAAGAGTTATTATTAAAAGAATTATTAGAAATGGAAGAGATAAAACTAGAAGAAGATGATTTAACTAGAAAGACAATAGATTATTTAGATAAAGAAAATATTCCTTATGCTGCACTTTATCAAGTAGTAGAATTTAAAGAAGGAATAGATGATGATACTAAAAATAAATTAGAAGAAGTGCTATATTCATCAGGTATTTTAAATACTAAGATATTTAGAGATGAAGACTTAAGAAAGATAGAAAATATGAATATCTCTTACTTTAAGAAAAGTAGTAAAAAGAAAGATAACTTAACTAAATATTTAAAAGCATATCCTAATGAAGTTTTTAGTAATGAGTTTATTACTTCAATATTAGAATCTATTAGTACTAGTGATAGTGATGTTATTAGTATTAATGAAAATAATTATAACTTTGACTTTATTAAAGGTAATATTAAAGGTGATTATAATAGTAAATATATAGGAGTTTTAAAAAGAAAAGAAGAACATCAATTACTTATAAAAGAAGAGGAAGAGAAGATTAATGCTATTAAAGAAGTTATTAGAAAAAAAGAACTTGAATTAGATACATTAGATACTTCTATAAATACTTTAAATAATGAAAGTAAATTATTTCCTAGTAATAGAATATTAGAAGAAATTACAGCTAAGATTAAAGAAACAGATTTAGAACTTGATTTTATTAATAATAAAGAAAAGGAACTTGAAGAAGAAATTAGAAAGTATCAACAACAAATTGAAGAGGTTATTAAAGAATTAGAGAAATATCGAAGTAATATTCCTCTTAACCTTGTAACTTATGAGAAAGCTAGTGTTGTAATTAGAGATATTTTAGATACTACTAAAGAGTTAAATGCTCTTTATGATAAATTAAATCAGAAAAAGGAATTATTAATGACTAATAAAGAAAGATTAGATGATTTAACTACTAATCATGATGAAGTGTATGCTACTATATCTAGTTTAGTTAATGATAAGAAAAAACGAGAAATAGAACTTAATACTATTTTAAAGATTCTTAATACTAAAGAGTATCTTGAACTTAGTAAAAAAATAGAGAAAATTGTAAAGACTATTGAAGATTATCCTTTTAAGAGTGCTAATTTATCAAAGAGATTAGGTGTTTTAGAACAGAGCTTTAAAGGAGAAGAAGAACAACTTAAGTCTTTAGAAGAACAGAAAAAAGAAGAAGAGATTTTTTTAGAAATACTATCTAATATTTTAAAAGAAGAACTAGATTTAGGTTATGTTGTTAAAGATTTAGAAGTAGACTTTAAAACTATTAAGAACTTTTTAAGAAATAATGATGCTAAAACTAAAGATTTGAAAGATGTTACTATGAACTATTACCGTTCTTTTAATGAATATCGTCAGGAATTATTAGAGTATAATATTCAAGATGTAGTTTTATTTAATGAAAGAGATAATTTAATTAATCATTATAGTGATAAAGTATCTGATAAAACAAGAGTTATTAACATATATAACGATGCGAAAAGACAAGATGTTTTAACTAGTTATCAAGGTAAGAAGTTAAATATCTATGAACTTTCTAATGCTTTATTAGAAAGTTATGAGGCAGATAAGATTTATCTTAATGAACAAGATAGACATTTGTTTGAAGATATTTTACTTAGAACTATTGGGACTAAGATTAAAGAGAAAATAATAGAAGCAAGAGATTGGGTTAAAAAGATTAATAATATTATGGAAATAAAACAACAAAATAGTAATTTATCTTTTTACTTGGATTGGAAACCTAAAAGTGGAGAGGCTCTTGATGAGATGGATACTAAAGATTTAGTAGAGATATTTATGATGCCAAGTAATTTTATAAAGCCTGAAGATACTAATAGATTAATTAAGCATTTTAGATCTAAGATAAAAAGAGAAGAAGAGTCTATGCTTACTAATAATATAACGTACTTCCAAATGATTTTTAATATCTTAGATTATCGTAATTGGTTTACTTTTAAACTCTTTTATAAAAAAGATGGTAATCAAAAACGAGAATTAACTGATAAGATATTTTCTGTCTTTAGTGGAGGAGAGAAAGCTAAGACTATGTATGTGCCTTTATTTGCAAGTATCTATGCTAAATTAGATAGTGCAGCCCCTTCATCTCCTAGATTAATTGCTTTAGATGAAGCCTTTGCAGGTGTTGATGAAGTTAATATTGAAGAAATGTTTGCAATCCTTTCTAGTTTTGATTTAGATTATGTCTTAACAAGTCAAGCTTTGTGGTGTGATTATAAAGAAATAAAAGATATTTCAATATGTGAACTTATTAAACCTTTAACAGCAGATACTGTAAGTATTAAAAGATATCGTTGGAATGGATTAGTTAGAGAAAGTGTGGAATAGATGGATTATTTAGATTATTTTAAGAATAATAAAGGTTTTGAAAGGTTTATGGTAAAAGCTAAAGAGAAGTATCAAAGTTATGGTAGGGTAACAGGAATTATTACTCTTGATAATATAACTTATGAAGAAGCAGTTGGTCTAACAGATTTCTTTGCTAGAAAATTTGAAGAAGGTAAGACTTATAAAATAAAGATAAGTGAATTTAATAAAGTACTTGATAAAAGCAAATTTCAAGACTTTGAGTTTACTGATTACTTCTATAATACCTATGATGATTTTTCTTATCTTACTAATACCTTAAAGAAGAGAAAATTTCATGAAGAGTTTGTTTCATTTATAGAAGATTTACTTTTAGAGTTTAAAAGTGAGAAACTAAAAGAATTTTTTGAAAGAAATGTAAATAAAAACTTTAGTACTATGCGTAATATAAAAAGTAAATATAAACAAAATAAAAGAGCTTTAAAAGAAGAATTACTTAGGATAGATAAACTCTTAAGTAATATTCCAGATAAGATAACCTATTTACCAATTTATGCTTCAATAACCTCTAATCCTCATTATTTAGATTATAATGCTAAGAGTAGTAACCTTTTTTATAGAATATTAAGTAATATTCTAGGAGAAGATACACCTAATACTAATTTAGATAAGACTAAACTATTAGAAAAGATAAATGTCTATATAGATTCTCTTAGTAACTATGTTATTACATATAACCTAGTTTATGATAAAGAAATGCCTTTTGATGTTTTAAATCTAAATATTGATAATATTTCTAAAATAAATAATATAACTGGTAAGAGTAATAAAATATTTATCTTTGAAAATCCTTCTATTTTAAATTATTTAAAGAATAAAGATTTAGATATTTCTATTATAATAACATCAGGTATACCTAACCTTGCTTTTTATAAATTATTAGAAAATATTACTAGTGATACAACTCTTTATTATAATGGAGATTATGATCCCGAAGGATTATTAATAGCAGATAAACTAAATAATAAATATAGTAATATTAAATTATTTCTTTATGATGGGAAAAGTTACTTTAATACTAAACCAAATGTTTCTTTAAGTAATAACAGATTACATAAACTAGAACTCATAAAGTCAAAAGAGTTGCAGGAAGTGAAAAGATTATTACTAGAAAATAAAAAGTGCGGTTATCAAGAAAATAACTTGTTATCTATAGAAGGATTTATTAAAATTAAAGTAAAGGAGAAGTAAAAATATGAAGTTTTATGATAAAATAAGGGAACTATTAGAAAAATATTATCCAGATGATTATTATATATCTAATAGTACAAAAGGAAATTTAATCAACTATTTAAAAGAATATGACGATGATAAACTAAATGATTTAATTTATTTATATCTTGATGATGACAAACTAAAGAATAAGAGTAAGGGTGAAAAAATAAAACTATTGGATAATGCTATAAAAGAAAACTTTAATAAAATATTTTATAAGCTTTCATTTTTTAATGTTATTTCATTTGATAAGATGATAAATAATAAGGAAATAGATAGTTTTGGGCATCAATATGTACTGTTAGGTCTTGCTTTCTTAAGTAAAAATGATGAAGTATCTATTCCTTTAGATATTAAAAAAATGTATGAAGAAAAGTTTGGTCTTGAAGATAAGAAAAAATTATTTATAGAAGAAGTAAAAAAACTAGGTCATGTTTTATTCATGAATTTTGCAATAGTAAAAGAAAGCATATTATTAAGTTTTTATGATGATAATTTTTATAATTTAATAACTAAGAACGAACTAGAAGATAATTTAAAAGAAGATTTTAAATTTTATAAGATAAATGGAGAAACTTATCTATTAGATAAATACTGTGATTTAGAAATTGATGAAGAAAACTTTAAAGATATTATTTATTTCAAAAGAAGTTATGATGATTATACAAAGTACTATGATGAAATTAGAGATGCCTTAGAAGAAATAAGTGAAGTTATAACAGGTAAATTAGCAATTACTTATGAATTAGCAATAATGGTGTTGGATAAACCTAAAGAAGTATCTGATATACTTGATGAAATGAAAGAATATTATAAGTTAGATAATAAAAAACTTGAAGAAATAAGTAATATTCTTTATGAAATTTTTCCTAATATAAGATTTTGGGGATATGGTGGTAAAACCATAGATGAAAAGGCCTTAGATTTATTCATTTTAGATAAGGAACCTAAAAATGACAGTTATACTAGTCTTTTAAACCTACTATCTAGTGATGCAATAGAGTATTTAAGTGATAACTATTCTTTTGATAGTAAAGCGGAGCTTGAAGATATTTTATTAACTTATTTTAAAGATTTTTATCTTAAAGAATTAGAAGAAAATGATTTAGTAGTTGATCTATTAAGTTATAACTTTAAAGAGTTTGAGATGAATAGTTTCCTTACAAATGGAGTATTAAATGGATTAATTTTCTTATATAAAGAAGATAATAAAATAAAAGTTTATTTACCAAGAGAAGTAATAGGTCTGTTAGAAGAGGCTATGGGTGGAGTAATAAACTTAAATAATATAGGTAATCCTGATAGTCCTCTTATACTAAGTTATATTGCAATAAATGGTGTTATAGATAAAAACGTATTAAAAGAATTACTTTTAAAAAATAATAATTTGGATTTTTCTATTGATGAGTTAGATGATGTAGTTAATAATAGTGAGTTTTATGTTTTTAATAATTATTATTGTACTGATAGAGATTTAACTGAATTAGTAGATCAAGGTATACTATCTATTAAGAAGTCTTTTGGTAAATATAAGAAATTAGATGAAACACTTAATTTAAATGTAGAGTTTATATATGCTTTAAAACAAGAATTAGAAAATTATTTTACTAGTATTAATGTTAATGAAGTTAAACAGTCTTATTGTATTGGTACAATAATCTTTATGATATGTACTAATGCTTATAATAAAGATGATTTTATATACACTTGTAAGAGAAATGGTTTAAACTTAACAAATAATCAGTATAATAATATTACAAATATCATTAATAAATATAGAAATGATATTCCTATGTGGACTTATAATGGTTATACTAAAAATGAAGTTAATTCTATGCCTAAAGAGAAAAAAGTAGGTAGAAATGATCCTTGTCCATGTGGAAGTGGTAAGAAATATAAAAAATGTTGTGGTAAGTAAAGTTAGCATTAATTTGTTAACTTTTTTCTAATTTATTAAAAATAAATCTATACATTAACTAGAACATATGATAGAATAATAGCCATGAAATGAAATCTTAGTAATTGCTATGTGAGGAGAAGATATGAATAATAAAGAGTTTAAAAAATTTCAAAAAAAGCTTTTAAAAGTAGCAGATGCTTATACACTTGAAAAATTAGTTTTAAAAAAGAAAATAAAGGGTAATTTGATAGATATATTAAGAAGTCTTAATGAAGAACAACTTAATATTTTAGAAAGGGTATATTTAAGTGATAAAGAAATAAAACTTCAAGATGAAGAAAAATTTTCTTTATTAGATGAAAAGATAAAAAAAGCATTTGTTAGAGTTATTGAAGCTAATGATTCTAAAATAACAAATACTTTGGATGAAGTTTTCTATAATAGAGGACTTGGTGAAGTTGAACCTATTCTACTTATAGCAGGATTCATCTATGCTTATAAAGTACGTAATAAACTAAAATACTTAATACCAGATGATTTACTTCTTGTATACTTAGATAAAGCTTTAGAATTAAAAGAAGAAGATTTACTTGATAAATATACATTTTTAATGAATCTTTTCTTTAATTATGGGCTTATACCTAAAGATATATTATTAAGTTTTAAAGATAAAAATAGTTTTAGTAAGGAAGAACTTTTAGAACATAATTTTATTATTAAAAAAATTAATAGAAAAGAATACTTATGGAATGAAGAAATACCATATCTTGATAGTTATGCTGATGGAATAGAAAAAAGAGATTATGTTAAAAGAGATTTCTATAATTATAATGATTATATGGTTGCAATAACTCCTTTATTTGTAGATCTTTATAATTTAGTAGAAAAGAGTAATGTGAATACAGATGATTTTTATGACTTTGCAATACCTCTTTTATTATCAAAAAAACGTAATTTAAATGAGATAGGTGATGCCTTTACTGAAAAATATAAATTATCTAAAAAAACATTTTCCAAAGTGATAAAAATACTTTTTGAATATCAATGTCTTATAAGATATTGGGAGTATGGTGGTAAAAATATAAAAGAAAATAATATAGATAAAAATATACTTTCTAAAAAGCCTAAAGAATTTACATTGTTATCATGTCTTGAAAAATTAGATGAAGAAAAGTTAAAAGAACTTATAGAAGAATTTGAGGTTAAAGATACTTTGGGCTTACGTGATATACTCTTTTCTAATATCGTAAATCGTTTACATAATCATTATTATGAATTTGAATCACTTGATACTATTTTAAAATATCAAAATAAAGAATATGATTATAATGAAGATGTTACAGAATTTATTTCTGATACCTATTGCTTTCTTTATAAAGATAAAAATAAACTTAAAGTAATAGTTCCTTTAGATATAAAAGAGGAAATAGAGAATAATATCTATACTTATCTTGATGATGAAGTTTTAACTGATGATGATTATGTTAATTTATACGTATTTTTTAATGGAGTTATAGAAAAGAAAAGATTACAAGAAATGCTTAAAGTAAATCATAATTTAGATTATACTATTAGTGAAATGGATAAAATAGTAGAACATTTTAATATATATACTATTGATGATTGTTATTATTTACCTTTTTTAACTCCAGATATGGCTCATGAGAAAATAATTCCTTTTAAAAGAGCTTTAAATAAATATAAAGTTATAACTAATGCTGATTTAAATTATTTTACTATGTTAGATACTTTTTCTTTAAAATTTGATAATTTCTTTAGTAAAATAAAAATATCTGAAGAGAATTTTATGGAATTGTTTACCTCTGTTATGATTTTACTTGGTATTAATGAACCATTTGAAGCTTTTTTAAGATATTTCTTTTATGCAAATAATATTAAAATCAAAGAAGCTATGTTTAAAGAGTTAGTAGGTATTATTAATTCGTTTAAAGATGATTTTCCTATATGGATATATAATGGGTATTCTAATAATGAATTTAGTGTTTTGAATAAATGAATAGTTTAATAATATTAAATTGTGAGATATAATAAATGTAAGAAGTAAAGGAGAAGAAAAGATTATGGAAAAAAATTTTGATTTAAGTGAAATATTACCAAATATTGAAAAGGTTGGAGAAGAGTATGACTCTTCAGATTTAATGTTAGAAAATAAAGTAGATGGAGATTTAAAAGACTTTTTAAAGGCTTTAGATGAAGAACAAATTGATGTAATAGCGTCTGTTTATTATGATGATGAAGATTCCTTTTTTAAAAAGAGTCTTAATAGTAAAATAGAATATTTAGAAAAAAATATTATAGAAAGTTATAAAGAAATAATAAGAAATGCTTCTTATAAGCAATATGTTATTTTAGATAAATTATCTAATAATGAAGATGTTACTAATATGTCAGAGCTTTTCTTATATAGTGGTTTTTGTTATTCATATTATGATAAAACTGAAGTTAAATATTTATTACCAACAGATTTAAAAAAGATATATTTAAAGGAAGTAGATTCTACTATAAAAGGAAATTCCTTAAAAGGAGAAATATTAACAAGAATAATGGCTTTGTTCTTTAGTAATGGATTAGTACCAACTGATTTAGTATATAATCATTATGAAGATGACTTTTATGGATACTTTACTAAGGATGAGTTATTAGAAGAAATAGATACCGCTGTAAGTATTAAAAAAATTAATAATAAAGAATATTTTTGGCTTACTGATACTCCTTATAAAAATTTGTATGAAGAATCTATTGATGATAGAGTTTATATTAGAAGAGATTTGGATGATATAGTAACATATATGATGAGTATCCTTATGCTAATAGAAGAAGTTAGTAAAATTATAAAAAAGCCTTATAAAGAAACATTATCTTTAATAATATCAAAAGTACTTTTAAAAGAAAGAAGTCTTGATGATATTTTAGATGATTTTGTAAGTGAAGTAGGTTTAAGTAAGAAAGATAGTAGTAGATTAGATGATATACTAATTGATTACTATGATGATTTAAGATATTGGGAAAATGGTGGGAATACACAAGATGAGATTTTAGCCCTTAATTTAGTCTTAAAAGAAAAACCTAATAATAGTAGTATAAAGTCATGCTTAAAACAATTAACAGATAATGCTAAAGAAGAATTTAAAGATACATATAATATTGGTGATGTTTCTTCCTTAGATGAGATAATAGTAGATGATTTTTGTAATGAAGGATATTTAACTATAGATAATGATGATGATATGATTGAATTATTAGCATTAGATGGTAAAGAATATAATGGAAATGCGACAGTTACTAGTTTTATTATAAATGGTTATGCTTATCTATATAAAGATAAAGATAATTTTAAAGTAATTATACCTGATGAGATAAAAGATGTAATTAATAATTTTGATTTAAGTGATGATTATGGATTTAATGGTTTGAATGATAGAGAAATAATAAATTTATATATGCTTTATAATGGTATTATTGAAAAAAAGATATTACAAAGATTACTTCAAGAAAATCATGATTTAGAATATACAATTGATGAATTAGATACAGTTATTAAAACTTTAGATATGTACTGTATAGACAATTATTATTGTGTTTTAGAAGAAACTGATGAAGTAATAGATAAATTTTTATTACCTAGTAAGAAGAACTTTAAAAAGTATAAAAAGGTTGATTTTGATAGTTATTATGAACTTGATTCTTTGAATACTTTAGAGAGTGAACTACGTAGTTATATAAATAAACTATGTAAAAATGAAGATAATGCGAGAGAAATTGGTATGTATCTTATAACGCTAATAAATATGAATTGTTATGTACCTGATATTTTAATTCCTATTTTTGAAGATTATAAGATTAAAGCTAGTAATACAGACTATAAGAATATAAATAATATAATAAATAAATCTAAGAATGATATACCTATATGGGCTTTTAACGGTTATACTAAAAAAGAAGTTAATTCTATGCCTAAAGAGAAAAAAGTAGGTAGAAATGATCCTTGTCCTTGTGGGAGTGGAAAGAAGTATAAAAAATGTTGTGGGAAGAATGCTTAAATAAAATATTATAGAGGTGTTTATGATGGATAAAATATTAACTTTTAGAGTAGGAATTGATGGGTTAGAAGATAAAATATGGAGAGAAATAGAGATACATGATAGAATGACGGTAGCAGATTTAGCTTATACTATACTTGCATCTTTTAATTCACTAGCATATCATTTATATAATATAAAGTATAAAAAAATGCGTTATGATTGTATAGTTGATGATGAATTTCCTTTTGATGATGAAAAAATTATTGATGCAACTAAGACTAAATTAAGTGATTTAAAATTAAAAGAGAAAGATACTTTAGAAATGGAATATGATTATGGATCAACTACAACTTTTCATATAATATTTCTAGGTTCAAAAAGGATAAATATGTTTGATGTTGTTATGTATCCTTTTGTATCTAAAGGAGAAGGATTAAGTATGCTTGATGATATGAGTGATTTTGATTTAAAAAAAATAGTAGAAGAGACTGATAAATTAGGATATTCTGAATATTATTTTACTCCTGGATATGAGAAAGAAGATATATATGATTATAGAAATTATGATATAGACAGTGATAATGAATTATTAAAAGGACGAATTTTAGCGATTAAGAATGGCTATGAAGTTGAGTAATAAATATGAAAAAAATTAATTTAGTAGATTTTTTAAGAACAATTAGAAAAGGTAGGACATATTATTTAAAAATAGATACTATGGAGATAGTTAATCCACACAAATATATAGAAAGACAGATTAAAGACTTTGATAAAATGACTTTGGAAGAGAAAAATAATTTAATATTTCCTAGCTATGAAGAACTTAATATTTATGAATTACCTTCATATGAAGAAATTAATCATATTGAAATAATGAGATTCTATGTTAAGAATTGTATTATTGATACAAAAATAAGAAAAGAGTTATTTGATACTTTAAGAAATCATAATTATATTGATAAGTTTAATGATGTTTTAAAAAAATATGATTTACAAGATGAATATATGAATGTTTCTTCTTTCTATTATCAGTCTATAATAGAGGAATGGTTAGATAAGAATAACATTAAACTAAATTGATAGTTTCCATTTTAGTTATCGATGCTATACTATTATTAGAAGGTTGTGATGTTATGAGATTATATACAAATGAAATAGTATTTAGGGGTCATCCTGATAAAGTATGTGATCAAATTAGTGATGCTTTACTTGATGCATATTTAAAAGAAGATAAACATTCTAGATGTGGTATAGAAGTAATGGGTGGTAAAGGTAAAATCTTTATAACAGGAGAAGTTACTAGTAAAAGAGATGTTGATATAGAAAGTGTTGTTAAAAGAGTTTTAGCTAGTGTTGGTTATGATACTAATTATGAAATAATTAATAATTTAGGTAAGCAAAGTCCTGATATTGCTATGGGTACTAATGATGAAGTAGGTGGAGCAGGGGATCAAGGGATGATGTTTGGTTATGCAGTTAACGATACTAAAGAACTACTTCCTACTGCTATGGTAATATTACAAAGATTTAGTAAATGGTATGATAAAGAAAGACAAACTTGTTCTTATCTAAAAAGTGATGGTAAAGCAGAGATTACAGGTTATTATGATGATAATATGAAATTAAAAAAGATTAAATATTTTACTATTTCTTATCAAAATGATGAAGAACATCGTGACTATACAGATAATTTAATAAAAGAGGCATGTATTAATATATGTAAAGATTATGATATTGAAATAGAAGAGTTTTTAATTAATCCTACAGGAAAATTTGAAATAGGTGGATTTGAAGGAGATTCTGGTCTTACAGGAAGAAAGATAGTAGTTGATTCATATCAATCATTTGCAAGAGTAGGAGGAGGTGCTTTTTCTGGAAAAGATCCTACTAAAGTAGATAGAAGTGCTGCTTATAAAGCAAGATTAATCGCTAAAGATTATCTAAAAAAATATAACTTATCTTGGTGTGAAGTGGTTATTAGTTATGCTATTGGTATAGATAAACCTCTATCAATATATATAGATAGTGATAAAGGTTATATCAAACCAGATGAAACTTTATATATTGAGTGTACTCCTAAAAACATTATTAAAGATTTAGATTTATTAAATATCTGTTATGAAGAGAAAGCTAGATTTGGGCATTTCCAATACTAGTTTTTCTTTTGATATTAATTGGTAAAAACTGGTAAAATATAATTATTTATGACACTTTACTTTTAGATATATTAGTGATATTATAACTAGCACGGAGTTGATTATATGTCTAAAATAAAAGATGATATTAAAAGAGCTAATTATTTGATAAAAATACCATCATTTTTTAGAGAAAATGATGATATCTTTGATATGATATATCCATTTACTACAGAAAATATTAATGGAATGTTTAGTCATTTTAATTTTAAAGATAAAGATTGTCTTAGTGTTTTAGGTTCATCTGATCAAGTTTTTGATATGTATTTAAGAGGAGCGAGTAGTGTTACTGCTTTTGATATTAATCCTTTAACAGAATATCTTTTTTATCTTAAAAAAGCAGCACTTGATGCTAATCTAACTAAAGAAGAATATTTAGATTATTTTTGTTATCGTGGCACTGATAATTATACTATATTTGTGAATCGTTTAATAAAACCTTTTGATATAAGAATATTTGATAAAATTGCACCTAATTTAAAAGGAAATAGTTATAAGTTTTGGGCTAATCTATATAGTAAGCATAAATTTTTATCTATTAGAGAAGGTGCTAAATTATTTACTAGTGATGAATATTTTAGAGATACTTTAGAACATACAGTATCATATTTAGATGATGATAACTTTGAAAAACTTAAAGAAGTTTCTAAAAATATTAAAATAACTTTTATAAATAAAGATATTAAAGAACTAGCATTGGCAAAAAATTATGATTTAATGTATTTTTCTAATATAATTCAATACGCTGTGTACTAGATTATAGGGGGTAAAGGTATTTTCAAACACAAGTTTATGT
>CAMMQC010000012.1 GCA_946498975.1 uncultured Mycoplasmatota bacterium
TAAAGTATATGCCGACTATAACTATTCACCCCTTACAAACTAGTACACAGCGATTGTCTATAGTATAAGTTCCTTTTTCTGTTTGGTTATTTTCTAAAGTCAATGTATAATTGCCATTACCATCACATTCTAATATGTAATCTTCTTTACCACCTAATTCATCGCCATCTTCATCAATTTGATATATATTTTGATTTTCAGTTGTTGCTATCCATTTACCTTTTAATGAAGCACTAGTACCGCATCCTGTTATGCCAATTAATAAACTTACACTTAACAAACATAAAAATAATTTTTTCATATTTTATTCACTCCCTTTCAAATACAGACTACTTTTTTGATTTATTTAGTAAAGTGGCAATGCCCCACAAAGTGCTAGAAAAACCTAATATCAAAATTGGGACAAAAATCTTTAAATATACATAGAAATCATAAATTGATTCTTGCCATAATCTGTACTCAAAAAATACTCCTATACCAATTAAAATAATGATTACTGCAATAACTTTTAAAATAATTGATATAATTTTTTCCTTTTTCATATTCATTCCTCCTAATTTATAATTATTGTTTGATCATTGGCTCTTGTATTTGTTCTAAACCTGTTTTAGTCGTTTCTTTAACACCTACAATAGTTGAATTTTTAAAAATATCTTCTATTTCATCTTTTACATTAGTTACATCTTCATTAATCATAAACTCAAATTCATAAGTTTTATTTTTTTCTAATGTTATATCCCATAAGTTATTTATGATAACTGTTTTTGTTTCACCTTGGAATTCATTTAATTCTACCTTAAAAGAATTTCCATAAGAAACTTGATTCCCATCATCATATTGTTGTTCAGTATATTTTGATATATCTTTTACCGTATAAGTCCTTATAAAAGTATAATTGTTATTCTTACAAAAGTTTTGTTTAAACTTCATATTATCGTTTCCAATATAAATATCTTTATTACCATCTAATGTATTACATTTGATTAAAGTTATATCTCCTTTATAAATTTGAGTACCACCATCCATTAAAGTGTCTTCTAATTTTAATGTGTTTATTATTTCGTTTATAGCATTGCTATTATCTTCAATATAACTTTTTAATTCAGCTTTTCTATCTTTCATTTCAATAGTTATATTTTCAATGCAATAAGTATAAATGTTTCTACCATCGTTTGATAAGAGCAATTTAGGTTTATTACATTCATTTTGATTTTCATATTCGATATTAAAATTATTTTTTGAACTACAACCTGTTATTCCTAAAACTATAGCTATTATTAAAAATCCAACTATTGCCTTTTTCATTATATCCTCCGATACTACAAATTAATTATTGTTTAGATAATTATATCATTAAATGTAAAATAAAAATAGTAGATTACAACCTACTACTTAATTATTCGATATATTAATTTTATTTATCTAATCTTACTAACCTTTTATATGACATCTTCCCATCAGTAAGTCCAATTAAATAATCACTACTAGTATTAAAATATATTGCTAACTTAATTAAATATAAACAAAAAGCGGAGCCATAAGGCTCCTTCAGGGGGCAATTTAGTAAAAAAAGAGGATTATTAAAAATCCCCGTAATATCGACATACAATTCATTTTAAGTTTAACAAAATTTAACTAAAAAATGAGAAATTTAGCACAATTTGATGGGTAGCTGATGGGTAGAAATACTTATCAGATATTCCTTTTTTTATTATTTAATGACAATATGACATTATATATAGATATGGTACCAATATTTCAAATTACAGTGTTATATAGTGGTATAATACTATTAGGTGATTTAAATGAGTTTTGTATATGCCAGAAAATTAAAAAATAAATTCTATATATTAGCTGATTCAAAAACAACTATTTCGGACGATGACTCTGATCGACTTAAAATTAGAATTGGAGAAAAAGTATATAATGATTTAAAAAAATTTGGAGTAATAAAAAATGTAATAATCAACGAAAATATTTGTATTGCATCTGCTGGTGTTTTAGAAGACTTCAATGAATTATTAAAATATGTAGATACTCAAAAAATTAATGATATTAATTTAATATCACATCAAGCTTTAAACATTCATTTACATAATAATAAAAGGACTGATTTTATAATAGCAAAAATTGATACAAATAAAGAATTATTAGAAATTAAAAACGGAATTATATCAAAAGTAGAAACTTCATGGCTAGGTTCATACAATTGTTTTAATATATTTCAAAACATAAGACATGATAAATTATTTAGAAATCAAATTGAAGATTCATATAGTGTACTTATAGAAGAAGATAAAAATAGAATTAATTATAATGAATTTCCACCTATAACAATAGATGATATTGAAAAAGATATAGACTTTAAAGCATTCGATAAAGCAGTAAAATCAAATACAGATTTAACAGTTGGAGGATATATAGTAGAATGCATTGAACATCACAATAAATTTATGTATCCAGAATGCATTAATAGCACTGTAGAGAAACCACAAATTGTACCAAGTGACGGAGAAATTAATACTTATAACGAAGCTTCCGAAGGAGGATATACATATCATGCATATGAATCAAACAATAATTTTAAATTATATATTTATCAAATGAAAAAAGGAATTATATATGAACCAAACATTAATGATCCTAAATATAATCATTTAAGACTGCCTAAAATATATAACATGAAATTAGATGATTTCATAAAAAATAATAATATAAAACAATCAATAACTATTAATATAGAATATGAATAAATGCAATAAAAAAAGAGAATCAACGGATTCCCTATAGAATCGGCATATAACTCACATTGAGTTTATTAAATTTAAAATGTAATTATTAACACAATTTTATGAGCAATTGATGTTTATAAATACTCGTCAGCTGCTCATTTTTTTAAATAATATTATACAATCTTATAATTGATTATATTCTTTCAATTTTCTAGAATTATCAATATTATTTGATTTAAGTATTCTATTATTAAAAGCTTCTTCTATTATCTGAGATAATTGATATGAATTTGTTGGATAATTATATAATTTTGCATAACCTGATTTTACATTATCTAACAACCTATCAGGAATAGGAGTATTAAATTGATTACATCCTGGCAAAAAAATTCCTGCTAGTCCACTTCTTTTATTATTTTGATCATTTCTTAATGTAGAAGCTATCTCCCAATCTACATATTTTCTTTTATAAGTTTCTTTTCCAATCATAACAATAGTAACCGTAGAATCAGTTAAATAGTTTTCCCTTATAACACGCATAGTATATTCTGGATTGTTACTATTAATTTCGGTTCCATATTCATTACCAACAATTCTTTTAATAAATGTATTCTCGTAAGAATTAGAATACTTTGTTACAAAATTACACACCTCATAATCATCTTTATGATGATATGATATAAAAACTTTATGTTGCATATTATTTACTCCTTATCTCATCTAATTTCATTGTTAAATCAACAATCTTTACGTTAACTTTTTTAATGTCATCAATGATTTCATTATATTTTGGATATCTTTTTTGTATTTCTTGTGGATCTTCATCAGTATTTTTTTCAAGTTCTTTTTCGTACCATTTTCTGAATCTTGCTTGATATTTGGTTAAATGATTTCTTAAATCCGTATTTAATACCTCTATTAATAGATTGACCAATTTATTCACTTCTTTATCATTGTTTCCAGCTAATTCTTTAATAATAGTTCTAAATTGATTATATATTGAATACCAAGAATCATAAACCTCAGCAATTACATCATTTTCCGGATCAAAAGGAAGTGCTAATTTTCGAGTAATTAATTCTGTCCATGCTTTATGTGCAATTTGCTTTACTTCCTTATTGCATCCAATATCTATTGTTACACCTTTTATACATATTTGTGAAACACTTATACTTTTAACCTTTTTTATTTTTTTTATTATCTTTACAATACATAAAATACATAAAATAATTATCGGCAATAGGACTACTATATTATCTAAACCTATTGTTATTTTATATTTTGATAAAAATTTTAATATATCCATTTACCTCTACCCTCCTAAAATAATCTATAAAGAATAATAGTATTCTTTAATCTTATTAGCCATCAATATTCTACGTTGTTTTAAGAATTCATCAAAATCATTAACTGTCATATTTTCAAATCCATCTGGTATGCAATTGATTTTCAAATTCTGATTTAACAATTCTTTATCAATAATTGATCCAATAGTAGCTTCACCATTTTTACATTGTTCATTTATCTCTAACATATAAGCATTTGGTGCTTTATTTGTTATTTGTAAATTTATTTCTGTTTGTATTAATGCAAAATTAGCAATTTGATTATAAATACTCTTATTATTCTTACCGTTCTTCTGTAGATAGTCTTTAGGGAATATGTGATGTACATCTCCTCTGCCTTCTACTAAAGTTCTTACTTTCATATCTTTAGATAAGAATGCATTATCATTTAAAGATATTTGGGCGATTAGATATGTTTTCCAATAAGGAGAACTTGCTACAGGAGTATTAAAGTTTTCGATTAAAATACTATTCCAGAAAGCATCACCTAAACGTCTTTCTAATTCTTCATTAATATATTGAACTAAATCTTCTGCTTCATTTAATCTTCTAATATCTAAATCAAATTGTGATTCTGGAGATGAAGTGTATCTTTGTGTAATTATAGACATAATTACCCATCTCTTAACAAGTCTTTCAATAATATTTGAAGCTATATTCCTTTCTCTTAACAGTAAAAATAAAATATATCCAAAATTTAGTACGTTTTTAGATCTTACTAATGAATCATCTATTATTCCAGCTGATTTTAAAATCATTACATATCTTTCAAAATTAGTTTGACTAACAAAAGATTTTACTCCATCATATAATTTGTAATAACTATCTTCTACTATATCTTCTCTATATTCTCTTGTTTCAAAATCACGACCAGATAATAATGAAACTAAATCCTGTAATTTACCTCTTTTAAACTTATAAGTAAAAGCAACTCTTAATACATCTACATAACTTGGTAAATATAAATCTTCATTCTTATCTTTTATCCAAGTGATTTTATTGAAAATGTCCTTTGAACTAAAAGCTAAATCATTATTTTTTATATTATCAAAATCAACAGGTGTTTTAGCAAAATGACAAAAATAATCAATAGTCTTTCTAATATCGTTTCCTTCATATTTTTCATTGACACTTATCTTACTCATCGCAAAATCTGCTTGAGATAAGACCACACCGGCAGAATTTATTCTAACGAATATTTCTGTAACAGTTTCAATATCAAGCATAGAACCAAGTTCAATTCTACCTATTGATATATTTTTTATAGATTGTAATTTATTAATTCTTTCGTTAACAATATTAGGATCAATTTCAAACTTATTTGCATAATTATTTATATATTCAAATAAATTTATATTTCCATTTTTCATAAATTCAGAAATATCAGGAATCCAATCTTCTTGTTTTTCTATTGCTGGATTGCAAGTCTGAAATTCTTCAGTTCTTATATTAAAAGCAATTTTAATTTTTTTCTTTTTATAATCACTATCTAAAACTTCTTTTCCAAGTAAAGCAGCAGTCAATGCTGTAATTCTTTGTTGTCCATCTATTAATATTTGCTTACCTTCAGATGCAGTTCCATCTTTTAACTTTACATCAGGACTTTTCCAAGTAATTATATATCCTACTGGAAATTCCTTATAAAGAGAATCTATCAAATCTCTAACTTTAGTAGTATCCCACACAAAAGGTCTTTGTATTTCAGGAATTGCAATTGTTCCATCACTAACATATCCTAACAATGTACTGACACTAACATTATTTACTTCAAACTTAGCCATAATTTCTCCTATAATTGTGAAAGATTTTTTATAATATCTAACATTTGCGAGTTTCTTAATTGAACTTTATATTGAACATTATAATTATCTTCCTTAAGCTTATTAAAAAATTCCTCTGCACAGTTTATTTCAAATTGTTGATCAGAAGGTATCTTTTCGAATGTGTCATAATCCTTTGTTTCAATAACTAAATTTACTTCTTTTATATCATTATCTCTCTTAACAACATACATAAAATCAGGACTATATGTACCTCCACCAATTAAAGGAATTCTTATACTTCTAGCAGGTATTTTTCCAAACACTATAATTTCATCATTATCAGTAGTAATATTCTTCTTTTCAAGCTCTGAATCATATAAACATATATCATACAAATAATCATCGCTTGGTTTTTTATTAGAATATGAAATCCCCAAATTTCCTTCAACTTCGACCTTTGGATTGCCATCTATATCGGTCAAAGAAGTTTCTTCACCTGTTAAACTTGTAGATATATATTTAAATTTTCCAAAAAGCATTTTATATTTCCATTCATTTATTTTACTAATTAGTATAGCTAATGTATTAGTATTAAAAAACTCATCTTTAACAGTTACTTTTTTATTGTATTCAACTAAAGCCTCATGAATTATATTAATAGGAATATTGGTACTTTTATATACTTTATCTAAAAAGAAATTATAAGCAATAAAATCTTTTTTCACTTCATATTCTCTGCCAGATTCCTCGCTTAATGTAATAACCCCGTTATCATTTATTAATGTATTCTCATGAGATGTTAGAACAGAAGTACCTTGAACTCCACTATTTAATATTTGTAATACTCCAAGCATAATCTCTTCTGGATTAATATCTTGATAAGATATAAAATATTTTCTATTTAATAATTCCCATAACTCTTTTATTTCACTAAACTTATTTACTCTAATTTTTGCTTTAGGCAATTCTACTTTATTATTTTCGTCAATAATTTTTCTGGCTTTTAATCCAACCATTAATTCAGGATATTCATTAAATAATTGTTCACGATTTTCAAGCAAAATATTTTTATCCATATCAATATAATCTTTAGTAAGCAATTCAATAAAAAATTCTTTAGCAGTCCTTCCTAATTTACTAGCCATTGACTCAATAATATTGTCAGATAATTTATTATTCTCAGTATAATCTCCATTTATTTCATTTACTAATCTGGTAGCAAAATCTTTTTCGGTAAAATCAACAATATAATTTAAATAAAATTGCTCATTAGAAATTCTTGACAAAGAGTCATTAACTGGCAATCTCAACCCCCTACCAACTTCTTGTAGTTTACTTATTTCTGAACCACTACTTCTTAATTTACAAATAGTAAAAATATTAGGGTTATCCCAACCTTCCTTCAATGTCCACTTTGAAAAAATAAATCTAAATGTATTAAATTTTCCATTATTTTTATAAATAGATAATGTTCCATCTTTATCAACCAATATTTGTCTAACCTCTTCAGCAACGGCATCGTCAGAATTGCTATTATCCTTAGCGAAATATCCACCATGACAATCGGAAATATTTTCTAGTGTGGAGTTCAAATACTCTTTATATAACAATTCATTGGAATCATTATCATCTATATGTTCCAATTCTTTTTTTATTTTTGTTATTAATAACTCCTCAAAAATATCTTTCAAATATGTTGGAACTGGGTTTTGTTTGTTCTCTCGATATGAATCTATATCATCAATAAAAAACAATGCCAAAGTTTTAATTTTATCTTTTCTTTTAAAATTTTCCTTTTCAGTTTTAAAATGAGAGTCTAAAGCACTTTGTATCATCACTTTTTGATATGATGTAGAATAAATATCAGTAAATATCTCACTACCAACAGTTAATTCTTGCCCATTAGATAAAAATAATGTTTTTCCAATTCCTTCAATTGTAACATTTTCAAATGAATCATCTATACTTTTTAAGGAATCATCCTTTTCTAATTCGTAAGTTCTTTTTGAACTTTCAGTTATTAATTCCAATCTAGCTTTTTTCTTGTTTTCAATAGCTAATAATTTTACTTTTTTATTATTTCCGTCCGGAGAACTTATATATTTTACACTAACACCCTTTACTAAATTATCATTAAAAGCTTCGCAACTACCGAGATTATAAATTAAGTTATGATAATCCTTAACTAAACTTTTACCATTCTTAATTTCGGGAAAAGTAGCTCCAAATCTAATAATACATTGTGGCTTAATTTTTTCTGTTACAAATTTAAATGTTTTATTATCTTTAGAAATTCTGTGTGGCTCATCAATTATTAAAAATGGTTTTGTAGCACTAATTGCTTCTACTGGTACATCAAAGTCTTCAACAACACTTGAATAAGACTTTGTAAGCATAGAACCATTTCCATCCTTAAACAAATGCATATTTGTAATTAAAACTGTTATTCTATCTTTTAATAGTTCTGAATGTTCTACAAATTCTCTAACAGCACTAGGAAAAGTATCTTTAGATTTTTTATTCTTTTTGGCATTTAAAACACATAAATCAATGGTTTTTCCATATTGATCTCTAAAATGATTTATTGTTTCATCAGATTGAATGAATTTCACTGTACCTAACTTTATAGGGAGTGACGGAACTAATATAATAAATTTATGAATTCCATAATTTTTATTCAACTCATATATCATTTTAGTATATACATAAGTTTTACCAGTACCAGTTTCCATCTTAATATCAAGATTTAAATAATTATCAATCCCCAAATTTCCTCTTAAAGAAAAAGGTAATTCTTTATTCAAGTCTTTAATATTTTGCAATAATATATTAGAACTCAAATCAACCAAAGGATTAGCATACTTATATGTATTATTGGTAAAAATACCATTTTCAAAAACTTTATTAATTCTATTTATTGCATCATTTTGATGTCTTAAACCCTTTTCAAGTTTTAATCCCATACTGATTCTCCTTTCTAATATCTTGTAATTATATCAACATTTATATTTTTAATATTTTTAACTTGTTTTAAATTATCTTTTAAAGTTTGAATTTCACTTAAAGTAAATGAATATCCAAATAACACAATTCTATTACAATTAAATTCAACTTCTTTTTCATATTTCTCTATTAAATTCTTAATTGCAGTAGATTGCATATCTGAATTAATTAAATATATAGTATTTTCACATTTATAAGCTTCGTAGTTATCTAAATATAATATTTCATATTCATCTGTTAATCCATAACCATCATTTATCATCCAAGTTGTTAATATTGAATTAATACCAAATTCATCAACAATAGTTTTATCAGGCATAACATAATTAGGTTCAAATTTTTCTAGTTTATTTAAAGTTTTATCATTCAAATCTTTGATAATATAATGTTTAAACCCGTAATCTATATCTGCATTTGTTTCTTCTTTTATTTTTTTACTAGCTCTCTTGATTCTTTCTTGACCAATTTCGTCTATTGTTTTATAGCCATTTTTGAATGCTTCAGAATTAGGTTGAACTTCTTCATTTAATTGAACTAGAATATATTTATTATCTTTTTTATCTTCTGCATTAATCTGCATTACGGCATCAGCAGTAGATCCAGACCCACTAAAAAAATCCAAAATAATAGAATTATCAAAACACTTTGTTTGCATATTAACTATATATTTTATAAGTGATGTTGGTTTTGCATAACTAAATATCTCATTAGGTGGAAGTTCAAAAAGTCTTTGAAGTTCACTTGTTGCATCCTCATTTGTTCCTACACCATTATCAGAATTAATTAAAGTAGAGGGTGCTTTTATTTTTTTGTCTTGATCATATCTCAAAACATTAAATCCAAATTTATTTGATAAATAAACTTTAGTACCATTTTGAAGTTCTTCATCTAAAAATGATTGTTGCCATGTAAAATGCGATTCAACATTTAATTCATCAAGAACCATACCATTTGCAACTTCAAAATCATTTAAAATATTTAACCCTGTACCCTTTGAACCATAAAAACCTCTCTCATATTTAGAATCAGGTAAGGTTGTTAATATTGTTTTCTCTGGAAAAGTTAATTTTTTCAATGTGTTTGTTCTTTTAACTATAGGCTGAAGTTTGTCAGCATATGCTTTTTCTCCATACAAACTTAAGCTATCTGAAATTTTAGAATAACATAATATGTACTCTGACATTTTTCTTACCTTATTAGATAAAAACGAACCTTTTTTCTTTCTTGTCCAAACAAAACATGCAACAAAATTCTCTTCACCAAAAATATTATCGCACATTAGTTTTAAATTCGATTGTTCATTATCATCAATACTAATAAATATAACACCGTCTGATGACATTAATTGTTTTGCCAAATATAATCTTGGATACATAAAAGTCATCCATGCCGAATGTGAATTGGATTTTGAATTAGTCAATTCATATATTCTTTTAGCCTCTTCGTCAGAAACATCTAAATCACTTATTAATTTATCAACTGAAAAATTAAATTTATCATTATAAACAAATCCATCACTACCTGTATTATAAGGTGGGTCAATATATATACATCTTATCTTATTAGAATATGATTTTACTAAATGCTTTAAAGCATCAATATTATCACCTGAAATATATATATTTTCGCTATTCAAATTTTCTTCCTTTTTATTATGTTCTTCATCTGGAATCAAAATTGTTTCCGTATCCAATGAAGCCAATAATTTTGAATAGTTTTTTCCCAAAAAATTTAAAGCATATCCCTCTTTAATTATATTAACATCTTTGCTTATTTCATTTTTGAAAGTTTCTATATCAAAATCACCATTTGAATCAAAACATTCTGGATAAATATCCTTTAACTTATCTAATTTATCTATAGATACATCTAATTTTTCATTTTTACTAATTATATCCTTTATCATAAATAAACCTCCTACTTATTTCCTGGTAATTTACTATAATCATACTTTTCATGAACGGCACTTAATTCTTCTATTGCTGAATCAATATTTGCGATTATTTCACTGTGAGAATACTCTTCACCACCACGATCAGATAAATCAATTCTATTTCTAATAGAAAATAAATCTCTGGAAACTTTCTCTGATATCTTACGTTTTTTTGCATCCCAATCCAATAAATTCATTTCTGACTGTTGATACTCATCAAGTTTTTCTTTTAAAGTTCTATCCGACATACCAGCATATCTGTCTGTATTAAGTGATTTAATTAAACTCTTAAAACCACATGCCTCTAGTAAATTTTCTAAATTTAATTCTAATATAATCGATATTTGGTAAAGATCATCTAATTTAATTTTTTTTATTTTTCCGTTAAGTATATCATTTAAAGTACTTCTACTTATACCAGTTAATTTAGCAAGTTCTCTTTGAGAAATACCTTTTTTATCTATTGCATTTAATAATAAATTTTGTAGTTTTTCTGAATTCATATCATCCCTACTTTCTTCCCAATTATTCCTTTATAAATCAATTTTATCACTTTAAATTTAAAATGTCTATAATTTCGGACAAAAAGTATTGACAAGTTTTCCGGACAGTGTTATATTTTAATTGACTGGTATTTCGGACACGAAATATTAAGTTAAATTTGTTCTTTGAAAACTTAGTCTTAGTGGAAATCGCCGATATGCCATTAAGTAAAAAATGCAAGGCAGAAATTATCCTCACACTGGCAAAGAGGAGTTATGGTATGACTAATATATCAAGTTATGAAATTTCACAAAGGGCTTATGCCCGAAAGTACTCTACCCTTTTTAGATTATGAAGGAGGTGAAAAAACATATGAAATACTTTACTTCTATTAGAAATGATGTTTTAGAAAACTCTAAGTTATCATTAGGAGCTAAAGGACTTTATTGCTTAATATGTTTTGATGTAACAACATCATTAAGACAACTTCTATTAGATCCTAATACTAAAGCAGAAACTATAAAGTTTGCTAATGAATTAATGGAAAATGATTATGCACATTTCTTTGGCTTAGAAGAATGTGTTAGTAAAGATTCATATCTTGGTCTTAGTATCTCTATGCAACCTACTGATGAATATAAAAAAGTTGTTGATATAAGATACAAAAAATACGAAGAATTAGAAAGATAAAAGGAGGTGTAATATGACCGTAGATGAAACTTTAAAGCTTATTGCACAACAATGGTGCAACTTGTCAGATTTAATGAAACTTGCAAATATAGGCAGAAATTCAGCATTAACTATTAAAAGTAAAATCAAAAATGATTTAGAAAGTAAAGGTTATTATGTTCCAAAGAACGCTGTACCAATGCAAGAAGTTGTTAAATATTTAAATATCGATATTGATTATTTAGAATCAAGAAGTAAAAATTTGAAGGGAGATGTTAAAATTGCTCAAACCTATTGAAAAAGTAGATACAAGTATAAAAAAAGACATCATCATAAATAATATAATGAAGTCTAAAGGCGTGTATCTACTAGTTTCTAATCCAAAAGTAGGAAAGTCTATGTTGGCACTGCAACTTTCCTGCTCCGTTATTAACGGAACACCATTTTTAGAACAAAAAGTAAATCACTCACCTGTCTTATATGTTACCACAGAATCCGATGCTGGTCAATTAAAGGAACGTCTAGAATTCCTAGAACTTTCCGCAAAAAACGACTCACTATTTATAATAGATAGACAAACAAAAGCTAATATATCATTAAGAGATATAGAATATGATATTAAAGTTTTTGCTGAAGATTACAATGGTAAATTAATAATATTAGATATGTTAAAAGATATTGATTTTGGAGTTCAATATGACATTAATAATTATCAAGATGTTGCTCAGCAGGTATTTCCAAAATTAAGAACTTATTGTGATAAATATAATGTTACTTTTTTAGTTACGCATCATCTAAATAAAACTGGTAAAACTTTAGGAAGTGTTGCATTAGATGCAACAGTAGATGGTAGAATCACTTTAATAGAAAATAAATCTAATAAAAGATATGTTAAATTGCAAACAATTAATAGAGATTTTCCAGAATTAGATATTCAATTAAAAAAATTAGATAATCTTATATTTCAAAAAATAAATTCTATTGAAGATGATGAACTATCATATGAAATGACTTCTTTTATAAAGTATGTTGCTAGTCAAAAAGAAATTGATTTTACTTGTACTGATATTGTGTTAAAAGCCAATATACCAATGTCACCTAAGAGATTTGGTAGACTACTTAATAGTAGTCTGGAACTCTTAGAAAGCGAAGGTGTTCATATCACTAAATGTAGAACTGCTGATAGCAGATTATATCATGCTACATTTATAGAACCTTCGCAAAATGAAGATGATTAATGTGGCACGTTTTGCTTGCTTGCAAGTGAAAGTGGCGATAATGATTCATCTTCTGCTTATTTATCGTTAGAATAAATAAGCACTTGTTTATTTGCTTAGGCTTAAGTATATCTTAAGTCTTTGCTATAAACAAGAATGGGTTTTTAAGGGATTCCCTTAACTCACTTTCGGGCTATGCCCTAGTGAGATAGGTCATAAAATGACCAAAAGAACAATCCCACCCAAATATATAATGTCAAAACGTCATAAACTAACGAAAGGATTATATTATGTTTGCTGGTAAACAAGTTTTAACAATAACAAACAAAATAAAATCTTCTGATATTGGTGGTCTTGGTAAAGAACTTACTGATAGAATTGGTACAGGTAATTACGATACAAATAGAACGAAATTTAATATAGAATATGTTCCTCTTTGTAGCACTAATTTAGCTAGTTCAACATATAAAACACTTTATAATAACAAGGTAGAATTTAATAAAAATAATAAAAAGATTAACTTATTAAATGGATGTGTAATAACAAGTGGTCAAGAATTTTTCAAAGCATTAGGAATGAAATTTGAAGAAACAGGTAGAAGTCATTTGACAGGAGAGCATAAAGGTGAACCTATAAATAAAGTTGTTATTAATGATAAAAATGATATTCCGAAAAAAGTATTAGATTATTTTGAATATTCTCATCAATTTTTGTGTGATTTAGTTGGAAAAGAAAATGTAGTCTACTCTGCTGTTCATTTTGACGAAGATACTCCTCATATGCATTTTTATTTTACTCCAGTAGTAAATCAAGTTCATAGAAAAGTATTTGAAACTGATGAAAATGGTCATCAATTATTAAAGTCATATGTTGGTAAAGATGGAAAAGAAAAATTAATACCTATTCAAAAGAAAGATGAAAACGGCAAAATATGTATACTATTGAATACGGAAATTTCTTAAATTCCGATCAATTTTGGAAAGACAGAGGATTTAAAACTTCATTTGCTAAAATTCAAGATGATTATAATAAATATATTAATGATAAAGGATTCAATCTTGATAGAGGTCAAATTGGAGCTAATAAACATCATCAAACAAAAGCAGAAAAATATTTAGATGAACTTAGAGCAGAAACTAAACTAATAAAAATGGAATATAACAAAAATAAAGATTTAAACAAAGTAGAATTAAAATATAAAGATAAAATATCTGATGTCGATACTAATCCCCTTCTAAATCCTGAAAAAGGCAGAATAATTGGATATAAAGAAAAAGATATTATCAATTTATCTAATTATTCTAAAGAAGTAACTAAAGATAATTTAAGTAAAGATAAAACAATTGAACAAAATGAAATTAATCTCAAGTATAAACAAAAACAAATTGATAAATTAAATAACGAAATAAGAAATCTTAAATCAGGTAAAACTTTACAAGAAAAAGATAAAATTATTGAAAATCAAAAATTAATTATTGAAGAAAAAGACGAAACTATAAATTATCAAAATAAAATTATTAATTCACTTAGAAAAGAAATATCAGAATTAAAAGAAACATTTAATGAAATAATCTCTAATGTTAAAGAAGTTGCCACTGATTTATTTAAAGCTCTAAAAAGAACACTAGGTCTAGATGTTGATAAAGAACAAGAATATGACCACTACTCTTTTAAAAGTTTAAGTAAAAAAATTAATAAAAAATATGATAAAGATAAATCTGATGATTTTGAATTATGATATAATATTAAAAGAAAAGTAAACTGTTATTTTACTTAAATAGCTGAATAATAAGATTGGGAGGTATAAAAATGGCTTTTGTTGATGTGTATAGTAATAATATACGAAGAAAAAAAGAAGAAATTGCAAGATTAAAAAAAGAAAGATTAAAATATGTGGGTATTGTAGGTGATTCCGGTTCTAAAATATTAAAAGCTAAACAACAAGCTAGTCGCACTAAATCACAAGCCACTCTAAAATCTAAACTAAATGAAATAAATCGTGAAGAAAAAAAGAAAAGTGATGCTAAAAAAAAGATTAATGAATATGATAAAAAGATTACTGCAAAAGAAAAAGAATTAAATAATGAAGAGATAAGATTACAAAAAGAACAAGAGAAGGAAAATAAAGTACAACAAAAACGATATACTGAAAGTATAAATTCACTAAATAAAAATATTAAACTTCAACAAATTGCACAATCAGAATTATCTAACGAAATTCAAAAACTAAAAGCTGCAAAAGAAAAAATCAATATTTTATTTATAGGAGCAAATCCAACACTAAACTTAAACTTAGAAAAAGAAGCTAGAGAAATAAGAGAATCTATCATCAAATCTTTAAACAGAGATTCAATTAACTTTGAAACTAGATGGGCTACTAGAACAACTGATTTGTTTCAATATATAAATGAGATAAATCCAACAATAATTCATTTTAGTGGACATGGAACAGAAAATGGTGAATTAGTATTTCAAGATAATAATGATAACCCTAAATTTGTGAGTCGTGAGGCAATTACTGAAATGATAAACGCTTCATCTGATGACGTAAGACTAGTCGTTTTTAACAACTGCTATTCATCAATTATTGCAGAAGGTGTAGTAAATAATATTGAAGCAGCAATTGGAATGAACATTTCAATTGGAGATGAAGCCGCCATTCAGTTTGCTTCACAATTATACTCATCAATAGGATTTGGACTTTCATTAGAAAAAGCTTTTAAACAAGCCATTATAAGTTTAAAATTACAAGGAATTGATGAAGATACAACTCCTCAATTATATACAAATGAAAACATTAATGCTTCAGATATATATTTAGTAAAAAATACAAATAATTAACTTAATAATAATATACTTAGGTCAACTAAAAAGTTGGCCTTTTTTATTGATAAAATCGATAAATTAATTAGATAAACATAAAAAGCAATTAAATAAATGGTAAAATATAGATGTATGTCGATATTTTACGGATTAATAAAGGAGGTAATAATTTAATGTCCGTAAGACAACTTAAAGAAAATAAACGAACAAGAGATGGAAGATCTTGGGTATTTATACAATATAGTAAAGGATTAGATGGTAAAAGGCATCAATATCAATCACAGGCCTATTTTACCAAAGAAGAAGCAACAAAAGCGGAACTAGAATATTCAGACAAATATAAAGATGTTGAAGTTAATCCCCATATGACTTTTAAAGAAGCATATACACTTTATTATGAATATCAAAAAGATAAAATAAAAGACTCTACTCTAAAGACATATAGAGATAGAATTAAATATATGGGTTTATTAGATAATATAGAATTAGTAAATTTGAACTGGGAACACTATCAAAAATGGAGATCTCAAATGAATAAAACTAATTTATGTGATAAATATAAAACTGATATACAGAAATTTATTAAACAAGTATTAAACTTTGCTGAAAAACAATGGGATTTTAATTTAAGAAAATTTTATAATAAATTAGAACCTTTTAAAACACCTGGGGCTATAAAAAAAGAAATGGATTTTTATGAACCACAAGAATTTTTTCAGTATATATCAGTAATAGATGATTTGCGTGATAAATGCTTATTTGAAACATTATATTACTGTGGACTTAGAAGAAGTGAAGCTAGAGGTCTACAATGGAGACATATTGATTTTAAGAATCATACTTTAACAATAGCTCAACAAGTTTTAAATTTAGCTGGAAATAATGCAAGTAGTTCATGGTATATAGCAAGTCCTAAAACAGAATCATCTAATAGAACTATTCCCGTTCCTGAAGTTTTATCAAAAGACTTAGCTGAATTAAAAAAATCAAATGAACGTTTTTCAAAGTTTAAACAAACTTGGTTTGTATTTGGAGATGATGTTCCTATAACCTATCATCAAATTTACAGTAGAAATAATAATTATTGTAAAAAAGCTGGACTTAGGCATATTAGAATACACGATTTTAGACATTCTTGTGCTAGTGCTTTAATATCGGCTTCTGCACCTATTACTGCTGTATCTAATTATCTAGGGCACTCAGAAACAACTGAAACATTAGAAACATATACTCATTTAGTCAAAAAAGATTATGCTAATGTTCCTAAATTTTTTGATTCATTAGAAAAAGACTTTAACAAAAAGTCTTCTGATTAAACCAATATAAACTATAACAAACCATCAATTTGATGGGTAGAGTGATGGGTAGCATACTACCAAAATATTAAGAACTCCCTGTAATTAAACAAAAAAAGCGGAGCCTTTCGGCTCCTTCAGGGGGTTCGGTTGAATATAAATCCACACTTAGATAGTGGACTATATCACCATGATAAGCAAAATACTTATCATGTACATTAATCATATCTAAAATTTTCCAACTTGTCAATTTGATTTTGAAAATTTTAGAAAAATTTTACAACTAGCTATGTATAATGGTATTAATTAATCTAAGTTTATTAGCATCATTCTCTTTATCTAGTAAGTATTCTAGGGAATCTTCTCTAGCTTGTAACAATATTTTGTAATCTGCTTTTAAATCTGCTATCTTGAAAGTCATATCACCACTTTGTTTAGTTCCAAATAAATCTCCGTGGCCTCTTAGTTTAAAGTCTTCTTCACTAATTTCAAAACCATCATTAGTACTTTCCATTATCTCAAGTCTTTTCGTATCATTATCACTAATTAAAATACAACTAGACTGTAATTCACTTCTTCCTACTCTTCCTCTTAACTGATGAAGTGTAGATAAACCAAATCTTTCAGCATTAAATATTACCATCATTGTAGCATTAGGAACATCTACTCCTACTTCGATAACGGTTGTACTAATTAGAATCTGTACTTTATTTTGTAAAAATTCATTCATAATTAACTCTTTTGCAGCACTAGCCATTTTACCATGAACTAAATCTATTTTATATTTACTACCAAAAGCAAGAGTCATCTTTTCTTTTAAGTCATTTACATTAGTTAAATCACTATTTTCACTTTCTTCAATAAGTGGCGCGATAACATATATCTGATGACCTTGTTTTAATTCTTCATACATCATTTCTAAGACATCTTTAATTTCTTTATTAGTCTTAACAACAGTTTTAATTTTCTTTCTACCCTTAGGTCTTGTCTTAATAGTAGATACATCCATATCTCCATAAATAGTTAAAGCATAAGTTCTAGGAATTGGTGTTGCACTCATATATAAAGTATCAGGCTTTTGTCCTTTATTCTGTAGATTAGCTCTTTGATTAACTCCAAATCTATGTTGTTCATCTGTAATAACTAATCCAAGGTTATGATAATTAACATCTTCTTGAATTAAGGCATGAGTTCCAACGATTATATCAATATCACCATTTTTTAACTCTTCATAGATTAAATCTTTTTCCTTCTTAGGAGTTGAACCTGTAAGTAAAGCCATATTTAAATTATAATCTTTAAAGATATCTTTTAAATTACTAAAATGTTGTGTTGCAAGTATTTCAGTAGGTGCCATTAAAGCACTCTGATATCCACTTAAATAATTTGCATACATTGCTATAAAAGAAACTATAGTCTTACCACTACCAACATCACCCTGTAATAATCTATTCATTCTACTCTTACCCTTTAAGTCTTTAATAATTGTGTTAACAGCAGTATTTTGGTCTTTTGTAAGTTCATAAGGAAGTTTAGAAATAAATTCATTTACCTTAGATTCATCTATAGTCCTTTCAATTCCACTATTCGCTTTCTTATTCTCTTCTTTTAAATAATTAATTTTAAACATAAACTCAAATAACTCTTCATATTTAAGTCTTATCATCGCTTCTTTTAATTTATCTTTACTAGGAGGATTATGTACTATATTTAAAGCCATTCTCTTATTAGAAAAGTTATACTTTTCTTGATATTTTAAAGGGATACTATCATGTATTTCTTTACTTTGACTAAGTAGTGCCATATTAATATATAAAGCCATATTTTTATTAGTCAAACCACTAGTTAAATGATAAACTGGCTCTATCTTTACTTTATTAGATAAAGACTCCATCTTTATTTCTGATGCTGTTATTACATTTTTAGGCTTATCAAATTTACCTATAACAGTAACAGTAGTACCAACCGTAAGTTGACTTTTTAAAAACGCTCTATTAAATATTGATACTCCTACAACTCCACTAGCTGTTACAAGACGAAAATTCATCTTATTAAGTCCTGCCTTAAATCTAACTAATATAGGACTACTTTCTATCTTACCATCTATAATTATATGATCTCCATCATTTGTCTCTTCTAAATTGCCTCTAACTAAAAATTCATATCTAAAAGGATAATGTGTAACTAAATCATCTACAGTATTTATCCCTATCTTAGAAAGAAGTGTTAAAGCTCTAGGTCCTACACCTTTTATATCTTTTAATGCCACAACACACCACCTCTTTTTCTGTCTCACATTATAGCATAATTTTTAGAATTTTAAAAGAAAATAAATCATAAAATTTTAATAAAGGGAGGAATTTATGAAAGTAATTGCAAATGGTGGTGCTTCTACTAAAAACGTTGCTAATAATACATTAGATGCCATTTATTTAGGACTTAATGCTCCATATATTGATGGTTTTAAATTTAAACTTTATTTAACTAAAGATAAAGAGATTATTACTTTAAGTGATGATATAGTAGAACTTTATACTAAAGGTCTTAATGAAATAGATGATTATACTCTAAAAGACTTTTTACTTTTTAATGTAGGTAGTAAGGTTCAAAAACAACAAATAGTTACATTGAGACAAATTCTTTATATATTCCAAAATACTAATAAATATTTAATTTTAGAACTTGCCAATCAAAAAGAAAATAATGCACTATTTACTGATTTAGTTTTAAATATGATAAGAAGCTATTCTAATAGTATTAATATTTATTTAGAAAGTGAAAACAATGAAATAGTTGAATATTTAAAATCTACTGATAATTCTTATCCTATAGGTATTAGAGTAACTGAAGAAAGTACAGATAACTGGTATATAGATGTTGATTTTTATGATATTAATACTACTCTTCTAGATGATTTTAATATAAGAGATAAAGTTAAAGAAAATAAACTTATTATGATAGATCAAGTTAATAGAATGGAAGTGTTTGATTTAATTTATGCTGAATATCAAGATATATTTAACTATATTTATATTATAACTAATCAAATTGCTAATATTAATAGTAGTGAACAAATACAAAACAGAAGCTAAGGTTTAACTTCTGTTTTTATTAGCATTTTTTCTAATCTTTATTTTAGCTTGTGTCTTTTTATAATTATCTTTTACACTATCAGACTTCTCTTCTATTTTCTCTATGATTTTTAAATATCTAGATGCTTTATCATAGAAACCCCTTTCTACTAGATAAACAGAAGTATATAACATCATATTAGCTCTATCTTCATCATTTAAGTTAAGATCTAAAATATATTTATCAAGCTCACTTAATCTAGTTGGAGATGATGATGAAATTATATCTTTAACACCCATCAACTTTTCTTCGTAAAATTCAATTTTCTCATTATTTAATTTATTTTTAACACTATTTCTTTTCTTAAAATTCTTCATATTCTTTCTCCTCTAATTTAAGTATAAACTTCTTTAAAAAATTAGTAAACTTTTTTCAAAAAAAGTGTTGACAAAATGACTTCAAATGATTATTATAAAAAGCACCAATTCGGAATTAGGCGAATTGGTCGCTAGTATCACACTAGCCAACCCCTTTTTATTCTTTTTTAAGAGACTGCCCTTCAGGGGGTGCAGTCTCTATTTTTATTTTTAAGCATGACAATAGTCAAGACAAAAGTAAATATACTTCATATTTTAATAATGAAAGGAGAAAAATATGAATAGAGAAGATTTTAATGATAAATGTAAAGATTGCAATGATTGTTGTTTATGTGAAGTTATAAAATGTTTATGTAATGATTGTACCGGTCCTACTGGACCTACTGGTAGAACTGGAGATAGAGGACCAACTGGACCAACAGGGGCTACAGGAATGACAGGTCCTACTGGACCAACAGGGGCTACAGGAATGACAGGGCCTACTGGGCCAACAGGGGCTACAGGAGCAACAGGTCCATCTGGAGGATCATTCAATGCTGCTGCTATGGTTCATGATGAAAACAATGCAGTTGTACCTATAAATGAAGCTATTAAACCTAGTATAATTAACTTAACAAATGGTATTACTTACGATCCTACATCAGGTGAATTCATGGTACCACAAACTGGACAATATCTAATTAACTGGTGGTTCAATGTTAGAAGTAAAAATACTAACACAGAATGTGAACCTATCGCTTTAGGCATTGAATTGCATCAAACTACACCTGGATTTAACCTTATCGCTCATTCATCTACTCACAATAGACTTTCTTGTTGTGATACAGGAACAATTAGTGGTAATGCCTTATTCGCTGCAAATGCTAATGATAAATTTAGATTCGTTAACACTTCTAACACAGACTTCCAACTAGTACCAAATGATCGCTACTCTGCATCATTCTCAATTACAAGAATAAACTAACAAAAAGTTCACATCCTACGATGTGAGCTTTTTATTTGGCATTACCAAATCTTCTATCACGTTTTCTATAATTATCTAAAGATTCTTCTAAACACTTACTATCAAAATCAGGAAAATATGTATCAGGAAAATCATATTCAGCATAACTTGATTGATATATCATAAAATTACTTATTCTTTTCTCTCCACTAGTTCTAATAACAAAATCAAGTGGTGGTAAATCTTGATATAAATTTTTACTTACAACTTCTTTAGTAATATCTTCTATACTTAAAGAACCATCTAATACTTGTCTAACAATTTTCTTAGTCATATCAACTATCTCATAGTCACCACCATAATTAAGACAAATATTTAAAATGCCCTTAATATTATTTTTAGTATCATCTGTTGTCTTATCCATTGCCTCAAGTACACTCTTAGGAAGATTATCTCTTCTTCCAGAAAATACTACTTTAACATTATTTTTCTTAATAGATTCTAATTTAGTATTAAATAATGTTACAAATAATTTCATTAAGTAATCTACTTCACACTTTTCTCTTTTAAAATTCTCAGTAGAAAAGGCATATAAAGAAACTACTTTAATAGAAGTATTATTGTAAATATAATCAAGTAACTTAATAAGATTATCAGCACCAGCTTTATGTCCTAAGCTTCTATTAAGTCCTCTTTCTTTTGCCCATCTACCATTACCATCCATAATGATTCCTAAATGATTAGGATATACTACATCACTCATAACTACTCCTTATTTTTATTAGTTAAACTTTCATAATAATTATTTCTTTCTTTAGCATTATCTTCATTTTCTTTAAGTAAAGTATCCGCTTCATCACTGTTTATAATTTTTAATGATTTATATCTATCCTCTCCTGTTAAGTACTCTTGATATTTATTAAAGTCACTCTTTCCATCCATCTTAAACTCTTTAGTATCTGGATTATAATGGAAAATTGGGAAATATCCACTAAGCATCGCTTTCTTCTCTTCATCAATAGAGTTACTCATTCCTTTTAAAATACCCCAAGCGATACAAGGAGAATAGGCAACTATTATACTTGGTCCATTATATTTTTCAGCTTCTAGCATTACTTTAACTGTAGCAGCAGGGTTAGCACCAAGAGATATTGCACCTACATAAACATTAGGATTAGTTAGAGCAATCTTTAAAAGGTCTTTCTTAGCAGTCTTTTTACCTGATGAAGCAAATTTTGCAACTGCTCCCATTCTACTAGATTTACTTGCCTGTCCTCCTGTATTAGAATAAACTTCTGTATCAAGAACTAAAATATTAACATTCTCACCACTATTTAATACGTGATCTATTCCGTTATAGCCGATATCATAAGCCCAGCCATCTCCACCTACTGCCCATAAAGAAATAGGCATAATATATTTCTTTAGAGATTTTAAAGGCTTAATCTTAGTATGAGGAATAACAGAAAGTAATGCTTTAGCAGTATCTACATTAATATCATTAACATAGTCTAAATAGATATCTTTTTCTTCTTCATCAACTTTAGAAATATTTTCATTTATTATATTTTTTAATTGATTTTTCTTTACTTCATCAGCTATTTTCATACCAAAACCAAACTCAGCATTATCTTCAAATAAAGAATTAGCCCATGGAACACTATAAGGAGTAGATGGACTAGATGCACCATATATTGACGAACAACCTGTAGCATTAGCAATTACAATTCTATCTCCAAATAATTGCGTTAATAACTTCAAGTATGGCGTCTCCCCACATCCAGCACAAGCTCCACTAAACTCAAATCTAGGAGTTTTAAACTGACTACCTTTAACAGTACTAACACTCATTACATCTTTTTCAGATACCTCATTAAATAAGTATTCAGACTCTTTCAAAGTAATATCATTAACAATACTCTCTTTGCTTACCATCTCAAGTGCTTTAGCACCCTTCTTACCAGGACAAATATTAGCACATAAACCACAACCAGTACAATCTTTATAACTAACAGCAATTGTATATTTTAAATTATCACCTAAATGACTATCTAAAAGTTTATCATTTAAACTAGTAGGAGCTTTCTCTACTTCTTCTTTATCTAGCAAGAATGGTCTTATAACAGCATGAGGACAAACTAGGGAACATAAGTTACAACTAATACAGTTTTCACTGATTATTTTAGGAACAACTTCACTTATATCACGCTTTTCAAGACGAGATAAACCTCCATCAACAGTACCATCAGGTCTATCTAAGAAAGCACTAACAGGAAGGCTATCTCCTTCTCTTTTATCGATTATATCAAACAAGCTAGAACTAACTTCACTCACCTTTACATAATCATCAGTATTCTCATCTATCTTAAGTAAATGAGTTGTATTAATAGCATTATCAACTGCTTTTTTATTTTTCTCTGCTAGATTATTTCCTTTAAGTTTAAATCTACTATCAAGATTATCTTTCATTTTATTAATAGCATAATCACTATCAAGAATATGACCAAATTTAAAGATTAAAGCTTCCATAATAGCACTTATCTTATTACCAAGTCCTTCTTTCTTAGCCACTTTATAAGCATTAACTACATAGACTTTAATATTATTATCAAGGATATATTTCTTATCTTCACTACTTATCATAGAAATAATCTCATCATCAGTCTTACTACTATTAAGAAGGAATACTCCATTCTTTTTAATTTTATTAATAAATCTAAACTTAGTAAGATAAGCATCTTGTGTACAAACTAATAACTTAGCTTTTCCTACATAATAAGTAGATCTAATAGGAGTCTTAGAAAATCTTAAATGACTAAGAGTAACGCCACCTGACTTTTTAGAATCATATTGGAAATACCCTTGCACATAAGCATCAGTAGAATCTCCCGTTATTTTCATTAAATCTTTACAAGCTGAAACCATTCCATCACTACCATAACCATAAACAAGAAATGATGTTTGGCCTCTATGAGGTAAATTAAAGTCTTTATCATAAGGAATACTTAAATTAGTAACATCATCATCAATTCCAACAGTAAAGTTATGATTAATAGTATCCAAATTATCATATATCGCTTTTATCATGGCAGGATTAGTATCTTTACTAGATAAACCATATCTACCACCTACTACTTTAATATCACTACCTAATGATTTAATAATATTATCTACATCAAGGAATAATGGTTCTCCTGTACTTCCTGCTTCTTTAGTTCTATCTAGTACTGCAATCATTTTAACAGTCTTAGGAATGCTCTTTAAGAAATATTCTCTTGAAAAAGGTCTATATAAATGTACTTCTACTACTCCAACTTTTTCGCTCGTTTCATTCAAGTAATCTACTGTTTCTTTAATAGTTTCACAAACACTACCCATTGCAACTATTACTTTAGTAGCATCTCTTCTTCCATAATAGTTGAATGGTGCATAGTTTCTTCCTGTTATTTTATTAATTTCCTGCATATAAGAATTAACTATATCAGGTAGTTCTAAATAGTATTTATTTCTAACTTCTGTCGCTTGAAAATAAATATCATCATTTTCACTAGTACCTCTAGTTACAGGATTATCTGGATGAAGACTTCTCTTACGAAAAGCATCAAGAGCTTTCTTATCAATTAGTTTTTTTAATTTATCAGTATCAATAACATCTATTTTCTGTAACTCATGACTCGTTCTAAACCCATCAAAGAAGTTCATAAAAGGAACTCTACCTTTAATAGTAGATAGATGAGCAACTCCAGTTAAATCCATTACTTCTTGAACTGATGATGAGGCAAGTATTGCAAAACCCGTACTTCTAGCAGCATATACATCTTGATGATCACCAAAGATTGATAAGGCGTGAGTTGCAAGACTTCTTGCAGCGACATTTATAACGCAAGGAAGTAATTCTCCTGCTATTTTATACATATTAGGTATCATTAATAAAAGACCTTGACTAGCAGTATAAGTAGTAGTTAAACATCCTGCTTGAAGTGAACCATGAACCATACCAGCAGCCCCTGCTTCACTTTCCATTTCTACTACTTTAACAGGTTGATTAAAGTAATTAAGTTTCCCCTCACTTGCCCATTTATCAGTTAACTCTGCCATAGGAGATGCAGGAGTTATTGGATAAATACCTGCTACTTCTGTAAAATTATATGAAACATAACTACAAGCTTCATTTCCATCCATTATTTTTTTCATATATTATCATCACTCTTTTCTATAGTTCTAATTCAATTATATAATAAAATTATGTTTTTATCTATCTATTTAGAAAAAAATGTGTTATAGTATGAGTGAGAAGCGATATAATTAAAAAACATTACAATATATAGATAGGAGTAAAAACATGAATAAAATTGAATGTTCAAAACCAGATATTTCTGAATATGGATTTATAAGGCTTTACAGTGCTACTGTAATCTTGCAAGGTAAAAATCCTATATTTGAAAATCATGAATTAGAAAAAGATTTATTTAAGTATTATGATAAAGAAGAATACAATTTCTTTTTTGAAGATATTGTAAAAAGAGAAGATAAAATATTTAAAGATAGTAGTTATTTAGATTTAAATGCTGGTTTAGGGCAAGGATATGCTTTAGGATTATTATTACCACTACAAGGATCTAAAAATTTAAAATCTATTATTAATCTCTCTAGAGAAAATGCTAGTGAAATACTTTCATCATTTAATGAGAAACAGATAGTAGCAATGGAAAATCTATGTAATGAAATGGATGAAGAAAAAAATAAAATAAATAATACTGCATTTACTAAAAAATCAAGTTAAAATTTTGACAAAAATTAATATTTATGATACTATGAATACGTAAAAGAAATTTACATAAAATAAAAAATGAGGAACATTTAGGTTGCAAGTGAATGTCACCTCATATATTCTATGTGTGGCACTCTAATGCAGAGTGTCTATTTTATTTTGAAGGTTAGAACTAAGAAAGAAAGACTCAATAAAATTAAAGGAATAAGCTTTAGTACTTTTATAATAAAAGTCTTTGTCTTCATACCTTTTCCTCCTTTCCTATAAGATAGGAGGCGACACCCACATAAATATTCCTACATATAGAGTACCACATTAATTTCTGTATAACAAGAAAAATATGTAATAAATTAGTTACGAGTTTTCGTAACATTATAGCTTTAATAGGTTAATATAAAATTTTGACAAAAGTTAATATTTATGATACTATGAATATGTCAAAGAAATTTGCATAAAATAAAAAATGAGGAACATTTATTTTTGCACGTGAATGTCTCTCCAATGTTTTAATTGGTTAAAGCACTCTCAATGCTATTGATGAGTGTCTATTTTATTTTGAAGGTTAGAACTAAGAAAGCAAGACTAAATAAAATAACAGGTATGAGCTTTAGCACTTTTATAATAAAAGTCTTTGTTTTCATGCCTTTTTCTCCTTTCCTATAGAATAGGAGGCGACACCCACATAAATGTTCCTATAAATATCGTATCATATTGTTTTCTCTATAACAAGAAAAAGATGTAATAAATTAGTTACGAGTTTTCGTAAGTATTAACCTAATAATAAATTACTTATATAATCTACACTATAATTATATTACAACATCTATATAAAGAAGTTCTTCATATATTAAAAATGAAACATCTAACTTCAAATAAATGTATTTATATATAGAATAACTTAAAACCCGTATCTTTCATAGTACGGGTTTTCGCAAATATTATATGCTAATAGATTTTATACCTTTCATCTCTATTATTTTTTTATTAACCTTTTGATTAGCAGTTAGACAATCATAAAAAACTGCATCTTTTTCATTTTCAAAATAATCTCTATTTATTCTTATATCATCTCTATACATATTGTAAACTGCTTTAGCTAAAGCTGTTAGTGTTTGTTCAGTATTAGCCATTTCTACTAACCTAGGTATTCTTTCACCTGATAAAATTAAAATTTCATAATTAGCAGTCAATATCTCCTCTATTAATAATTCTTTAAATCTTGTATTACTTGATTCAAGTTTTTGATAATCTTCAAATAATCTAGATAATAATTTATCACTTGTTTCTTCATCTAAATACTTAGGATTAGAAACTCTAGTGTTTCCTTCTTCTAAAATTCCCGTATCTAACATATGAGCTCTTCTAACTTGCAAATTAATATTAAATAATTCTTGCTCATCATCTAAAAATAACTCTTCTGCATAATCACTTTTACCCATCTCCCAATTTTCTTCAAAATCTTCAATAGAAGTTCTCTGTTCTTTATATTTTTCTCTTTCATTTTTTAAAATTGTTAAAAGTGGTAAATCTTCTTTTGTTACATCATTAAAAATTATTCCTCGTCTTCTTGCAGATTCTACTAAGAATTCCAAATCTTGTTCTGTTAAATTGTAATATTCAGTAGAAAAACCACAACATACACATTTTAAATTATTATCTACTAGTACAAGTTGATGTTCGCAAAACCTTTTATATTCATTCTCATCTCTTATATCAAAAGTTATCTTTTCAAATAGTATATCACGTATTCTTCTTTCTCTCTCATATATTAAATCATTTATATCAACATATTCTTTTAAATCAGGAAATGCATTATAAAGTTTATATATAATATTTTGAATTTCATAAGGATTTTTTCCCTTTCTATTTTTATCTAACTCCAATAATTCAACTAGATAAAGTTTATCACGTAAACTTAGTTCATAACCACGAACTTCTTTATCTAATAATTCTACTTTTTCTTTCTTCAATCTTTCTACATCATTTTTTAATTCAAAATATTCTTTCCTTAATTCTTCAAATGTATCTTTGTAATAATCAGACTCATTGATTACAAAATCGTCTAAAGTTTTCATATCTAATAAACCTCCCATGCCCTTATTATATAATAATTATTAATCTAATACTAGAAAAAATAATAAAGTAATAAAGTTAAGTTAAAATTTTGACAAAAGTTAATATTTATGATACTATGTATATGTAAAAGAAATTTACATATACTAAAAAAAGAGAACATTTAACGTCGCATGTGTTAAGTGCTTCTCCTGTAATGGTTTCGCACCTAATTAAACTGCTGTTTAGTTAAGTGCTTTCTTTTTGTTTTGTTTTTATATTAATATAATAATAACTACAAAAAGTAATACAATAAGTAAAATTATTATAAAAAGTAGTGTTGAAACTAAAAAGTCTTTTTTACTCATAGTATCACCTCCAAATATAAATACTCGGAGATAACACCCAACCATTAAATGTCCTCTATATAAATAGTATCATATTAATTTCTCTATAGCAAGATAAAATGTAATAAATTAGTTACGATTTTTCGTAAATACAAATTGACATTAAAATTTAATTCTCACCATAAAAATTTAATTCTCACCATAATATTTAGAAATATAAGTTGCTCTTAATATCTTAGAGTCTACTGATTTAAACAAAACTACTTCTCCTATTTTATCATCAAAATCTTCTAAAAAATCATAACTAAAATATAAATATAACTTATCATCACTTCCTAAAATATAGCCACTACTACTATTTATTTTTTGATAAATCTTCCCTACTAATTCCATATTCTTCTTCCTCCTCTTTTTCCATGTTTTCTATTAATAAAGGAGCTTGTGATAAATGTTTAATATAGTCTTTTTTAGCTCTTTCATCAAATGGTAATAAATTTGCTAATATATTATATTGATCGTCTATTGCCACATACCAATCTTTATTTCCTACTATATATTTAAAGGTATTAACATCAATAAGTTTAAAATTTCTTTTTTCTTTATTTTTTCTACTAGTAGGAATATTTTTATAATCAATAGCAGAATAAGCGATAGAATTAACTATTAATGATAATCTTTCTTTATCATATTCTTTATCAATATTAAATTCATAATCTTCTTTTCTTGCCTGATAAAACCTATCTTTGGCTACATAATATTTATTTTCCCTATAATCATCACTTTTAGAAATAATATAATTTTCTTTATCTTTCTTATTATAATCAGTATAACAAGGATAATCTATTGGTATATAAGTTTCAAGTTGATATTTTGAATAATCTTTTTCTTGAAAATAATCTTCTAAATGTAAATTAGTAATTGTTGCAACTTCTATTTTCTCATCATCAATACTTTCTTTAGAACTTACCCTAATAATTTCATCCATTGCCTTAGTAAAAGCTCTAAAAAAATCATCTTTTTCATCCTCTTCTAATTTAGGATCTACTCCATTACAATGAATACCATTACCACTACGAATTATTGGGCATATATAAGTACGGTTAGTCAATTTATTAGTAAAATACATAATAACCGCTTGATTACTTGTAAGACAATATCGGAAAAAATCTTCTCCTTTTCCAGAAATACGGAAACAGTTTTTCGCATCAACTCCTGCTGCTAATAAATATTCTGCATCAAAAGGAGCGACTCTATAAGAGAAATTATCACTTTCGCCTTCTATTGTAGGTATTGTTGCATAAACCTTAGTTTTTCTTTCAACATGTAACTTACATATTTCTTTTAAAATTTCTTCTTCACTCTTGCCAGTACAATATTCTTTAGAAGAAATTATATTAGCAATTGTTGATAAAAATATATCTTGAAGATTAGGTTTAAGCGAAAAAAAGCTTGTCTTAACAATATCAATAACATCAAGTAATGAATTTAATGATAGTTTATTTTTCTTAGCAATAGATTCTATCACATCATATTGATTTATTAACTTACCTAGTAAATTATTTAGTCCTAATGCTTCCCTATTTATAATTAAGCGAAGAAGACAATCATTATTATCTTTAAAGTTACCTAATAAGAACTCTCTTAATCTTACAAGTATATCTTGATTATAATTATTAGACTTCTTGCGAAACTAATTACTACATAATAAAAATATGATATCCTTATAATATAAGGAGTTGTAAATGTATGAAGTATAAAAAGTTAGCAAAAATGAAAGATGGAAGATTTAAAAGGGCTGTAGGAATACCTAGAGAACTATTTGAAATCCTAGTTGAAGTGTTAAGACCATCTTATGAAGAAAAGCATAAATTAGGTGGAAGAAAACCAAATTTAAATATTGAAGATACTTTATTAATGACTTTAACTTATTATAGAGATTATCCTACATTTTTCAAATTAGGAATGATGTTTGGTTTAGATGAATCTAATGCTCATCGTTGGGTAAAATGGAGTGAAGACAAATTAAAAGAAGCACTATCAGGAGTAATTGATATACGAGATTTAGATGAAAATAGTGAACAGTTAGTAGATGTAACAGAGTGTACTATCCAAAGACCTAAAGTTTATGATATACAAAAAGAATATTATTCTGGTAAAAAGAAAAAACATACTATTAAAATACAAATAATCATGAATGAAAAAAATAGAAAAATTGTATCTGTATGTTTTGATAAAGGAAGTGTTCATGACTTTAACATATTTAAAAACACTACTAAAGAATTGCCAGATACATTGAAGTTTCTTGCAGATAGTGGATATCAAGGAATACTAGATTATTTTAAAAATAGTATGACACCAAAAAAGAAATCAAAGAATAATCCACTTACCGACGAAGATAAAGAACTAAATACTTTGATTTCTAGTATTAGAATATCAGTTGAACACGTAAATAGTCAACTAAAAATTTTTAGAATTTTGTCTGAAAGGTATAGAAGCCGCATAAATACATTTTATTCTAGGTTTCTTATAATATGCAGTTTTTATAATCTTTGCTTAGATACTTAGTTTCGCAAGAAGTCTAATAAAGTTTTAGACTTACTTCTAATAAATCTTCTTCACTTACATCCCCTTTTTCTTTTAATAAAACTATTAACTTATTAACTTTTCCTTCTTTTACATCTAATATTTCTTGATATGGCAAAACAACTCCATCTTTTAAAGTAATTTCAGGAAAGTCTTCTAAAACATTTATTAATAAGCAAAATTTAGTATAAAGTATTAATTCTTTTTCATTATCTATTTTTAAAACACCTAAGGGATTTAATATTCTCATTTTTACTTTTTGAAAAAAAGATGATGAAATATCTTTATTAATAGAAGAAACACCAATTATATTTTCTAACTCTTCAGGTATATTTTCTTTGAAAAAAAGATGATAAAGCTTTGTTAAATTGATATTTTCTAACATTTTTTTAAACTGTTCATAATCAATAGAATTAATATAATCAATGAATTGTTCTTTATAATCTAAAATATAATCACTTTCAAAAATATATTTTAATAATGGAAAATTTTCTTCACCTATAATATTAAGAATATTTCTTTTTTTCCTATTTTTAGGAGAAGTTAATACTTTATAAAATATTTTTTTATTATTAAGTAATTCCCTAACTTCTTCCATATTTTGAACTTGTAAGAATAAAGAAGAAAATATAACTTCATTTAATTCATCTAAATATGGATTTTTAAGTAATTTAGTTTTTTCATCTAAAGTCATTGAATTAAACTTTCTTATAAAAGTTGGTAATGTCATATTAGATAACTCTGTAATTATAGTTCTATCATCCATTAATATCTCACCTCATAACTTTTAATTAAATTATATAATAAAATTATTTTTTTATCTATCTATTTAGAAAAAATTATGTTACAATGTATATATGAAGAAATTCTTCATAAAATAAAAAAATGAGGAACATTTATTTTGACACTCGAATGTCACCTCATAAATAATATGATTGACACTCTTATGCAGAGTGTCTTATTTTATATCTTAATAGCCACTATCAATAAGGTAAGACTTATAATAACCAAAGCGATAGACTTTAAAAGCTTTAATATAAAAGTTTTCATCTTCACTTTTAAGTCCTCCTCTCATTAAGAATAGAGGCGACACCCACATAAATGTTCCTACAAATATAGTATCACATTAATTTCTACATAACAAGAAAAATATGTAATAAATTAGTTACGAATTTTCGTAAATATTAACCTAATACCAAATTACTTATATAATCTACACCAAAGCTATTTAAAATAGGGTATCTTGGTATTTTATAAAGGTCTATACCCTTTTTTATTTTAGTAGAACCTCCAATAAAAGCCATTTCAAAACCTGCTTCTTTTACTAAATTAATAGAATAATCACTGTACTCATAAAAAGGAAAACAAAAGGCTTTTGTATTATTTAAAGTTTCTCTACTAAGTTTTAAATCGTTTAAGATCTCACTTTCTGGTAAACAATTAATCCCACCGCCCTGACCAGTAGGACAAACACCAGTCGTATGCATATTATGAGTATGACTTGCTATTTCCAAATAAGATGATTCAAACTTATTAACAGGATACCAAGAACTAACTAAAAACAGTGTTGCATTTAAACCATACTTTTCTAAGAAAGGAATAAAGTTCTCTGCTCTTGCCCCATCATCTATTGTAATTAAAATAGACTTCTTAGGAAGATTAATCTCACCCTTTATAAAGCTTAATACCTCACTAGTATTTAGTGTAAAAACGTTATTGTCAGCTAAAAACTTAAAGTGAGAATCTATCTGTTCTTCACTATGACATATAATATCGTTACAACTATTATCACCATTTAAATAGATAAAATGATAAAGTATTGCAGGAATACTCTCTGCCACATCTTCACTACTATCTACCTCTACTACATTACTAACATCTTCCTTTTTGACATAGACTAATCTTGATAATAAAGATATACCATAATAATCATCTAAATTAACAATAACTTTAGAAGTTATAGGAATATCTAAAGAAAACAATTCATTAAAACTATCATCATAATAAACAACACTTTCTTTAGTAGTAACTTCTATAGGAAACTCTATATAATTAAGATATCTTTTACTAATAGATTCATCAGTAGGTTCTACATCTTTATAAGACACATAATAATCACTATCTAATAATTTAAAATATTTATTATCTAAACTGATATTATCTACTACTTCAAGTTCTAATATATTATCTTTATTTATACTACCAACATCTTTATATTTACCATTATCATTTATATAAATTTTAGTATCTTTAGTAGTCTTAACAGCACTTCCATAATTAGATTTTATTTTAATTAAAACATTTTCATCTTTTATTAAAGAGTTTCTAGTTTTAGAAACATTTAAAGATTCTTCTTCTCTTTCTTTCATATCATTATAAATAAAGACACCACAACCTATAGATATTACACTAATAAATATCGTTACTATAATTAAGACTCTTAATGGTTTAATTTTCACTTTTAACACCTCAGTATTATTATTTACTAAAATTATACTTAATATTTAAGAGATAAACAATTATTTTTTTACATATATTTAATTAAAGGTGATACTATGGACTCATACATTACTTCTTTAATGACTAATCTAGGCTATTTAGGTATGTTTATTGGAATGGTACTGGAAGCAGTTATAATTATTATTCCAAGTGAACTTATACTTGCAACAGCAGGTATCCTTGCAGGTAGAGGTTTCTTTTCTTTTTCTATGGCTCTTCTAATAGGAGTTTTAGGTAGTGTATTTTGTGCCATTATTATTTATGCTTTTGGATATTTTGGAGGAAGACCTTTTATAAAGACTTATGGTAAATTTTTCTTTATGAAAGAAGAAGACATCGATAAATGCGATAAATGGTTTAATAAATATGGACCATGGGCTGCTTTTATAGGAAGAAACTTTCCTATTATTAGAACTCTTATCTCCTTACCTATGGGAGTTAGTAAAGTTCCTTTTCTTAAATTTGTCATATACACAACATTAGGTAGTATTCCTTGGACCTTCGCTTTCGTTTATGTTGGTTATGCTTTAGGGAATAACTGGATTATCTTAGATAATTTTGTTAAGAAATTAAAAGTACCTATCTATATATTATTAGGTGCATTATTAATTACATATATTTATAAAAAAGTAAAAGAAAGAAAAACTAAATAACATCTCATACAAACATATTTTATTATAGAATTTTCTAAAATTAATACACATATTTGTTATTAGGGAGGAAAACAAATGAATCGAACTGATTATGTAAGACTATCTTTAGAATTACATTTATTCTTTGACCGTATTATGAAAGAACATAGTTTCTTTTTAGAGACTGCTTTTATGGAAAAAGATAAGGACTTAAAAGAATTGCAAATGACTTTCAAAAAAGCTTTTCTAACATTCTATCAAGAATAGTGGAACTAGCGAATAACAATATAAGTCAAAATTTTCTAAATGCTGGAGAAATGATTACTAATAATACATTAGAAGCAGAAATAAAAACAAGTAATTTATCAGGTATAGAAATTGATAGTAATATAACTAGAAAACAAATAGAGTTAAGAAGTGGAATGATTAATGTTAATGAAAGATTAATAAATAGTATTAGCAATATAAATAGAAGAACACTACCCCTTATTCAAAACTTAATTTCTTTTAAAACTAATATATTAAATAATGTTTTATCTTGTAAAATGTATACAACTAATTATCCTTTGTTAATCACTCATATAATTAATGAAGCGAAAATGTATTATAACTTATTAAACAAAATAGAAAGTAATGAACCATTTGATAGAAACTATATTTATGAACAGGAATTATTCTGGAATAACATTATGAAAGAACATGCTGAGTTTATAAGAGGACTACTTAATCCAACTGAAAAAGAACTAATTATAACAGCTAATAAATATGCAGAAGAATATGAATCTATTCTAAAACAATTTAATTATTATCAACCTAATCTTAAAAATATTAGTTTAAATGAAACGATTAGTTTTAGAAACTTTAAAATAGCAGGTGAAGAAGGAATACTAAATTGTAAAATTAAAAGTATAATTGTTCCCCTTCTAGCAGATCATGTTTTAAGAGAAGCTAATCACTTTATTAGAATATTAAAAAGTATTAATGTATAATTTATTAGAGGAAAAAACAAAATTAATTTTTTGTTTTTTATTAAACAATTCTTAATATTTACATATCTTATAATAGGTGTTGAATATGACTATTGACTATAAGGATATAAAGTTATCTTATCAAAAATATGGGGACTCTAAAGATGTAATTGTAATACTTCCAGGTTGGGGAGAAACAAGAAATACTTTTTTAGAAATGATAAATATTTTAAAAATAGATTATACTGTTTATATTATAGATTATCCTGGTTTTGGAGAAACTAAATTTCCTAATTATAATCTAACTATGGATGATTATACAGAAATGATTATAAAGTTCTTTAATGATTCAAAGATATCTAATCCTAATATAATTGCCCATTCATTTGGAGGAAGAATTGCCATACTCCTATCTTCTAAATATAATGTTTCTATTAATAACTTAATACTAATAGATAGTGCAGGAATTAAACCTAAAATGACTTTAAAGAAAAAGTTTAGACTTAAACTATATAAAACTCTACAAAGTCTTGCAAACTATCTACCTAAAAAAATTAAACATAAATTTAAGACTTATTTATTTAATAAGTTTTCAAGTAGTGATTATCAATCCTTAGATGAAAATATGCGTGAAACTTTTAAAAACATTGTTAATTTAGATTTAACTAATTACTTATCTTCTATTAATACCAATACCCTAATACTATGGGGAGAAAAAGATACTGACACTCCTCTAAAAGATGGTAAATTAATGCATAAAAAAATAACAAATAGTGAGCTTATTATCTTTCCTAATTGTACTCACTATTGTTATTTAGAAAATACTTATGTAATTATTAAAATTATATTATGTTTTCTTGATGATTAGAAACGGCCTCCACCGCCTCCACCTCCGAAGGAGCCTCCTCCACCAATGGAACCGCCACCAAAACCTCCACCACTTGATGACTGACTAGCAGCGATTGAGGAACGTGATGATGCAACTGCAGTATGTATACCACTATTTATACTAGAATAAATATTAGATGTTATAATATAATGAGTCATATAAGGATTATAACCAACATAAGTAGTATCACTTGTATCCATATTAGGCATCTTAAGTTCCATTTCTTTAGAAAGTTTATCTGCACAGTCTAAAATAGTTGCATATACTAAATACTTATCCCATAAAGTTACCTCAGGTAACTCTTTTTCATTAAATCTACTAAAGTCTTCTAAGAATTTCTTATGAGCCATCCATTTAGCATAATGTTCTGCACCCTTTTTAGTATAGAACTTTCTAGTTATAACAAATATAATTAATGCTATCATAAAAATAATAATTATTATTCCAAGCCAAGATAAATCTAAAGCAAAACTAATAAATGTTAAGATAAGTCCTAATAAACTAAAGATAACTGAGAAAGCTACTAAACCTGGAGTTGTAGCAAAGAATAACTCACTTTTACCTAAAGATTTACTTTTCCTTATAAAATCATTATATAAATCCATTACATTATTAGCATTACTTAAAGTAGAACAATGTTTCCTTATAGTAGAAAGAACTACTTCTTTACTATTACCTATCTCATTAATAATAAGGTTTAAAGCTATCTTCTCTGTTTCAGTTAAACTAGCTTCATCATATTCTTGTAATACTAGTTTATAATCATCTTTTAATTTTCTATCAATAACTTCTACTTTTAAGACTTTCTTATATATTAGATTAAGTATAGTAGCAGATAAACTCTTCTCAGTTACGTTCTTATCAAGTAAATACTCTAATACTTCAGGACCATAACTAGCAGGAAAATCCCTAAAATATTCCATATTAAAGGCAGTCTTTTTCATCTTTTTCTCTCTTAAGTAAACACCAACTGCAAGACTAATTGCAATTAAAGCCCAAACACTACTTGATATTATTAATATCATATTTTGTCTTTGAATTTTTTCTCTTTCCTTATTCGCTTCATCACTTAACTCTGTTTGATAATCTATAATTGCATCTTTGGCAATTAAACCACTAACTTTAGTAGCATTAGGTACTAAAGATTTATCAAATATTAATCTAACACTAACAGGATTATATGCTCCTAAAAAGTTAAATGTACCTACCGCTTCCTTATTATTAGTTCTTTCTATTTCTCCATTCAAAGGTCCATGTAACCATACTCTATAATCGCTATCACTATTAGAAAGTACTACTTTAACTTCATAATCTCCTATATTTTCTCTATAACCATCACCTAATGTATTCCAGGCAAGTTCTGCTATATCTTCATGAACTACTACTACATCAGTAACGGTATACTCTATATAAAAGATTTCATCTAAATCACTAGGATTATATATTTTTAGATAATCTTCTCCCATATAATAAGTATTAGTATATTTTTTAGAATCCCCATTACTTGCATAACTAACTTCATCAAAATAATTAACACTTCTATTAAAATCATCAAAAGTAAGTTCTCCATCATCACTAATAGAACCTACTCTTAAATTTATAATTTCATCACCATCATATAAATCATTATTACCTTTAATATCATTAATAGTATAACTTCTTGTATTATTATATAAACTTCTAGCAAGTATAGTTCTATCCATACCATTATACTCACCATTCATCTTAATAAGTTCTCTCACCTTAATAGAACCATTATCAAGTATTTCTATCTCACTTAAAAACTTATCAGTAGGCTCTCCTCCTAAAAAAGAAAATCCTACTGGTAAAAACATAATAACAAATATTGCTATAAATATTATAATTGAGATTTTATTTTTACTCATGTCCGTTCACTCCTTAGAAAAAAAGCTTGCATAAAGCAAGTCTTAAAATGATACTTTAGGTGTCTCTTTATCTTTCTCATCTATTTCAAAGAAAGATTCTTCTTTAAAATGAGAAATACTAGCAACTATATTACTAGGAATAGTTTGTACTTTATTATTATAAGTAAGTACTGTATCATTATAAAATTGTCTCATGGTACTAATCTTATCTTCAGTATCTCTTAAATCATTTTGAAGTGAAACAAAGTTCTGATTAGCTTTAAGGTCTGGATATGCTTCTGCAAGAGCGAATAGTCTATTTAACATACCAGTTAATTCACCACTAGCTTTTATCTCTTCTTCTTTAGTACCTGCAGTATTAAAACTATTACGAGCATTAACAACAGCATCTAAAGTAGAACTTTCATGTTTAGCATAACCTTTAACAGTCTCTACTAAATTAGGAATTAAATCTGCTCTTCTTTTTAATTGAACATCAATTTGACTCCATTGATCTTTAACTCTGTTTCTAAGTTGTACTAAAGAATTATATGTTGCTATATACCAAATAACTAATATTACAATAATTGCAACTATTACAATACCTATAATCATTCCTGTTGACATATTATCACCTCTGTTTTAATTATATACTAAAGAATATAAAAATTAAAATCACTATTTGCACAGTGTTGCTAATTATACTATTAGTCATCTTTTTCTT
>CAMMQC010000013.1 GCA_946498975.1 uncultured Mycoplasmatota bacterium
ATTTATCACATTTTTATAATTTTGTTAACCCCTTTTTAGAGGTTTCCGAACAACTTTAGTGTAGTGATAATACTAGTATTAGCTTTAGCAATATCATATGCCTACTTTAGAACAGAATTATCAGGAAGTGAAGAAATAGTAAAAGTAGGAACATTAGACTTAGTATTAGATGAAACAAGTGAAGGGATAAGTTTAGATAATGCTATAGGTATAAGTGATAGTGAAGGATTATCATTAGAAGGTTCTACTTTTGAGTTAAGAAATAATGGTAGTAAAGCAGTAGATTATACCATTTATTTAGATGATAATACGATAGGAGAAACTGATACTAGAATTGATGATAAGTATTTAAAGTATAATCTTAATAAGAATGGACAAAACAGAGGAGCGAAGCTTTTAACGTCAATTGGTTCTAATCCTAATAGAATATTAGACTCTGGAACAATAGAAGGAAAGAGTACAAATAAATATAAATTAAATCTATGGATAACAGATGAGGTAGATGGAAATTATTCAGGACAAGTATTTAGTGGGAAGTTAAGAGTAGAAGTTAGTCAAGAAAGAGAAAAGGAAGTTGCAACTGTTTTGCTTGATAACATTCCAAAAGAAAATCAATATGATGATGGAACAGATACATTTATAGCGGGAGAGGATCCTGATAACTATATTTGGTACTCAGGAAAGTTATGGAGAGCGGTTAGTGTTGATAATGAAGAAAAGACAACTAAGCTTGTAACACAGTGGAATATAAGTACAGTTAACTATGATGATGATAGTAGTGCTTTTGAAGGGAGTTATATGGAAGAGTGGTTAAATGATACCAGTGTAGATGGTTTTCTTGGGAATTTAAGAGAACCAGAGAAGTTTATAGTAATGGATGCAAAATGGGATGCGACGATGGATACTACAAATTTAGGAAGTATAACAAGACCAGATGGGGAGGCAACAGTAACAGATGCCATAGGACTTTTAAATATGTATGAGTATCAATCTAGTTATCATAGTACTACATATGGTAATGGTTATTTAAATAATGGTCTTTGGTGGTATACTTTAACTCCTAATAGTATGTCTGATATTAGATGTGTTACTCATCTCGGCAATAATGGTATTTTTTCTTCTGTTAGAGCACTTGGTGTTCGTCCATCGATAAATCTAAAATCTAACGTTAAAATAGTCGATGGTGATGGAACAATAGATAATCCTTATAGGCTTGACGGAGATAATGACACCAATCTATCAGGAACAAAGTTGTCAAACAGATATAGTGGAGAATATATAAGATTTGGAACTGGAGAAAATACGTTGTATCGAATAGTGAGCCATGAAAATGGTACAGGTACAAAAATAACAAGTGCCGAACCATTAAAAAGTTCTGAAACGTTTATAACAAGTGCCTTTGGAAGTAATACAACATTTTCAAGTACAAATACAATAGGTATGTTCTTGAATGGAGACTATCTAACAAGTTATGTAGGAGATGATTATGCTAATATGATAGAAGATAGTACTACTTGGTATCTTGGAACAGTAGGAAGTGGTGCTTCATATAAATTAGCGAAATATACAGATACTAATATGAGTAGTATAACAGGGACTACAACAAATGCAAAAGTAGGATTACTTCGCTATGGAGAATTAATGACAGGTCAATTTGAGAGATATACAATAAAAAACGGAGATTCTAGTACTGGTTTAACAGCAACCTATTGGACGTTAGCACCATATAATATGTTTGGTATTTGGTATGTCAGTATGTCTTCTGATGCAAATACAATTGGTCTGTCACTTGCATATGGTGTTCATCCATCCTTAAATTTAAAATCTAATGTCATCATAACAGGTGGTGATGGAACCTTACAAAATCCATTTCAATTGAACTAGGATAGACCAGTCTTAGTTCTTTTTTGTATTTATTTTCTTTATTTACAAATACTATTAATATAATTTACACCACTTCTTAAATATGATAGAATATGAAACAAGGAGGGATTATATGTTTCGTAAAAATAATAAAAGTGATGAATTAGATTATAAAGCTATTAATAGATTCTTTTATACTTCTAATAACTTATTAAAATTTGTTCTTGCTTTAGTTATTATACTTGCTATATTACTTGCAACTTACTTAATTAAAGAATGGAATATCTTAGGTATTATTGGAACTATTTTATCAATAATATCTCCTGTATTTATAGGTTTTGTTATTGCTTGGTTACTTGATCCACTTGCTACTAAATTATCTACTAAAATGCCAAGAGTTGTTGCTTGTATTCTTACATATTTAATTGTCTTTGGAGGAATTATTTTACTACTAGCATTTACTGTTCCAACATTTTCAAGTGGAGTTTCTGATATAGTATCAGTAGTTCCAGAACTTGTAGATAATGCTCAAGATTTTGCTAGCGATATGTTAGAAAGTTTAGGAGATAGTAAACAGATTGAAAGTTATAAAGATTCTATACTTGATAAGATTGAAAGTGTAGGAACTAATCTTGCAAGTGCTCTTCCTAATGCTATTTGGAATTTTGGTAGTGGAGTAGTTAGTGTTGCCACTAACATTGTTTTAGGAATTATGATTGGTTTTTACTTATTATCATCATTTTGTAACTTTCAAGGGCATCTACTTAGTATTATTCCAAGAGATTGGCAAAACAGCGCGAAGGACCTAATGAGTCGTATTAATGGTAAACTTAGAAGCTATGTTGGAGGAGTACTTTTAATTATGGTACTTGTCTTTATTACTCAGTCAATTGGCTTTAGTTTAGCTGGTTTAAGCGCTCCATTCCTTTTCGCTTTGTTCTGTGCTATTACCGATGTAATACCTTATATTGGACCATGGATTGGAGGAGCTCCTGCAGTTATAGTTGGCTTTACAATTGATCCTATGGTAGGAGTATTTTGCTTAATATCAGTGCTTGTATGTCAATTGCTTGAAAATAACTTCTATCAACCATTAATTATGGGTAAGACTATGAAACTTCACCCTGTTACAATTATGCTTGGACTATTGCTTTTTAACTATTTCTTTGGTATGATAGGAATGATAGTTGCAACACCTGTTATCGCTACTATTAAGATAATTTTTGAGTTTATTATGGAATATTCTAGTTTAGGTGAGGCATTTAACAATTATCAAGAAAATAATAAGAAGACTGTGAAGGAAAAGAGTACAAAAGATAATCTTATCAAAGAGAGTTAATGTTTGGTGGAAATTAACTAAGATTCTTTTGGAAAGCTAGTTCTAGAGTTTTCTAGGGAGACCTTTATCAAAATTAAGACCAAAGTAGGATGGTAACGTGTATTATACACTCCTACAGTGGTCTTTTTTATGTATAAAATGGAGTTGGTTTAGATGAAGATATTTTTGTTAGCGGGTAAAGCTGGTTGTGGTAAAGATTTACTTGGAAGTTATATGAAGACTAAATATGATTTTAAAGGAGATAGTGCTTGTATTCTTCATATAACGACACCTTTATATGAGTATGCTAAAAACTATTTTAGTTGGAATGGAGATATGAGGGAAAAACCAAGAGAGTTTTTACAAGAGATGGGAATAGAAGTAATTAGAAATACTCTTCATAAAGAAACATTCTTAGTAGATAGATTGTGTGAAGATATAGATATATTAAAACATTACTTTGATGTCTTTATTATTACTGATGGAAGACTTGTTAGTGAGTTTAATCTATTAAAAGAAAGATTCCCTGAAATAAAAATAATTCATGTAATTAGAGAAAATTATGATAATAAATTAACTCTTAAAGAAAAAGAACATATTACAGAGACTGATATGGAAAATTATAAAGATTATGATTATGTAGTAAGAAATACTACTAAGGAAGAGTTATATAGGGAAGCAGATAAGATTATGGATATAGAAAGTGGGGTTGAGTATTTATGAAAAAATTAATTGCTATAGTTGGTATGAGTGGAAGCGGTAAAAGTGTTGCGACAACATACTTAGAAGATCAAGGTTATAAAAAGATATATTTTGGAGGAGTAATATGTAATACATTAAAAGAAAAAGGAATAGAAGTTACTCCTGATAATGAGAAAAAATTAAGGGAAGATTTAAGAAAAGAACATGGTATGGGAGTGGTTGCAAAGATTCTTTTACCTGAAATAGAAGAAGCTTATAGTATGGGTGATACTGTTTTAGATGGATTGTATTCTTGGGATGAATATTTAATTCTTAAAGATAAATTTAAAGATTTAAAGCTTATTTGTATTTGCACTGATAAAAAAATTAGATATAATAGAGTAAGTAAAAGGAAAGTTAGAGCTCTTAATCATGAAGAAATTATTAAAAGAGATGTCGCGGAGATTGAAAACTCTGCTAAAGGAGGTCCTATTGCCTTTGCAGATTATTATATCTTAAATAATGGAGATTTAAATGCTTTTTATAAAAGATTAGAGGAAATTCTTGAAAGTATTGATAATGAGTAATTTTTGCCACCGCAGTGGCAAAATTAAGACTTTTAATAGAGGTATTTGTGCAACAGGCGTTGCACAAATCTAAATAAAAATAGTAATTAATTAGTGTAGATAGTATCTGCATAATTTATAGATTTTATAATTATACAAGAAGGAGAGAAGTAATATGAGATATATGACTAGTAATGAAATTAGAAAGATGTGGATTAAATACTTTGAAGAACATGGACATAAATATGTTAAATCTGCTCCCTTAATCCCTATTAATGATGATTCACTACTTTGGATTAATGCAGGTGTTACACCATTAAAAAAATACTTTGATGGAACTGTTACACCTGAGTCACGTAGAATTGTTAATATTCAAAAATGTATTAGGACTAATGATATAGAAAATGTAGGAGTTACTAAAAGACATCATACTTTCTTTGAGATGATGGGTAACTTTTCCATTGGAGATTACTTTAAAGATGAAGCGATAGAATTTGCTTATGAACTATTAATAAGTAAAGATTGGTTTGATATTCCTAAAGAAAAGCTTTATGTAACAGTATATACAAATGATTCTGATGCTTATAATAAATGGATAGAAGTAGGATTGGATGAAGACCATATTATAAAACTAGAAGGTAATTTCTGGGAGATAGGAGAAGGTCCATGTGGTCCTGATAGTGAGATATTCTTTGATCAAGGTGAAAAACTAGACCCTAATGGCGATGCTTGGGAGAAATTTATTCATGATGAAGAACAAGACCGTTATGTAGAAATTTGGAATAATGTCTTTAGTCAGTTTAACTCTAAATCTGGAGTTAAAAGAGAAAAATATGAAGAACTTCCTCATAAAAATATTGATACAGGTGCAGGATTAGAGAGATGGGCTTGTATATTCCAAGGTGTTGATTCTAACTTTGAGACTGATTTATTCAAACCTATAATAGAAAAACTTGAGGAGTTAAGCGGAGTTTTATATAATGGTGAAGTTGCTTTTAAAGTAATAGCAGATCATATGAAGGCAGTTACTTTTGCAATTAGTGATGGGGCAAGTTTTGGTAATACAGGACGTGACTATGTTTTAAGACGTTTAGTAAGACGTAGTGTTAGATTTGGAAGAACCTTAGGATTTAAAGAACCATTCCTTTATAAACTAGTTCCTACTATTGTTAATGTTATGGGAGAAGCATATCCTGAATTAAAGAAAAATTCTGGAGAAGTAGCCGTTTATATTCTTGATGAAGAGAAACTATTCTTTAATACTCTAGAAGATGGAGAAAGACGTCTAAAAGAGATTATGTCTGATGATAATGATAAAGTAATTAGTGGTTATGATGCTTTTAGACTTTATGATACTTTTGGTTTTCCAATAGAACTTACAGAAGAGATTGCAAGTGAATTTGGCTATACTGTTAATAAAGAAGAATTTAATGATTATATGACTAAACAAAAAGAACTTGCTAAAAAGAATTCTCGTAGTAAGACTGCTATGGCTAGTCAAAAGAAAGTCTTAATGGACTTTACTAAACCATCTACTTTTGTATATGGACTATATCGTTTAAAGAGTAGTGTTCTTGCAATAGTAAGTAAAGATAAACTAGAGAAATCTCTTGATCATTCTGGTTATATCATTTTAAAGCGAACTTGTTTCTATTCAGAGAGTGGTGGTCAAGTTAGTGATACAGGAATGATTGTAGGTAAAAACTTTAAAGCAAGAGTTGTTGATGTCTTTAAAGGCCCTAATGGACAACATATTCATAAGATTAAGTTACTTGATGGTATAATTCACGTTAATGATGAAGTAGAAGTAATTATTGATAAACCTAGAAGAAAAGAAATCGAAGCGAACCATTCAAGTGTTCATATCTTACAATATGCTCTACAGCAAGTAGTTGATAAAAATATTAGACAAGCTGGTAGTTATGTTGATGAAGAGAAACTTAGATTTGATTTTACTTGTCCATCAAAAATTAGTGATGAAGAAATTGTTAAGACAGAAGACTTTGTTAATAAAATGATAAGTAAAAATATTATAACTTCTACTGAGACTATGCCAATAGATAAAGCGAAAGAGTTAGGGGCAATGGCTTTATTTGGAGAAAAATATGGTGAGACTGTTAGAGTTGTTAAAATAGATAAATCTATAGAATTATGTGGTGGTACTCATATCGCTAATACTAAAGATATAGGTAAATTTGCAATATTTAATTTTGAATCTAAAGGAAGTAATACTTATAGAATTGAAGCAGTTACAGGTAGTAGATTAGAAAACACCTTATTTGAAGTGATTAAACCTTATAACGATGAGATGGTTAAACTATTAATAAAAGCTAAAGAAATACTTGCTCTTGCCAAAAGACAGAACATTAACTTAGATTTTGATGTTGAAATAGATAATAGCGCTCCAACTTCATATAAAGATATTATCTATAATCAAAATGAACTATCATATATTCAAAGTGAAGTTAAAGCTTTAGAGAAAACGTATAATAGTGAAGTAGAAAAACTTACAATATCAAGTTTAGATGCATATTTATCTAGAGTAAAAGAAATTAATGGTAAGAAACTTTTATACTTAGAACTTGATAATATTGAGATGTTCTTAGTTAAAACAATGGCTGATAATTTATGTAATAAATTTGATGAAGTAGTAGTATTCTTAGCAAATATTAAAGAAGATAGTAGTGTAAACTTTATTTGTCGTAGTTCTATACCTTCTGTTAATGCTGGATATGTTGTTAAAAATATAACAACAACATTTGATGGTAATGGAGGAGGAAGTAATACTTTCGCTCAAGGTGGTATTAAAGATAAGAGTCATTTAAAAGATATAAAACAAGCTTTAGAGGATTTAATTAATGAATAATTATTTAATTAAGAGTAATGCTATAAGTCTTATAAATAAGAAAATAGATGAATTAATTAAAGAAAAAGGCTTTGATTCTTCTAGTGTTACTACTTATGATTTAGAAGAGGATAGTATTACTTCTTTAATAGAAGATGCTGATACTATCTCTTTTCTAACTCCTAATAAAGTAATAATAGGTAAAAACTTATCTAATAACAATTTAGATGAAAAGAACTTAAAAACACTATCTAAATACTTAGATAATCCTAATAGTGATGTTTTATTAATACTTGTAACTACTAATATAGATGCAAGAAAAAAGATAGTTAAAGAAGTTATTAATAAGCTTTCTTTAGTTAATATAAGTACTGATACTAAGGAAATAGTTAAAGACATATTAAAAGGCTATGATGTAGAATATAGAGTTATTAATCTTTTAGAAGAGTATTATAGTGAAGATTTAGAAAGACTAATAAGTGAGACTAAAAAGTTAGCTTTAGCTTTCATTAATAATAAAAAAATTACTTATAAAGATGCTTTAGAGTTATTGGTTAAACCTTTAAATAAACAAGATAGTCTTGCTTTTGATTTAGTTCGTGAGATAGCTTTAAAAGATAAGAAGAAGGCTGTTAATATTTATAATGAACTACTTAGTTATAATATCGAAAGTTATGCTCTTTTTGGACTGTTAGAAAGTCAATATAGGCTTCTATATCAAGTAAAAGTCTTAAATAAAAAAAATATTTCTTATAATGATATGGCAAGTATTTTAGAAGTACATCCTTTTAGAGTTAAGAAAACATTAGAACTAGTTAGATACTATACCTTAAAAGAGATAAGAAAACTACTTAAGAATCTTTCTGATATCGACTTTAAAATAAAAAGTGGTGTCTATGAAAATAATATAATTATAGATTTGTTAATACTAAATATCAAGTAGACGTGTACTTGATATTTTTTCTTTCCTTTGTTATAATAAGCCTACGTTTTAAAGGAGATGACTATAATGACTAATAAAGACAATGAAGAGATGGTTAAAAATAATCTTGTAGCCTCTATGAATAATGCTAGTTCTATAGAAGAATTATTAGATTTAAAATGGCAGTTTACTAAAACTTTCAATACAAAATACTACAATATTAAAGCTTCAGCTTTCTATAAAAATGTTGATAGACTTACCTATATCAATGCACTTAGAAATATGAGTAATATTGTTAATGATTTGATTAATAATAAAAATATTGAAGAAATAAAAGATAAATATAATACTACATTGAAATCTATTAAGAAGATGTTTAATGTCTATAGTAAGAATGGCACTTATCAAGATAAAATATTAAAAGTTATAAAAGAAATTAATTCTCTAAATGTAAAAGAAGGAATAAATTATGACCTAGATTTTATCTGTGCTAAAACAGCAGTACAATTGTTTATAGATAATGATGTTTATAATGGAAATGATGCTGATAAAAAAACTCATGTTAGTACTGGAGACTATAGCTTTTATCTTAACCTTTTAAAAGGAAAGAAACATCCTCTTTATTTTGAATATCACAATATTTCTTCTGAACATAAAAGCATGTTATATAAGGTTACATATAGGAAAAAACAAGCTCAAAAAAAGAAAGATACTCTTATAAGCAGATATACAAATATAGAACTAATTAGTATTTTAAGTAATAGTCATTCCCAAAAATTTATAAATTTTACATCTTATTATAATCTGAATAATATAGTATTTTCTTCTATATTAAAGATGAATAAAAATCTAATTTATGAAATTGCTAATAATAGAAATAATATATGGTACATATATAATTATTATGTTGATTTATATAGACAAGTAGCAGAAGAAGTAATTAGAGATATTAAACTATTAAGTAAAGATAAATTTAAAACACCACTTGACTTATATAAATATTATTCTAATAATTATAATCTTTTATATATTGCTAAAATTGCTAAAGAACTTCCTGATTTAAAAAATAATACTTTAATATTAAAATATGTAGATAAATTTTCCAGTTTATTTGAAGTTATAAATGAAAAAAATCTTAATACTATTAAACTTAGAGGACATTTATTCTGTCTTAGTGAAAATATCTCTTTTACTAATAGGGATTTAAAAAGTGCTATTAATGATATAGAAGGAAAAGGAATGCCTTTACTAAAAGGAGTACTTTATGGTTCTATTAAAAGACAAATAGATATTAAAAACAGTAAAGTTAAGAAGAAAACACTATGTTAAATATTAATATATTTGATATAATATATTAAAGAGAGTTGATAAATTATGAATAATAATTATATTAAAACAAGGCAAGGAACATTTCCTGTTACTGTTTTTGAAAAAGATATGTATGATGTTAATCTTCCTAAATATCTTGAGAATGATATTAAAGCTTTATTAAAAGGTATTAAAGAAAATAGTACACTACTTGATTGTTTGATGGATGAGGTTTATGGTTCTATTAATGGGGCTTACTGGGATGGACAGATTAGTGAAGAACACTCTAATCATTTAAGAGAAAAATATTTATTATTAAGTTGCAAGGAAAGTGGTGATAAAGATGTTAGATAATTTCAATAACTATGAAATAAATAGATTTAAATACTATGATGGTAGAAATGGGAATAAGATATGTCTTTTAGATGAACACGGAACTAAATATATGCTAAAAACTCCTCCAGTAAAGAATAAAAATACCAAAAATAAGTATTATACTAATGGATGTATTTCAGAACATATAGGATGTTTAATATTTAAATGTTTAGGTTTTAATACACAAGATACTAAGCTTGGTATTTATACAGTTGATGGTAAAGATAAATTATGTGTATTATGTAAAGATTTTGAAACAGATAATAAGAAATTATTTAAGTTTGCTGAGATAAAAAATGGTATTATTTCATCAAGTGAAAACGGATTTGGTGTAGAATTAACTAGTGTTTTAGAAGCAATAGAAGAACAAGAAAATATTAATCCTTCTATCTTAAAGTCATTTTATTGGGATATGTTTATTACTGATGCTTTTTTAGGTAATTTTGATCGCCATAATGGTAATTGGGGATTGTTATTAGATGATGTAAACAAAACTAGTGAAATAGCACCTATATATGATTGTGGTAGTTGTTTATATCCTGCACTTAGTGATGAAGAAATGAAGAAAATATTAAATGATCCTAAGGAGATAGAGGCAAGAATATATGTTTTTCCTAATTCTATTTTGAAGATTAATGATGAGAAGATTAATTATTTTAATTATATAAGTTCGCTTGAAAATAAAGATTGTAACGAAGCATTAAAAAGAATAGGAAGAAGAATAGATTTAAATATGATTAATAAAATTATTGATGAAGTGGAAGGCATATCTGATATAAGAAAAGAATTTTATAAGACTATGTTAAGATTACGAAAAGAAAAGATTATAGATTATTCACTTAATTTATTATACGAAAAAGAAGGAGATTAGTTTTCCTTCTTTTTTTGTTCTAAGTATAAATATATCTCTTTTAATTTATGTTCATAGCCTAAATCTTTAGGATGATAATACTTTTTATTCTTTAACTTATCTGGTAAGTATTGTTGTTTAACAAAAGCATTTTTATAGTCATGAGGATATTTATAAGTATCACTAGGATTTTTTAAGTGTTTAGGAATATCTCCAACATTACCTTTTTCTATATCACTTAAAGCTTCATCTAAAGCGATATGAGCAGTATTGCTTTTAGGAGATAGAGCCATTTCTGTAACAATAGTACCTAGTGGTATTCTTGCTTCTGGTAGCCCAACTAATTTAGCGGCTTCTATCGCTGCCATTACTTTAGGACCAATAGAAGGATTAGCAAGGCCTATATCTTCATAGGCAATAACTGCCATACGTCTAAATATACTATCTAAGTCTCCTATAGTAATTAATCTTGCTAAGTAGTGAAGAGCAGCATCTACATCACTACCTCTAATAGACTTTTGAAAAGCAGATAACATATCATAGTAACCATCACCATTTTTATCACCAAAGAATACTGGTTTACTATTTATCTTTTTAACAACATCTAAATCTACTTTAAAATCATTAGTAGAGTAGTAAGATATCTCTAAAAGATTATAGGCATATCTTAAGTCATTTCCTGACAGTTTAGCGATATAATTAATTGTTTCATCATCTATCTTTATATTAGGTAAATAAGGGCTTTTAACCGCTCTTTTTAAACCATCTATAATATCTTCTGTTTCAAGTTCCTTAAGTTCAAATAATTGACATCTTGACCTAATAGCAGGGTTAATAGAGTGATATGGATTACTAGTAGTCATACCTATTAAAGTAATAAGACCACTCTCTAAACAAGGTAGTAAAATATCTTGTTTATCTTTGTTTAATCTATGTATTTCATCCATAATAAGAACTAGTCCATCATACATTTTCGCTTCTTCTATAACAATATCTAGATCTTTCTTAGAATTAACAGTAGCATTTAAAAATCTGTGTCTTACTCCTAAATCATTAATAATAGCATTTGCAATAGATGTTTTACCAATACCGGGTTTTCCATATAAAATCATGGAAAATAACTTCTTATTCTTAACTAAATTACTAAGAATCATATTATCTCCAACTAAATGTTTTTGTCCGATTACATCTTTTAGAGAATTAGGGGCAAGCTTTAATGCTAGAGGTTTATCCATATGTATCACTTCCATAATTATTTTATCAAAAAATACTGTTTTTTTAAAGATATTGATGTTATACTTTATTTATGGAGGGTTTCGTATGAAAGAAAAGTTAGAAAAATACTATAAAGAATATAAAATAATCGATGCTTTTATAAGCCAAGAACTAAATAATAAAGAGGTTATATATAATAAATTAATTAAGACCAAAGCTGGTAAACTATACTTGAACTTAAATGATGAACAAAGAAAAGATTTTAGAGATATTTATAGTGATAGCGATATTACAAGATACTATAATACCGAAACTAATATTGAAAAATATACTAGGGATAAAACTATTTTGTTTTTGGATGTTGCAGGTAGTGATTGTTTTCCTTTAAATAAAGGAAATTTTTTAAATCTTTATATAAGAGATGGTGTTGATACTTATAATGCTTTAACTAATGAATCTACTAAAGATTTAGATATTAATGGCGGTATTAAAAAATTCATACAAGAAATTATAGGCTATATATATGGCTTTTCTGATGAATTGTCTATTGATGATATACCATTAATTAAAGTGATTTATGATAAATTAAATAATAATAAAGACAAAGATTACTCTACAACAGTTTCTGTTACATTTGTACAAGATGTTATCTTAGATATAGTTAAGAGAATTCATACTATAGATAAAAAACATATTACTTATAAAGAAAATAGACGTAATGCTATTGCAGATTTAAAAGAGAAAATTAAGGAAAATGAGACAGAAATCAAAAACAGTGATAGTGGTTTTAAATATATACTTTTATATGCTATTGAAACTGCTAAATATGAAGTATCTTTATTAGAGGGAAATAGAGTAACTACTATTTTAAAAGAGATAGAAGAGAGTAATCTTAGTGAATCAGAAAAAGATTACTTTAAAGATGCTCTAGTTGAAGCATATTATAATTTAACAAATATTGAGTTTAGAAAACAAAGCGAATATTTTGATAATGACAATGATATTTGTTATGCAACTTTTGAGACGGCAAATCCTGAAATAAATAAAAGATTAATCAAAATGAGGCAAGGGTAGTAGGAGTAAGTTATGCAGTACGATAAGAAGGAATTTAAAATTTATTATAATAATTATATAGATATAAAAAATAGAATAGAAGAAACTAAGAATAAAATAAATGAACTTTTGCAAGATGACAAATTAAAAGAAACATTAGAGTTTTATGATGATTTAGATAAGGAAAAACAAGTTAAGTTTAATAAAATTAATTGTAATAATGCCTTTGTTAGATATAAATTATATCAAAAACAGATTGAAGAGTTAGAAAAAAGTCTTAATAATTTATATTATGATTTTATGGAAAGTAAGGCTTTTCCTTTTTCTAAAGATGATTTTCATTTCTTTGTAAAGAAAGATACATATTTAGTTGATGCAATTAATGGTGAAGATAGCAGTAAGTTAAGCAAAGAAGAAAATATATTTTTAAGTGATAGTATAATTAAAGCATATAATTATAATCCTAATGATTATAGTGAAGATGATATACCTTTAATAAAAGTATTATATTTAAGAAATAAAGATAATCATAAAGGTGCATTAGATAAAAAAACACTAAATAAATTAATAGCAGAGGATATTGATGATGAAGCTGATGTTGTTAAAGACCATGATAAAAATATATTTAGTAATTATGAACTACAATGCAATCATGCTCCTCTTTGGAAGATTAAACTCTGGAGGGAAAAATTATATAATCAACAAAAAAGAGTATTAAATAGTGATAGTAAAAATAAAGAATTATTACTATTTTCCATTAGATGCGCTTTTTATGAGGTGGAATTATTAAGTGGAAATAATATTAATAATATTTATAATAAACTAAGTATGATGGATGTTAGAAACAATCACGAAAGAATAAAAAAAGAAAAAGAAATAGATGCTCTAATCACCGCTTATTATCATTTAATTGATGATAATTTTAGATGTAATAGTGGATATTATACTGATAATAATTATATGTTTGCAAACTATGAGACAGGAAATAAAGAAATTAATAAAAGAATGTTAAAGATGATGAAAAGATAGGTAGTGATAACTTGAAACGTAGTGAAGTTGATAGAGATAAATTAAGTCCTATGATGAGACAATATTTAGAGATAAAAGATAATTATGAAGATACTATTATCTTTTTTAGACTAGGGGACTTTTATGAGATGTTCTTTGAAGATGCCATTATCGCATCTCGTGAGTTAGAATTAACTCTAACAGGACGTAATGCTGGACTTGATGAGAGAGTTCCTATGTGTGGTATACCTTTTAAAGCTTATGAAGGGTATTTAGATAAACTAATAGATAAAGGTTATAAAGTAGCGATAGTTGAACAGCTGGAAGATCCTAAAACTACTAAAGATATGGTAAAAAGAGATGTCATTCAAGTAGTTACTAAAGGTACAAGATTAGATTCATCTATTAATGCTAAAGATAATAACTTTATTGCATCTATTTATGATTTAGAATACTGTTATGTCTTATCATACTCTGATGTATCTACTGGAGAAGTCTATGTTTTATTAGAAAATGGGGATAAAGATTCTTTACTTAGAGAAGTATTAAGACACGAATTTAGTGAAATAATTGTTAATAATAAAATAGATAGAGAGTTTGTTAATATACTTAGAACTACATATCATTTAAATGTTACTATCTATGATGAATTATATAGTGGTAGTGAATATAGTTATGTTTATAAAAACTTAAAAGATGTTAGAGAAGAGACTGGTATTAAACATTTACTTTCATACCTTACAAATACTAAAAAAGGAGATTTATCTCATTTAGGGGAAGCAAGAATTGAGAATGTTAAAGAACATTTATTAATAGATAATAATACGAAAAGGAATCTTGAACTTACTGAGACTGTTAGATTAAGAGAAAGAACTTATAGTCTCTTATGGCTTTTAGATAAGAATAAGACTGCTATGGGGAGTAGACTTTTAAAACAAAATATAGAGAGTCCTTTAACTAATAAGAAAGAAATAGAGAAAAGATATGACTTTGTAGATAAGTTAAGAGTAGAATTTATTTTAAGAGATGATTTGAAAAACAACTTAAATGAAGTTTATGACTTAGAAAGACTTGCTAGTAGAATTACTTATGGTAATTTAAATGCTAGAGATTTGTTACAACTTAAGAATAGTTTAAAGGTATTACCAGAGATTAAGAGAATCTTAAAAGAGTTAAACTATTATAAAGAAATAGAAGACTTTCCTGAAGTATTTAGTTTACTTGATAAAAGTATAGTAGAAGATCCTCCTATTACATTAAGAGAAGGACATCTTATTAAAGATGGCTATAACGTTGAGTTAGATGAATTAAGAAAAGTATCTAGTGGTTCTAAAGACTTTATCTTAGAACTTGAACAAAAAGAGAAAGAGAGAACTGGTATTAAGAACTTAAAAGTAGGTTTTAATAAAATATTTGGTTATTATATAGAAGTTAGTAAGGGACAAGTTAAAGAGTTAAAAGATGAATATGGGTATGAGAGAAAACAAACTTTATCTAATTGTGAGAGATTTATTACTCCTTTACTTAAAGAGAAAGAAAATATTATTTTAGGGGCAGAAGAAAAGATTGTTAACTTAGAATATGATTTATTTATGAAGATAAGAGAGACTATTAAAAGATATATTCATCCTTTGCAGAAAACAGCAGGTATAATTGCAGAGGTTGATATGTTACAGGCATTTTCTAGTGTTTCTGATATGTATAACTTTGTAAGACCTACTATTACAGATAACCATTCAATTAAAATAATCGCATCACGTCATCCTGTAATAGAAGAAGTTATGGCTAAGGAAGATAAGAAGTATGTTTCTAATGATATAATCATGGATGAAGATACAAGTATACTTTTAATAACAGGACCTAATATGGCTGGTAAATCTACTTATATGAGACAGTTTGCAATAACAGTTATAATGGCTCAAATTGGTTGCTTTGTACCTGCTAAGAGTTGTTCTATGCCTTTATTTGATAAGATATTTACAAGAATAGGGGCAAGTGATGATTTGGTTAGTGGGGAATCTACATTTATGGTAGAGATGAAAGAAGCTAATCTTGCCTTAGAGAATGCAACTAAAAATAGTTTAATTTTATTTGATGAATTAGGACGTGGAACTGCTACTTATGATGGAATGAGTTTGGCTCAAGCAATACTTGAATATATCCATGATAAGATAGGAGCGAAGACAATGTTTTCTACTCATTATCATGAACTTACTAGTCTTTCTAATAGTCTAAAACATTTACAGAATGTTCATGTCTCTGCTGTAGAAGAAGATGGAAAACTTACTTTCTTACATAAGATAAAGCTAGGGGCTGTAGATAAGAGTTATGGACTTAATGTTGCTTCTCTTGCCCGCTTACCATCATCATTAATTAAACGAGCTGAAGAGATACTTAATGTCTATGAAAGTGAAGGAGTTAAAGAAAGAGAATTTACTCAGACTAGTCTATTTAGTCTAGATGAAGAAGAAGTGAAAGTTGAAGAGAGGGTTAATGAAATAGAAGAAGCCATCAAAGAAATAGATCCTTTAAATATGACACCAATTAATGCTTTAAATTTCTTATATGAATTAAAAGAAAAAATTAAAAATGAGGAGAAATAATTATGAGATACGACTTTTTTAGTATATTAGAAAAAATAATAGGAAAATTAGATGATAGAAAAGATGTTATTGATATCATAAAACATGAATTAGGTGAAAACCTAGAATATTTAGTAACATCATTTGATCTTAAAAAAAAGGTTATTACATTTAATGGTAATATTCGCTTAACACCTATCCTACGTGGCGATTTTTCTATAGGAATAAGTATTAAAAGAGAGGAAAAGGTAGGTACTGAGACATTTAAATTAACTAAGAATATAGTATTTGGTGGTTTTAAGGGACCTGGCGTAATTGTATCAACTTTAGAGGAAGTAAATAATTCCAAATATAATATATATTTTGCTAATACCAAAAGAATAGCTAGAAATAGTAATGAAGAATACTTTATAGCAGATAATGATTTAGGATTATGGATCTATGATAAAAATGTCGTTTCTGATAGAAGATATGAAACGCTATTTACTGCTAAAACCGCTTGCGAAGTTTATAATTTTTACTCAATGTATTACTCTACAACGGAAAAATTAAAAGAGCAATATATTTTACCTGATTATTTTAGAATAAGACATAATATAATCTATGAAGAAGATGATAAATTAATAGATATTATACAAGGTAATAATATTTTTAATAATGATGATATAGTAGAAAATGTTATTAGAAATAAACATGAAAAAAATATAGAAACCGGTAAAGATGCATTTAATCAAAGTATCTATGAGGGGTTTGAAAGTGATGATATTTCAAGTTTTATTCCAATTAAAACTAAATTTAAACCAACAAGCAAAGATATCTTTTCTTATAAAGATGATATTACAAAATCTAAAACAAAAACAAAAATAAAGAAAGATGTAAACTAATTATGAGATTTGATTATTTACTAGCTTTACGTAAAATTTATTCTGACTTTAATAATAGAAATGATGTATTTGATATACTAGTTAATGAATTAGGTGACTTAGAGAGTGCTATTGCATCATTTAATCTTGATACTAAAGAAATTGTTCTTAATAAAGATGAGACAGATGAATGCTATAAAATAATGCCTATAAAAAATAATGATAAAGTAATTGGAATATCACTTAAAAGAGTAAAGAAAGAATTTAATGGTGAACAATTTACTCTTGTGAAAAATATTATTCCTCAAAATGATCAGGAAAAAGGAATTACCATTTCTTCATTAGAAAAAGTTATAACTAAAGATTATACTGTTTTCTTTGTTAGTTCTAAAAACGTAGTCAATACTAAATTTTTATGTAAAACTAACGATGAAAAAACAGGAATATGGATTTATGATAATATGGTTATTAATGAAAATGAAAAGTTATTTCAAGTTACTAGTATAGATTTCTATAAGAATTTTAAAGAAATAGAAGATAACATAAAAGAACAAAAATGTATATTGCCAGATTATGTTAGTAAATTAGAAATTGATTACTCTAAAGTAATAGAGGATACTACGGCAGAAATAATATTTATTGATAATAATTATAGGCTTAATAAATCTAAAATTAAATGTTCAACAGCTCCTACTTATATACCATTTTCTTGTGATGAAGTTGTTTTTGATAAATATAAACAAATTTTTAGATTAATAGGAGAGAAGGTGCCTGTTTTACCTATAGATACATCTTTTATTCCTATTGATAAAACTACTGGTAACTATTTAATTAGAAATGTTAAAATTAAAAAGATAGGTGATTAAAATGAAATATGATTTAGTACAATTAATAAAAGATAGAATGCCTAACTTGGAAGGAAATGAAGTTGTTTGCAAGTTATTGGATAATTTCCTTCAGGATAGCTATTCTTCAAAACCATTCATATTGGATGATGATAGAATTAAACTTGAAGATGGCACTGATATGATTATTTATAATGATATGAATATTGATATTGCAAGAACTAATGAAGAAATAGGTGTAGCAGAGGATATTAGATTTAACATTATAGATGATAATAGTTATGACATATTTTATTCAAACTATGTTGTTAATGATAATAGACCTTTAGTTAAAAACTTTAACTTATCATTTTTTAATAATAAGTTAAGTAGTGCAATTATTAGTGAATGGGATTTTTCTAAGGAAATGGGAATACTTCTTCATATTATTGATAATATACTTGCTACTATAAAACCAAATATAGATTACTATAAAGAAGTTAAACAATTAATAGATAAATGGTCTGATGAGAATATAATTGCACATTATAAAATTTTAAGTGTAGATGATAGAAAAATAACTACTGATGAGGATGATGTACTTTTAAAAGAACCACTTGATAAAGAGATTGTTGAGGTGTTGGATGGATTTTTTGACTTTTCTAAGGAAGAATATAGTAAGTCTAACCAAGCTATGTATGAAAGCCTATTAACGGTAGAAAATATTAATGCTCCTAAAGAAAGGCAATATATCTTACTTAATAATAGAAAAATAAAAAGGGATGATAACTAATGAATTATGTATTAGTATATAAAGATACTAAAAAGAATATAAACTATTATTATAATTTTAATGATAAGTTAGTTTATACTAGCGATAATAAAAATAATAATTGTAATATAGTAGGCATAATAGGTATTATAATTGGTTTTATCTTCTATCTTGCCTTTGCTTGCCTTAGTTACTATTTACCATATTCATATCTATTTATAGTATTAGTAGGTGTTATCTTCGGTGTAGTTATAACACTTATTGCAAACTCTACTATTAAAAATATATTTAAAGAGAAAGGTAAGAAAATGTCTTTAGATAAATTAAAAGAAATGTATATGAAGAATAGATCGTTTAGAATTAAATACTTTATTTTACTAATTGCATTCTTTATGCTTACAGTTTTAAATTTAATACTATATCAAAATATTACTGCTATTAATTTTCTTTTGTTTACAAGTACTATAATGACTTCGTTTTTATTTCTTTTATATAGACCAATTAATAGTTTTAGATTATTAAAGCTACTTGCTAGAAAGTGATATTTGTGATAAGATGTATATGTAAAGAAAATTTACATAATATAAAAAAGAGGAATACCTAGTTCTGCTTTTGGGTGTTACCTCAAATTCTTTTGTGTAAACACCCTAATTACAAAGTTGTAATAGGGCGTTTTTCTTAGTTGTATATTATTAAAAGTATAATAATAATTAGTAAAATAACTATTAGCATATCTTTCTTCTTCATAAGCAAGACCCCTTTCCAACCCCCTCGAATAAAGACAGTTGAAAGAGGTAAACACCCATTACTAAGTATTCCTGGTTTGTATAATAACACATGTATTATAGCGTGTCAATCGAACAAGATACATTTTTTAATAGAACAAACATTTTATAATGTTTGCTCTTTTCATATGTAACATTTTCTGATAAAATAAAGTAAGAAAGCGAGTGATACTTTTGAAAACAAGAAATGAAGTAAGAGAAATAGCTCTTCGTATAATTTATAAAATAAATATATTTGATGATGCTAATGTTTATTATGATGTAGATGATTTAATTAAAGAAGAGTATGAAGTTGAAAATGATTTTGTTAATTCTTTAGTTAATGGAGTAATCGAAAAAAGAGAAGAATTAACTAATTTAGTTAATAAATACATGTCTGATTGGGCTCTTAATAGACTTAATAAAGTAGATCAGGCTTTATTCCTTTTAGCAAGTTATGAATTGAAGTATCTTGATACTCCTAGTATTGTTAGTATTAATGAGTGGGTAGAGGTATCTAAAAAATATAGTGATGAGAAAATTACTAAGATGTTAAATGGGGTTTTAGATAATATTTATCATAGTGAGGATGTAAATGAATAAAGAATACTTAACAGTTAGCCAGTTAACTAAATATATTAAATATAAGTTAGATAATGATGTTAATTTAAGAGAAGTTTATCTTAAAGGAGAAATATCTAACTTTAAAGCTCATACTAGGGGACACTTTTATTTTACTATTAAAGATGAAGGTAGTAGAATTAATGCTGTTATGTTTGCAAGTAGTGCTAGTAAAGTTAAATTTACTCCAGAAGATGGTATGAAGATTCTTGTAACTGGAAGAATATCTGTTTATGAAGCGACAGGTGGATATCAGATTTACGTTAATGAAATGATGGAAGATGGAGTAGGTAATCTTTATGTAGCTTTTGAACAGTTAAAGAAAAAGTTAGCTTCAGAAGGATTATTTGATGAGGCTAGAAAAAAAAGAATACCTAAAATACCAGAAAGGGTAGGAGTAATAACTGCACCAACAGGGGCGGCAATAAAAGATATAATATCTACTATTAATAGAAGATTTCCTTTAACTGAAGTAATACTTTTACCTAGTTTAGTACAAGGAGAAGGTGCTAAAGAAGATATTGTAAGGCAGATTAAACGAGCTGAAGACTATAATCTAGATGTTTTAATAGTAGGTAGAGGAGGAGGCTCTATTGAAGACTTATGGGCCTTTAATGAAGAAATTGTGGCAAGAGCAATATTTGAGTGTCCTATACCGATAATAAGTGCCGTAGGTCATGAAATAGACTTTACTATTGCAGACTTTGTAGCAGATCTAAGAGCACCTACACCTACTGGAGCTGCAGAGATTGCAGTTCCTAATAAAACTGATGTTATAAACTATATTAATCAATTAAATTTAAGAAGTAGGAAAGCAGTAGGAACAATACTAGAATTAAAGAAGAAGAAACTTGATAGTATTAAAGGACATTACATATTAAATAATCCTTTAGATTTATACTCTGCTAAGATTCAAAAACTTGATTATTTAACAGAGAGCTTGGTCAAAAACTATAAAAATATTATTGATAAAGAAAAGATTAAACTAAATAATATTAAAACAAGACCTTTATTCAGTAATCCCTTAGTAATATTAGATAAGACTAAACAGAAATATACTTTATTACTTGGTAAATTAGATGCCTTATCACCTTTAAAAACATTAGAAAGAGGTTATGGTATCATTAAACTTGATGATAAAGCTGTAACTAGTATAGAAGACTTAAAAAAGGATGATTTAATAAATATAGAATTAAAAGATGGTAGTAAGGAAGCTATCATAAAGTAGGAGGAATTGATTATGGAAAAGAAAGATAAGAAATTTGAAGAGAAAATAACTGAATTGGAAACACTTGTTAAAGCTTTAGAAAATGGCGATGTAGAACTAGATAAAGCGATAGATTATTTTACTAAAGCAACTAAACTTGCTAGTGAATGTGATAAAGATTTAAAAGAAGCAGAAAAAGCTTTAACATCTATAGTTAATGAAGATGGTAGTTTATCTGAATTTAAAGGAGAAGTAGAAGCATAATTATGAGAGAGATTAAAATACATGGTATATATAAACACTTTAAAGGAGACTTTTATTTAGTTGAAGAAATTGCAAAAGATTGTGAGACTTTAGAAAGTGTTGTTATTTATAGAAAATTATATGAAGATGGTTCGTGTTGGGTTAGGCCTTTAAAAGACTTTATGGAAAAAGTTAATCATGAAAAGTATCCTAATGTAGAGCAAGAGTATAAGTTTGAACTTATAGAACCATATAGTAAAAGAGAGAAATTTAAAGGAGAATAAATATAATGGATAAAATAAGTTATAAAGAGTTTAGAAAATTTTTAGATAGTGATGTAGATGAAGCAGAGTATTTTGGATGTAATAAAGATAATTTAATTACTATGAGAGAATACTTATTGAGTTTAAAAGAAAGATTTGAAATGTGTGAGAGTGAATTAGCTTCTGATAAACAAAGAATTAAAGATAAATATAGCAAAATAACAAAATGGCAATATGATTATCAAAGAGATAATTTACTTTTCTGTATTGATAAAACATTATTTTATTTGAAAAAGGATGAAAAAACAGGAATTTATAAAGCTAATATAGCAGGAGGTTCAGACTTAGCGTTGTTTTATAATTTAAAAAAATATTATGCTAAATCTTTACAAATAGGAAAAAGGTTCCCTAATGAACTTGAGAATATTAAGAAATATGGAGAAATGTATTTTGATAAAGATAATAACATTGAATCAGTTAGTTCTATATTTTCTTTAACTGATGTTTATTACGATTCTATTATCAATTGTAATGGTAGTATGTTTTTCCGTGTATATAAAGAGACATTAATTCCTAGTGAATCTACAAATAGTGCTTTTGATGATTTTCATTATAATACTGATAATGTTTCAGTTGAAGAAAAACAAAAACTATTAACAAAGATAATGGTACCAAGAGGATTTTTAAATTGAGTAGAGTAATTATATATAAAAGTAAAACAGGGCATACTGAAAGATATGCTAGGATGCTTAGTAAAGAGTTAAATATCCCATGTTATTCATATAAAGATGCTAAAGTTAGTGAAAATGATGAAGCCATATTCCTTAGTTATATCTATGCTTCTAAAATAATGGGATTATCTAAAATATTAAAGAAATATAAAGTAAAAGTAGTAATTGCTGTAGGTGCACTTGCCTATAGTGAAGATTATCTTAATACTTTAAAAGATGCTAATAATATAAAACTTCCTTTCTTTTATCTAAGAGGAGGAATTGATTATAGTAAATTAAATTTTTTCTTTAGAAAGTTTCTTCCTGTTATTGGTAAAGATATTGCTAAAGATGATAAAGAGCTTTTAAACTTATTTAAAAATGGTGGAGACTTTGTTAATAAAGATAACTTAAAAGAAGTACTTAATTACTTAAAATAGCTATTAATTTAGTTATTTTTTTATTTAAAAGAGTGTTAGTATTAACTAGCACTCTTATCTCCTTCTTCTAACATAGTTGTTATAAAAATACCATACCCTTTCTTAGCATCACTTACAATAACATGAGTAACCGCTCCAACTATCTTATTATTTTGGATAATAGGAGAACCACTCATACCTTGGATGACACCTCCAGTTTCATTTAAAAGTTCTTCATCTGTTATTTCAAAAAGAATATTTTTAATATCAGTATCTTTATTAACATTTAAAATATTTATCTTATATTCTTTTACTTCATTACCATTTATAACAGTCCTAATTATCGCTTCACCTTTCTTAACATCATCTTTGGTTCCTACTTCTAAAGTTTCAGTATTTAAGAGTTCACTTGTATATTCACCGAATATTCCAGACTCTTCATTAGAATTAATCTTACCATAAGTTACAGACTCATCATAAGTTGCATTTTTCTCACCTGGTGAACCATTCTCGCTTCTAGTATTATCAGTTACAGTTGCTTTAAAGATTTTTCCATCTTTTATCTCAAATTTTTCACCAGTTGTTCTCTCTGTAATTTCATGACCTAAAGCTCCAAAGATAGTTGTTTTAGGATCGATATAAGTTAGTGTACCAATACCTGTTATTTCATCCTTTACATAAAGACCTGTTTTACAAACATTACTACTATCACAAACCATATCTAAAGTTAAATTAGAAGACTTATTATCTCTAATAATAGTTACATCTAACTGATTATCATTTGCTGCTTCTTCATTAACTGCGTTTACCATTTCATCAATATTACTTACTTTGGTATCGTTTATTTCTGTAATAGTATCACCAATTTCAAAACCAGCATCTTTTCCAATATATCTACTTTCTACTTCATAGAAGCCAACTACTAAAACACCTTCAGAATTAACTTCTATACCAATGGTTTCTCCACCTGGGATAATATATTTGGAATAAGCATAGATGTTTATGGGCATAATAAAGAGTATAAGAAGAGGAAAAATTGTTTGTAGCTTTAATTTTTTTAAAAAATGCATTTTAATCACTCCTTAGCTACATTACTATTATGGAGCGTTTTAAGAAAAAAAGACGTGTTAAATCTTGCCAATATTAATCAAATATGATATAATATAGAGCTAATTAAGGGGGAATACTATGAAAGTATGGAAGACTGCTAAATTTTTTAAAAAAGATAAGAATATAGAGTTAATTACTAGAAGTTATATTAATTATATATATAAATATGGTCCAATTAATGATATTATTAGAAAATATAATATTAATCCAAGTGATGTTTATAAATTGAATCAATATACTGCTAATAGAATTGCAGGATTACTTATATTATATCTTGCTAAAGATAAGAAAAGGCTTAATGATATAGTGTTAAAGTATGATACTAGTGATTTGTTAGTTAGTGATATTATACCAGAAATAGAAGGATATATTGAAAGGTAAGGGGAGTTTATGGAAGCGAAAAAAGTTAAAGGAAATTATAATAAAAAGAAAAATGTTAAAAAAGTAAGTTGTCTATCTAATAGTAAAAGAGTTAATACAACAAAGTTATTTAAATAGGTGTGATATGTATAGTAAAAAATTAATATATGACTATATTATAGGTAATGATATAGAAAAAGAAACTTTAGAAAAATTAGAAAGTGATAATGACTTTCTTTTTGAAGTCTTAAAAGCATCTCGTGATATATCATATTATAGTTATTTAGATATATCTTATAGAAGAAGTTATAATGTTATTAAGTATATGTTACTTAACTTTAAAGATAACTTAGATGTCTATCAGGAAGATGCTGATTACTTATTAGATAGTTTAGATGTAGAGAGTATGGAATATAAAGAGATTATAGTTTTAATAGCTGCTATAGATAAAAATAAATTTAATGATTATAAAATATCAAGAGCAGGTTTTTATGTTACAGATAAAGTAGAAGTAGGTGCTATTCAAAATAGTGATAAAGAACTTGAAGAATTAATAGGCCTAGGTTTTGAAGTAGTTTTATCTAAATATGAAGATAAGCCTTTAATACTTGATTATTATGCTATATGTTTTTTATATGAAATATTTTATCAAGATAAGAATTTTGAAGAAATGGTTCATAAAAATATTAAAAATAAAGAGAAATTGATTAAAATAGGAAATGCTAAGTTTTTATTAGATTATATTGCTAATTTAGATTTTTATTTAAAAGAATATTTAGAGGGTCATTTATATCTTTTAGATAATTTATCTAAGGACTTAGAATTAGTTAAGAATAATTGGGATAACTATATTAAGAGAGTTAACGAACAAAGAGTAGCGATAGTTTATCAAGTAGTAGAACAATTTATGGAAGACTATCGAGGAAAGTTCTATTTTGATATATATGGTGCTTTAGATAAAATAATTCGTAAATATCATTTAGAAGAAGTGTTTGAACTTGAAGAAGAGATAGAAGGATTTGATTTGAAAGATAATGAATACTTAAAAGAGAAATTTACTTCTGATATGGATAAGTTAATAACTGAATTATTTAAAGATGATGTAATCTTTAATGATAATACTGATTATAATAGTACTAATGCAAAAGTTATAGAATTTAAAAAGAAATAGGTTTTGTTTAATCTATTTCTTTTTTTATATTACATAATAAAATATTACACTAATTACACCAGCTAGTATTGCTACTAACATTATAGCAGAGACTATTTTAACTATCTTTTGATTCATCTGTTTCACCTCATTTTTAATTATATATAAAAAGTCTATTTTTGTAAAATGAATTTAGGTAAATAATAGTTATTTTTGAATAATATTTACTAGGTGATTATAATGGATTTAAAACTTAAAAAAGTAAAGAATAAAGTAACTAACAAATTAGCAGAACAAAAGAAAATATATATCTTTTTAATAATAGTAATGACTATAGGTTTAATACTTGGTATTATATATGCTGTTGTATTAAATAAGAGTGATCATAATTTAGTAACTACAAGTCTAGATAGTTTCTTTACTAGTATAAAAAATAATGATATAGATTATAAGAGTGCTTTAATTAATAGTTTAATTGGCAATATTTCTTTTGTAACATTTATCTTTTTATTAGGTATATCTATTATAGGAATACCTTTAATTATCTTTAGTTTAGCATCATCTGCTTTTATCTTTGGTTTTTCTTTATCATCTATCATTTATACATATCATTTTAATGGTATTTTAAAGGCCATTACTTATCTTTTTCCTCATCAATTGATTACTTTATTAATAAGCTTGTTTTTAGGCTTCTATGCCCTTTATTTTGGTATTAAATTATTTAAATATTTATTTAGAGGTATAGATATTAATTTAAGAAGTTCTATGAAGAGATATATTCAAGTATATGTAACAGTTTTATTAATATTTATAGGTTGTAGTTTTATAGAAGTATTCTTATCTCCGGCTTTAATTAAATTAGTTGTTTAATTAAGAGTTAAAGTCTTATCTTTTTCTTCATTAAAATAGTAATAGGGAAGATAAACATTATAGTCTTCAACTTTTAAAACATTAGCACAAGTACATAATCTTACAAATTTATCTATATCCGTAAAAGAATCATTACCAAGACTAATAAGAGTATCAGCGATGTCATTATAAGTTTCATAATCATTAAGTCCTCTATATAAAGTATTTAGGAGGCTATCTATCTCTTTTTCTGCCTCAATATCATTAGCCCAAGTATTAACATTTAAATCTATTAAAGCATTTTTAATTATATTTATATTATCATTACTCATTGCTTCTAAAAATTTATCTTTACCAATAAGTTCTATAGTAGCTTTAGTAACAGCTGTGTTCTTAGTGTAAGGATTATTATTATTGTCTTCTTTAGTAAAATATTCACTTTCTATTATTTCTGTAAAACCTTCTTCGTAAGCGAAAGGAATAGTTATAGTATCAACAACAGCATGAGTAACTTCGTGAGCGATTAATTCTTCAGTGGGATTAGTATAATAGGTAATATCATCATAATCATAATCTGCTAAGATAACAGTTCCATTATTATTATCTTTTCCAGAAGAGAAGGGATTATAGTTACGGTCGAAGTCAAGGGAAACTAAATTAATATAAGTTTTTTCTTTATCTAAATAGGGGTTATCATTAAAGAAATCTAAAAAGTTATACATTACTTTTTTTTCTTTTTTATTAGCATAAGGATTATCACTGATAGCATTAAGTAATAAATAATTATCAATTTCTTCTTTAGTATCAACACTATCAAGTTTAAACTTATTATCATTAGTTACTTTAATCATTTCAGTTTCAAGGTCATGTAAAATATTATTTAGTTCTTCTTTGTTAAGACTATCTTTTCCATCAAAGTAATCTAAAACTTTTTCAGTGGTTGAAGCATTAAATAAAATGTTACAAGAGGTAGTTATAGAATTAAAACAGTTTAAAAGAATATATATAGTAAGTATTTTAAGAAAATTAAAGTAAGGCTTAGATTGCGACTTTTCTATTTTTAACTCTTTAATATTAGGATTTTCTTTTGTTAGTTCATTTTCTAATAAGTCGTTGACATTAATAGAAATTCCCTCAATATTCAATCTGTTTACTTTTCCTTTTAATTTCCTTTTACTTAGTTTTAACTTTTTCTTATTATTGTATCTATTAACACAAATTTCTCCAATATATTTAATAGTAAGAACTGGTATAGTAAAGTTAGCGATAAAAAGATTCATCTTTAATATTCTTAAAATTATATTTGCTATGAAATATAATAGTACGTTGTTACCAAGTTTTATAATATAAGAATCTTTTTTATCTTTATATATGTTAATATCTAAAATATCATTTATAATTTCATCATCAAGTACTTTCTTCATATGTATTATTTTATCCTTTCTTAATTAGTTTTTTCTCATCTTCTAATATTAAATTACCATTTATATGTCTTCTTAAAGCTTGTTTATATACTTTTATATAAAGAGGTATTTCTTTTTCTTCTAAAAAGTTAATAACTTCTTCTTTTTCTTCTCTTGTTACTTCATAAGGCTCATTATCTATCATTAATATAGTAGTACCATTAAGCTCTTGATCAACAGTTATTTTATCCATTTTATTATCGGCTATTACAGATGATATTTTATTGTTAACCATAAAATTTTTAAAAGCAGTTAAAGAAGATTTACTACAATCATTACTATTTATGTAAATATCAAAAAACTCACTATAATTTAATTTAGTATTAAGAAAATAATCTAATAATTCAAACGGTCTTATATTACAATCTTTATCTATAACTCCACATTCTATTTGCTTAACAATAGATATTATATTTTCAGTCGATTTGTTAATTTCTTTATTTTTCTTATTATGTTTTTCTATTTTTTCTTTTATTTGTAAATATAATGGATTATTAACTTCTTCAAGAATTTTTATGCATTTATAATATGTTCTCTCCGTGATACCTACTAGTTGGCAAAATTGTTTAATGCTTCGAATACTATTATCAAGAAATAGAGTAAAATCAATATTCTTTAATATTTCTTTAGTATTTTCTACATCACTTTGTCTTCTCTTTATCATTTTTTTATAGTTAATTCTTTTTCTTGCCTCATCTATTTTAGTAGTTATTTGTTCTTTTAAATTTTCTTTTTCTTCTTCTGTTAGAGTTTGTCTATAATTATTAAGAAACTTTCTAATATACTCAGGATGTATCAAATTATTATTATTTTCTACTATGTTATCTATTATATTAAGATCTTCTTCTTTTTCTAGTTTACTCATAACGATAGAGTAGTGAATATATTTATATTTTTCGCTAAGACTTTCAATAGCTTTACTAACTTTAACATATAATTTATTATAAGTATCAGTATCAAAGTACTTATTTTCATATAAATAATCAAGTACATCTAAAGATATGTGTTTAGAAAATACAATATTTTCAAAGTTTTCATTATCATTAGAGTCTTTGTTTTTTTCAAGTACTTTAGCTAATACCTCTTTTGAACCAGTAATATTAATCTTTTTAAGTGCTAAAACAATTGATAAAATTTTATTATCTATATGTTTTAAGTCTGTGTTTAGATATAGCAAGCTGTATGCTCTAATATATTCTTTAAATGTATCAATATTAATATTATATTTTTCTAGGAATAAATCAATTCTCTTATAATAATTATCTTTATCAGAATAATTATCGATGGTAAAGGTTGTGTAATATGCTTCTTTTAATATATCTATATTAAAATCCTGATATTTTTCTGATATATCTTTTTCTTTTCGATATGTTTTTAGTCTTTTAATTAAAGGAACCTCATTTTGAAAGAGTTTAGATATAAAGTAATACTTATCGAAAAAAGTTTTATACCCTTTATAATAATCAATATTTTCTTCTTTTTTTATTTTTTCAAGGTTAGTTTTTCCATATAAAGAATACATGTAAAAAGAAAGCTGTCCTATTTTATAAGCAATATTATTATTTATAGTATAAACATCATGATCAATTTCAAAAACTAAAGAACTTTTTGTAAAATAATAATTAATTAATGGCTTAAAATTATTTAAAAACTGTTTTTTACTATTATTATCTTTAACAGATAAAAAATATTCTATTGCTTTAGTAAAATCTTTACTACTTATATCTTCTTTATCATTATTGATTATTTTATCGAAACTATCTTTATTCATAAGTATTATCCTTTCTTAATTAGTTTTTTATCATCTTCTAATATTAAATTACCATTTATATGTCTTTTTAAAGCTTGTTTATATACTTTTGTATAAAGAGGTATATCTTTAACTCCTAGATAGTTAAGAACTGTTTGTTTTTCCTCTTTACTTACTTCATATGGTTTATCATCTACCATAAATATAGTTCTTCCATCAAGTTCTTGATTGATATTTAGTTTATTAGTTAGTTTATTTTTAGCAAAGAAGATCTTAATTGCTTTTAGTGATTCTATATCTATATTTCTGTTTTTATTATATAAGTCTATAAATTCATTAAAGTCTAATTTAGTACTAAGAAAATAATCAAGTATTTCAAAATTTCTTCTACTACCATCTTCTAGTTCTATTCCATTAATAATGTTATCGGCAATAGAATTTACTTTGTTAATTAATACTGCATATCTTTGGCCTTGTAGATTTCTTATTTTTCCTTTAATTTTTAAGTATAGTTCATTATCTCTAACTTCTAACATTGAAAATAAAGTATTAAAGTCACTTTCTCTGATATCCATTAGTTTACAAAAATCATCCTTACTCTTAATATCAGAGCTTAAAAATATATTGAAATCAATACTATTATATAAATTTTCTTTTCTTCTTTCTATTCCTAATGCTCTATCAGCAGCATTGTCTTTTTTTATATCTTCTTTTGCTATTTCAGTTTTTTTGAGTAATTCTTCTTCTAATTCTTGTTTCTTTTTATCAGATAAAGTAACTCTATAAATTGTAATAAATCTCTCCACATTATCTTTTGTTAAATATGTTATATTGTTTTTTACTATAATTTTAATTTCTTCTAAATCATTACTACTTTCTATTTTAGTTAAAGCGATAGAATAATGAATATATTTATGTTCTTTTTCTAATGATTTTATAGCAGTGTTTATTTTCTTAATTATATTATCTAAATTATTAGAGTATTTTCTATTATAAAATCTATATTTTTCAATAAAACTTTTTATTACATATGGAGAAAGATGATTAGTAAATACAATTTCTTTTATATAGTTAATATCATTACTATTTATGATATTGTTTAAAACTTCTTCAAATTTAAAGAAATCATTAGAGAAATGACTAGTGGCACTTTCAACAAAGTTTATCATCTTATCTATCTTTTTTAAGGGAATATTTAAATATAGCATTCCATATGTTTCAACATAATCTTTTAATGTACCTGGATAAATATTATTTTTATCCATAAATTTTCTTTTTCTTTCTTCATAATCTTCTTTATCTAAAAAATTATTAAGACTAAAATATAAGTAATAAGCTTCCTCTAATACATCTTTATTAATATCACTATATTTAGATTCTAATTCAATTGATTTACTATACATATCTAAATCTAACAGTAATTCTTTATCATCAAATAAATCTATATTGACATTATTACGGTATCTATCTAAAGAGGCTAAATAAAGAGAGTTATCATTTATATTTTGTATATCTTTAGTAAATATAGGAAAAATTTTATTACCATATAAAAAATTAGCCCAATATAGAAGCCTATCTATTTTAAAAACTGTTTTGTCATATGATATAGAAATAGGATACTCATCTACCATAGGTAATAATTTATTAAGAAAAGATATAATAACTTTTTTACATTTTAATAGAAATTCTTCTTTTAAATCATTATCTTTGATAGTTATAAAATATTCTAAAGCTACTTTTAAATCATCTATAGAGATATTTTCTTCTAAATTAATTATCTTTTTAAAGCTTTTATTCATTAAACCACCCCTTAAAGTTGCACTACATATTATAACATATTTTCCTTGAAAGTAAAGGTTAAATATAGTATAATTAGTACGAATTAGAGGTGATATCTATGAAGAAAGTTGTAGTAGGAATGAGTGGTGGAGTAGATTCATCTGTCGCTGCTATTCTTTTAAAAGAACAAGGCTATGATGTTATTGGTTTATTTATGCGTAATTGGGATAGCTCTATTAATAATGACTTCTTAGGTAATCCTAATTTAGGTAATAATATATGTCCACAAGAAGAAGATTATAATGATGCTAAAGCTGTGTGTGATAAGTTAGGAATACCTTTACATAGAGTAGATTTTATTAAAGAGTATTGGGACGATGTCTTTACTTATTTTCTAGATGAATTAAAGAAGGGGAGAACACCTAATCCTGATATCATGTGTAATAAATATATCAAGTTTGATTTATTTGTTAGGGAAGCGAAAAAGTTAGGTGCTGAGCTTATTGCTACAGGTCATTATGCTAAAATTGAAAACGGTAGACTTATGAGAAGTCATGAACATAATAAAGATCAGACTTATTTTCTATCACAAGTATCTAAAGAACAATTACAAAATGTTTTATTTCCACTAGGAGATATTAAAGATAAAAAGGAAGTACGAGATATTGCCGAAAAATATGGTTTAATCACTGCTAAGAAGAAAGACTCTACTGGTATATGCTTTATTGGAGAAAGAAACTTTAAAAACTTTCTTAAGAATTATTTACCTAATAAAAAAGGTAATATTGTTAATATAGATACTAATGAAGTATTAGGAGAACATATTGGTCTTATGTACTATACAATAGGGCAGAGAAAGGGACTTGATGTTGGTGGTACTAAGGACAAGTTATTTGTTGTTGGAAAAGATTTAAATAAAAACGTTTTATATGTTGCAGAAGGGGAGGATAATGAATATTTATATTCAGATAGTGCTGTTTTAGAGACTATTAACTTTAACTGTGATGAAAGGCCAGTTGAATGCACTGCTAAATTTAGGTATAGAGCTCCTGATGTACCTGTTAAACTAGAATATCTGGATAATGGAGACATAATCGTTAGGTATAATAATGTTAAAGCAGTAACTCCTGGACAAGCATGTGTTTTCTATGATGGTGAATACTGTTTAGGTGGTGGAATTGTTAAAGAAGTTAGAAAAGATGATAAAAAACTCTGGTATTTACTTTAAAAGAGATTATCTCTTTTTTCTTTTTGTAAAGTATTTTACACAGATTTTACTTGACTAAACTTGTCAAACTAATTAAAATGTATTATAGGTGGTGTGTGACATGAAAGAATTAAATATATTATTAAGTGAACTTGGAATTTCAAAGGTAAGGCTTGCTAAGTATCTAGGAGTATCAAGACAAATGTTATATAACTATTTAGCAATGGATAGTCTATCACAATGGCCTAAAGAAAAAGCAGTTAGACTACTTGCCTTATTAAATATAGAAGATGAAGAAGGCGTAAGTGGTATTACTGTAACAAGTGATTACATTATTGAAGTTGAAAATAGATTAAATGAAGGAGTAAAAGACTCATCAAATAGAGAGGTATTAGCAGACCTTAAATGTTTTAATAAAAAAGAACAAGAAATAATGGCTGATATAATTAATCTATTAAAAGAAAAATTATCAGAAGATAAGACAAAAACTACTTATAATACATATGTATATTTATATCATTATTTACAATCAATGGAGACTGCTGATGAATTAAGATATATTTTGGCTTATATGTCTAAATCTATGGGATTTACTGATCCAATGGAATTTACTTTTGATAAAGATAAACAGTTTATATTTGAAAGTATACTATTTTCTGCAATGACTCTATATCATAATGGTGGTGCATCAAAAAATAAAATAGCAGAAACTCATAAGAGATTTGTTCAAGATATTGAAGCGAAAAAAGAAGAAAAGCTTAGTCGTACTCAGGAATTAAATACTGCTAAAGTACAAGCATTAAGAGAACTAGGATACAGTGAAATTAATGAGACTAATGCTAAAGAAGTACTAGAGAAAATAGCTGAGATTCAATCAAGGAAAGTATAAAATGTATAACTTTTTAATTCTAATAGCAATTATAATAATTATATGAAAAAATATGTTATTAATAAAACTAAAGAAAATTATTTAATCAAACAAAATAACTAGATTTAAGGTCTAGTTTTATTTATATGTTAAGTGTAAACTGTGTGTAAAGCATAAACTGAGGTAGGGGAGAAGTACTATATATTTGGTATAATTAAAGTGTAGAGAGGTGTTTATTTTATGGTTGATAATAGTACAGTAGAAGCTATTTCTAATGTAATAACATATAATTCATATTATGGTTTATTTTTAACTTATGTTTTTCCAATACTTTTATTAGTTTTAATAGTTTTCGCCATTGGTTATTTAGCTAGTATAAATAAAAAATTGAAATATGTTTTTGATGAAGAAAACTCTGAAACTGAATATATTGAAAAAGAGCAAACAAATAGCAAAACATTATATGATACTACAATAATACCTGCTGTAATTATATCAGTATTAGGTATTTTCTTAATTCTTATGGCATTAATTTTTTCTTTTGATTAGGTATAATATTAATGAGGTTGATATTAAGGACTGTATGTTTTTTCAGGTACAGAGCTTACTATATACTCTAGTTAACATAATATATATTATAGGAAGTTAAATATTTTAATCATTTAGACTAATAGTTGTTAATCTTTTAAATCTTACTAATTTATGATAATTGTTCTAATATATGTAATTAAAATTATTATTTAACTTAACCTCTATTAATTATTTGATTATATTTTTTTGTTTAAGATATCTATACACTAATTAAATATAATACACTACTAAATTATCTACTTATTGTATATTAAATATTATAGTATTACAAAAAATAATATTTTAATGTTAAGTACTACTCTATTTTAGTTAAAAATCAAAGTAGGGGAAGTGAATTTTTAAAATAGGGGAATAAACTACTTATTTTTGGGAAATATAAATAGTGAAGGAGAGAGATAAGAGATGAAAAAACAAAATATTAAATGTGATGTCGATAGTTGCAAATATAATAGTAATAATAAAGAATGCAACTTAGATGAAATACAAGTTAGTAGCAACTGTGATTGTCCAAAAGATGAAGTTTGTGATCAAGAACAAACTGTATGTGCTAGCTTTGAAAAGCAAGAAGAAGACTAGTAGAGTAATATCTGCTAGTCTTTTTACTATATTATAACACTACTCTTCCCTACTCTAGTTCATCTAATATACTAGTTCCTATTTCAGGTGGAGTTATTTCAAAATTATCTGCTATTGTCGCACCAATTACGGCCATGGTATCCTGTATTTCTAATCTTTTAGGATTTTTAAAACTTCTACTATATATAATTAATGGAACATTTTCTCTAGTATGATCATTTCCTTTAAAAGTTGGATCATTACCATGATCTGCTGTTATAATAAATAAATCATCTACTTCTAGTTTATTTAAAATCATAGGTATTTCTACATCTAATTCCTCTATTGCTTTAGCATAACCTTCTACATCTCTTAGATGACCATATAAACTATCAAAATCGCATAAATTAACCATACATAATCCAGTAAATTTTTTATCCATGATATTAGTTAATTTATTAATAGCATCCATATTAGAGTTAGCTTTCAAAGTCTTGTTTATACTTGTTTTACTAAATATATCATTCATTTTACCTATAGCGATAACATTATAGTTATTAGCATTTAAATCATCTAGAATTGTCTTAGATGGAGGTGCTACTGGATAATCTTTTCTACCAGCATTATTTAATTTATATTTACCATTACTACCAGTAAAAGGTCTAGCAATTACTCTACCTACTAAAAAGTCATCTTTTAGTGTTAATTCACGTACCTTTTCACAATAACTATATAAAGTTTCAGGACTAATAACATCTTCATGAGCAGCGATTTGTAAGTCTGAATCTGCTGATGTATAGACTATTAAAGAACCATAATCTACTTGTCTTTCTCCTAGTTCATTAATAATACTATTGTCGTTACTACATTTATTACCTATAACTCTTCTTCCTGTAACAGTTTCAATCTCATCTATTAACTCAATAGGGAATCCGTTTTCATTAAAAGTCTTAAATGGAATATTAGAAGTAATTCCCATCATTTCATAATGACCCGCTAAAGTATCTTTACCAGCATTATTAGGTCTTGCAATTGTATAATATGCATCAACCTCAGTATTTTCATCCATATTTAAAGTATTAAGAAAACCTATTTTAGCAAGGTTAGGGACAAATAAATCATAATTTTCTTTAATATGTCCTAATGTATTAGCACCACCATCTCCGTAACTTGCTGCATCACTCGCTTCCCCTACTCCTAAGGAATCTAAAACCATTAAAAATATTCTTTTAAATCTCATAATTAATTCTCCTTCTTGGCCCTTGGATGATTATTTAAGTAATCATTCCTAACTTTTTCATTAGTAATATGTGTATATATACGGGTAGTAGCAATATCAGAGTGTCCTAAGAGCATTTGAATACTTCTAAGGTCTGCTCCTCCATTTAATAAATGTGTTGCAAAAGAATGTCTCAAACTATGAGGAGATATATCAGGATCAAGTCCTTTTTCTTTTAAAATCTCTTTTAAATTCTTAAAAAAACCTTGCCTTGATATACCTGTTCCTCTAGAGTTTAAAAATAAAGCATCAGACTGTTTCTTTTTTAATAGTAGATGTCTTTTATTTAAATATTCCTTTAAATAGTACTTACAAACATCATTAATAGGAACAATTCTCTCTTTACTACCTTTACCTTTAATTCTAATAATATCGTTATTAAAATCTATATCATAAACTGTTATACTAATAAGTTCAGATACTCTTAGCCCTGAACCATACATTAATTCTAACATAGCTTTATTCCTATAGTCAAATGGGGTGTTTAGTTCTATATCTAAGAGTTTATCTACTTCTTCGATAGTTAAACTATGTGGAAGTGTTTTAGTAGTTTTAGGTCTATCTATAAATTCACTAGGATTGTTAGTCTCATGTTCTTCTTTTTCTAAATAGTTATGAAAGTTCTTAATAGTAGTAAGTTTATGAGCGACAGTTTTACTATCTTCATTACGTTCATAACAGTATTTTAAATATTTAGTAATTATATCTTTTGAAATTTGTTTAGTATTATCTATCTTTTCTTTTTCTAAAAAACTAATATAGTCTTTCATCTCATAGCCATAACTTTTAATGCTATTATTAGAAAGTCCTTTTTCAAACTCACAGTAATTAAGAAAATTTTCATAAGCAGTTATAAGTTTCATAACATCATCCTTTACTATGTTAATTATATAACTGTTTAAGAACTTTGTAAATTTTACTAAATAATAATTATAATAATTTTTTTGCGTTAGTCTTTTCTTGGCATAATACTTCATTTCTTATTTTCCATAATTCATTAGGTAAGACAGTATGTTGATTAATTTTTGCATATGCAATACTATTATTATATAAAGTAAGCACTTGTTGTTTTATAGTAGTACTTTCTAAATTAACATCTGTAAAATCTGTAGAATAATCAAATAATGCACCATTAATAGAATCTATTGGAGATTCAAAAGAACATCCAGATAAATCCTTATGATAAACCATCTGTGGATCAAAATTCGGAGTTTTAATATTTGTATTTCTAAAATCAATTTCTCTAACATCCACATTATCAAAAAATATACTACTTAAATCATAATACTCTAAATCATCTCTGAACTCTGGTCGTATTACCCAGTGACCATTCTCTTCATCTTCAATCATCTTACATAAAATATCTTTCGTAATTGGTTGTCTCTCACCAAGCTCTTTATACAAGTCTTGATTTTTCTTTACCAATTTTACAATCCTTAAATTATTATTCGCAACCAATTGTTTTGTTTTGTCAACAATACGAAGTTCTTTAATTCTTTCCTTTTCTTTTCCTTTATCAAATCGATTCTTTCCTTCAATTAAATAATCCGTTCCAACGTATTTTTCTAAATAATCACTGAAAAAATTAGGTAAATCTTTTAAATATATTTTAAAATTAGGAAACGCTTCAGAAATCAAAAATTCTATTTCAGGATAAAGTCTACTATCACTATCTTTTGTGACAAGTTTTGAAATATCATTAGTAAAAAAATTCCAACCTTCATAAAGAAAAGCATCTTGCAAATGATAATCTAAATCAAAACTAATAAAGATATTACCATAATGCTTCCATGGCTTTAAACGAAAAAGCTCAACTTTCTTTATAAAAAGATTAATAGGGAACTGCTCACTATAATAATGTAAATGATGTGTCCATTCTCCAGTTATATCTGGATCAACAGAAACATCCCTTCTTTCTGAACAATAAAAAGGAAGAAAATAAATTTCTAGATTAGATTTTTCAGTTTCACTAGCATTAACTTTTCCAACATAAGGAATAGAAGAAATAGACTTATAATATAGATTCATTATTTTTTTTAAATCCTTTTTATATTTTTGATATATATCATCAAACCACTCTAAATTTTTATTTTTTAAATAAGAATCATGTTTATGCGACCAATATACTTCTTTTAATAAAAGCTGATTCTGATGATTGAAAAATAAATTCATAGAAACAGTTTCCCTACAACAATCATTATATTTTCTATTATACCAATACTTTTTCATATTTTTAGGTGTTTTAATATCTTGACGCCATTCATCTCGAACTAAAGATAAGGACAAACGAACAGGATAAGATAATTCACTAGATAACTTTCTTTCTAACTCTCCTTTTGCATCATGGAAATCCTTAAAACAATCACTTAAATAAGCTTGATACAAAAGAATTACATCTCGTAATGACAGACAAACTTTACCACATATCAAATCTTTCAATTCTGTAAATGCATTTCTTCTTTTAGAAAGAAAGACTAAATCCTTTATTTCTTTTTGAAGTTTTTGAAATGAAACTTCCTTTTGTTCATCAATCATATAATTCCCCCAACTTTTTTTCTAGAATTGTACCAAATTTCTGACGAAAAGTCTTTAGTTCTATCAAAAAATATATTGCA
>CAMMQC010000014.1 GCA_946498975.1 uncultured Mycoplasmatota bacterium
TATATAAGTTTAAATCAATACTACTTCTTTATAAATTATTTCCCGGGAAATAATTCTAGTACTTCTATATATAAAATCAAATACTTTCTTTATATGTTCCACGTGAAACATTAAATATTGTTACAATATATAAGTTTAAATCAATACATTTCTTTACAAATTATTTCCCGGGAAATAATTTCAATACTTCTCAATATAAAATTAAAAATTTTCTTTATATGTTCCACGTGAAACATTAGATACTATCACAATATATAGATTTAAATTCATATTATTTCTTTATAGATTATTTCCCGGGAAATAATTTCTGTCCTTCTCTATAAAAAATTAAATACTTTCTTTATATGTTCCACGTGAAACATTAAGTACTATTATTATATATAAGTTCAAATAAATACTTTTCTTTACAAATTATTTCCCGGGAAATAATTTCAGTACATCTTTATATAAAATTAAACATTTTCTTTATATGTTTCACGTGAAACATATATCACAATTTAACAAAAAAAAAGAAGAAATTATTCTTCAGTAACAATTTCTTCTTCATCTTTATCCACAACTGTAACTGTTGCTACCTTTTGTTCGTCTTTCAAATGAATCAATCTAACTCCTTGTGTTGCCCTCTTCAAAGTAGATATCTGTTCCATTGGCATTCGCATAACAACACCACTATCAGTAATAATCATTACATCCTTCTTGTCACTTTCATCAGCACCTACACAATTAAGAGAAATCATAGAACCATTTTTATCAGTCATATTTAAAGCCTTAACACCTTTACTACCTCTATGAGTTAGTCTATATTCGTTAATACTTGTTTTCTTACCATACCCATTCTCAGTAACAATTAACACTTCTTGGTTATCAGTAACAACATTTGCACCTACAACAATACTTCCATCAAGATCAATTCCTTTAACACCAGAAGTACCACGACCCATAGAACGTATTTCATTTTCCACAAATCTAACCATTCTACCATTACTTGCACCGATTATAACTTCATTTTCACCAGTAGTTTTATCCACAGCTATTAATTCATCATTATCTTTAAGTACTATCGCAATCTTTCCACTCTTACGAATATTATCGAATTCTTTTATCTCAGTACGTTTAACAAGACCATTTCTAGTAACAAACAACAAATATTTATAGTTTTCCACAGAAGGGTCTAAGCACACTATCGAACTAATGTTCTCGCCGTTTTCTAGAGATAATAAATTAACCACAGGTAGACCTTTAGATTGACGACTAAACTCTGGAATCTCATATCCTTTAAGTCTATACACTCTTCCTTTATTAGAGAAGAATAAGATATAATCGTGTGTTTTCATTGAAATTAAATGCTTAACAAAGTCTTCTTCATTAGTAGCCATTCCTTTAATACCAACGCCTCCACGATTCTGACTCTTATAAGTGTCCGCTCTTAATCTCTTAATATAACCTTTATTAGTTAAAGTTATAATAACATCTTCTACTGGAATTAAAGACTCATCTTCAATATATTCAATCGCTGTCATATCAATATTAGTTCTTCTATCATCACCGTATTTATCTTTAATTTCTAGAAGTTCTGTCTTAATAACATTAAGAATCTTAGCATCACTACTTAAAATATCTTTTAAGTTTGCAATTAATTCAAGTAAATCATTAAGTTCATTTTCAATCTTTTCTCTTTCTAAACCAGTTAATCTTCTAAGTCTCATCTCTAAAATTGCATTCGCTTGAATCTCACTCAAACCAAACTTACTCATTAAGCCATTTCTAGCCTCTTCATCAGACTTAGAACCTCTAATTAACTTAATTACTTCATCAATATGATCTAATGCTATCTTTAAACCTTCTAATATATGAACACGTTTTTCAGCATTATCTAAATCAAATTTAGTTCTTCTAATAATAACTTCTCTTTGGAAATCAATATATTTTGCAATAATATCCTTTAAACCTAATGTTTTAGGAACACCCTGGTCTAACATTAAGAAGATTATTCCATAACTAGTTTGAAATTGTGTATGTTTATAAAGCTTATTTAACACAACTTGCGCATTTGCATCCTTCTTCAACGTAATAGTTATCTTAATACCATCTTTTAAATCAGAATGATAATCAGAAATACCTTCTATTGTCTTATTATGAACAAGTTCTGCTACTTTGTTCTTTAATTCAGAAGTATTAACACCATAAGGAACTTCATCAATAATTATATATTGTCTACCATTCTTCTCTTCAATTTGCGCCTTACTTCTAATAGTAATAGTACCTCTACCAGTCTCATAAGCCTTTTTTATACCACTATTTCCAAGAATTGATGCCCCAGTTGGAAAATCTGGACCTTTAATATATTGCATTAAACCATCTACATCAATATCAGGATTATCAATGTATGCAACACAACCATCTATAACCTCTTTTAAGTTATGAGGAGGTATATTTGTTGCCATACCAACTGCAATACCAGTTGTACCATTAACTAAAATATTAGGAAAACGTGATGGTAAAACTACAGGTTCTTTAGAAGATTCATCAAAGTTAGACATAAAGTCAACTGTATTTTTATTAATATTTCTTAAAAGTTCAAGAGAAATCTTTGAAAGTCTAGCTTCAGTATAACGCATCGCTGCAGCCCCGTAACCTTCAATATTACCAAAGTTTCCGTGCCCATCAATTAACATATATCTATAAGAGAAATCCTGGGCCATTCTAACCATCGCTTCATAAATTGAACTGTCTCCGTGTGGATGATAATTACCCATAACCTCTCCTACTGTCTTAGCACACTTTTTATGAGGTTTATCAGGAGTATAACCAGACTCATACATTGAATATAAAATACGACGATGAACAGGTTTTAAACCATCTCTTAAATCAGGTATCGCTCTTGATGTAATAACACTCATCGAATAATCAAGAAAAGAATCTTTTACTTCTTTTACAATATTATTTTGTTCCAATCTATCCATAACTTACCTCCTAAACATCTATTGTTGCATAAGTAGCATTTTCTTCAATAAACTCACGTCTTGGAGCTACTTCTTCACCCATAAGCTCAGAAAATACTTCATCCGCTGCAACTGCATCATCTATTGTTATTTGTCTTAAAACACGTTTACTAATATCCATAGTTGTTTCATTTAACTCTTCAGCATCCATTTCTCCTAAACCTTTCATACGAGTTATTTCATATTTTGTATTAGGAGCAAGTGTTGCCAAATATTCATCACGTTCTGCTAAATCCAAAACATACTTACGTGTCTTACCATGAGTAATTCTAAATAGTGGAGGTTGTGCCGCATAGACATGACCTTCTTCAACAATAGGTCTAAAGAAACGATAAAATAATGTTAAAAGTAAAACTCTAATATGTGAACCATCAACATCAGCATCGGTCATTATAATAATTTTATTATAACGAAGTTTAGAAATATCAAACTCTTCTCCTATTCCTGTACCAAAAGCTGTAATAATAGTTCTAATTTCTTCGTTAGATAAAGCTCTATCAAGTCTTGCTTTCTCAACATTTAAAATCTTACCACGTAAAGGTAAAATCGCTTGTGTCATACTATTTCTTCCTTTAATAGCAGAACCACCTGCAGAGTCCCCCTCAACTAAGAATATTTCACATTCTCCCGCATCTTTACTCTTACAATCATTAAGTTTACCCCATACATTAGTCATATCTAAGTCACCCTTACGACGAGTTAACTCTCTTGCTTTCTTCGCTGCAACTCTAGCACGTGAAGCAGTTATACACTTTTCTATAATAATTTTCGCTTCATCAGGATGTTCTAATAAAAATCTTTCAAATGGTTCTGAAAAAATCTTATCAGCAACACTTCTAACTTCACTATTACCAAGTTTTGTTTTAGTCTGACCTTCAAACTGAGGATTAGGATGTTTAATTGATATTATCATTGTAATACCTTCTTTTACATCATCACCTGTTAAAGAATCATCTTTATCTTTTAATAAATTATTATTTTGTGCATACTTATTTAAAATTCTTGTTAATGCACGTCTTACACCATCTTCATGAGTACCACCTTCTGGTGTTGTAATATTATTAACAAATGAATAAATAGAAGCATTATATGATTCATTATATTGTAATGCAACCTCTAATGATATATCATTCATAACTCCAGATATATCAATGATTGTAGGATGAATTGCATTCTTATTTTTATTAAGCATCTCTACATACTCACGAATACCACCTTCATAATGGAAACTATCTTTTTTAGGATCTTCCCTATCATCATATAAAGTAATACGAAGTCCTCTATTTAAAAATGCTAACTCACGAAGTCTTGTTTTCAAAATATCATAATCATATACAGTAGTATCAGTAAATATTTGATCATCTGGTTTAAAAGTTACAGTAGTACCAGTTCTATTAATATCACATTCTTCTATCACTTTTAAAGCTTCTACAGGTTTTCCTCCTGTTTGATATCTTTGGTAATATACTTTTCCACCACGATAAACTTTAACTTCTAACCAATCAGATAAAGCATTAACTACACTAGCACCAACACCGTGTAGTCCACCTGATACTTTATATCCTCCACCACCGAACTTACCTCCAGCATGAAGCACTGTATAAACAGTTTCTACTGTACTCTTACCAGTTTTAGGATGAATATCAACAGGAATACCTCTACCATCATCTTTTACCGTAATACTATTATCTTTATTAATAGTAACTTCAATATGTGTACAATATCCTGCTAAAGCTTCATCAATAGCATTATCAACAATCTCCCATACCAAATGATGAAGTCCCCTAGAACTAGTAGAACCAATATACATACCAGGTCTTTTTCTAACAGCTTCTAATCCTTCAAGTACCTGTATTGCTGAAGAATCATAATTATTCTCTACTTTTTCTTCCATACTTTAACTCCTCTCCACTTTTCCATCATTAACTTTAAAGATAATTGCACTATCTAAAGTTTTCTTGGAAATATTTTTTAAATCAGTTGTTGTTATAATACTTTGAATATCTTCACTAACATATTTTAAAAGCTTATTTCTCTTATTTAAATCAAGTTCACTAAAAATATCATCTAAAAGAAGTACTGGATTACTACCATTATTTTCTTTAAATATTGGAATAGAAGAAAGTTTATAAGCTAGTACAGCACATTTCTGTTGCCCCTGAGATGCATAAATCTTCATATCAGTATTATTATCCATAATAAAGCAAAAATCGTCTCGATGAGGCCCAAATAGCGTCATACCTGCACTTAATTCTCTTCTATAATTTTTTTTATAAGTATCATTTAAAGCTTTTCTTATATCTTCTATTTCATAATTATTAATAACTATATTAGGTTTATATTCTATCTTTATAACTCTATTATCTTCTGTAATATTATTATAAATATCACTAATATAACTATTAATTAAAGATAGATACTTGAATCTTTCTTGATAAATTAAAACAGCTTTCTCTACTAACTTATCTGTTAAAACATCTAAATAAGTCTTATCAGCTATCCCATTAGTAAATAGAATTTTAAGATATTCATTACGTGTCTTTAAGATTTTATTATATTCATTATAAGTAACTAAATAAGAATAAGAAATTTGTGATAAAGTCATATTAAGTAAATTTCTTCTAATACTAGGTGATCCCTTTATAATATCTAAATCATTAGGTGTAAAAACAATAATATTTAAATTAGAAAGGTAATCAGCATATTTTTTTACTTTTTTAGAATTAACATAGATATCTTTTTCTTTCTCTAAAAACTCTATCTTTAAATCCTTTATCTGCTTATTATTTAAGACTCTACCTTCTATAACTGCTTTCTTTTTATTAAACTTAATAACATCACAGTCTAATCCATTTCTAAAGGATTTAGTAAGTCCTAAAATAGCGATAGCTTCTAAAATATTTGTCTTACCACTAGCATTGTTTCCAATAAAAATATTCATTTTACTACCTAAAGTTATATTAAATCTGTCATAATTACGAAAATTCGTAACTTTTAATGACCTAATTATCATAATTGCCTAAAAAAACGACCATATAATCACCTACACCCTATTTTAGTACTCCTATACACGCAAGAATATTATATCATATTTACCCCTAAATAAACAGAAAAAAAGCAATTAATTTGCTTTTTCTGGTTTTTCTTTTCGATTTCTTATTATAGATTCCAACCTACTCGCTCTCATAACTTGATTATTAAAAGAATAATATGAAACATCTACAGTAATTTTTTTATTATTTTTAAATAATATTTCTGTTTTATTATTACCAACTTTCCTATAATCTTTAATATTACTTAAAGAAATCCAACTACAACCCTCATCTAATGGACTGCTAGTAGGAAAAAAGATTATATTTCTTGTATCCTCTACTAATATGGGCAATTTATAGCTACTATTTAAAATTTCTTTAGAACCATCTTTCCTTCCAGGATAAGAACTTCCAAAATATTTGCAACTATAATCAAGTATTTCAAGAGGTGTTTTAGTAACTTCATATTTACAATCATCCTCAAGAACCATTGAACTCCATATATCATCAGGCATTATAGCAAGTGTCTCATCGTTAATTTCATAATCTTTCACGAAACCTTTTCCCCCTTTCAAAAGCAATTTTCTTTGCTTTGCTATCAGTCTACTATATTATATTGTCGAAAAAGGTATTTTTTTGTCACAAAACTAAAAAAAAAGTAAAATTTTCTTACTTTTTCCTTAAAATTTTCAATTTTTAATAAGTCCTAATAGGTAAAACTAACTGAGTTAAGCTTTCATCTTCTGAACTTTTTAATAAAATTGGTTTAATTTCTCCTACAAAATGTAATTCAACTGTCTCTGTATTAAAAGATTTTAAAGCATCCATCATATATTTAGAACTAAATGAAACTTTTACATCAATATCTTGATCTTTAGTAATAGTCATCTTCTCTTCTACTCTACCAATCTCAGCACTAGATGATTTCATAATTAAATTATTTCCATCTGTTTCAAGTGTTACTGTATTTTTATCTTTATCACTAGTTAAAATACTAACTCTATCAACTACATCATAAAAATTATTAATATTAAAATGCAATTTAACTAAGTAATCTTTAGGTAAAAGATTAGATGTATTAGGATATGTTCCATTAATTAATCTAGATTGAAATAAAAGATTTTGATACTTAAATAAAATCTTATTATTAAAGATATGAATCTCTATCATCTCATCACTATCATCAATAATTCTTGTAAATTCTACTAAATTACGACTAGGAATTACAATATTTTGGTTTTCTTTACTTACTTTATCTAATTTAATAACTTTTCTAGCTAATCTATAAGAATCTGTTGCATTACATTCTAACATATCTCCAGTTATATTAAAGTTAATACCATTTAATATCGCTTTATTCTCATCAATAGAAGTTGCAAAAGCAGTTTGATTAACTATTTCTTTTAAAACACTAGGAGAAAGTTCTATATGACTTTTACTCTCCCCTAAATCTATATTAGGATATTCACTTTCACTAATACCATTTAAATTAAATTCACTATTCTCTGTATAAATAAGTATTTTAAGTTCATCTACTACTTCTATATTAATATATTTATCAGGTAATTTTCTAACTATATCAGAAATATACTTACCTTGAATAATAATACTACCCTCTTCTTTTACTTTAATAATATCTTCATCATCACAGTTTATAAAAGTTTGAATAGTAATATCATTATCACTAGCTGTTAAAACTAACTTTTTACTAGTAAGTTCAAATTTAATACCAGCTAAAACTGGAATAACATTCCTACTCGATATTGCCTTACTTACTTTATTAATCGCTTCCATTAACACTTCTTTTTTTATTGTAAATTTCATTATTTATTCCTTCTTTCTTAATATATATTTTTATTTATAGAGTGGAAAATGTGGAAAACTACAATTTTCCTTTATATTATAGCATAAATTTTTAAAGCAACGCTTGTGGATAAAAAGTTTAAAACTAAAACTTATCAACATCTCATGGTTTTAAATCATCTTCTAGCTTTTTAATAATTCCTGCTAAATCACTGTTATTTTTAATTTCTTGTTCAATTTTCTCAACGGAGTGCATAACTGTTGAATGATCCTTTCCTCCAAACTCTGTTCCTATCTTAGGAAAAGATTCACTTGTAAGTTTTCTACACAAATACATTGCAATTTGTCTTGGAAAAGCAATATTACTACTTCTTTTCTTACTTCTAATATCTTCAACAGATATCTGAAAGTACTCTGCCACTATCTTTTGAATCCTAGTAATATCATTCTTTTCACTAAGTCCTTTACTAATAAAGTCTTTCAAAGCTTCAATAGCAAGATTTATATCTATCCTAGCCCCTCCCATAATAGTTGAATATGCAACAAGTCTAGTGATAGAGCCTTCTAGTTGTCTTACATCACTTCCCATATTAGAAGCAATGTATTCAATGACATCTTCTGGTATTTCTGCTTCAAAGTTACCTGCTATTATTTTCTTACGAAGAATCTCTTTCCTAAGTTCAAAATCAGGTGGGTAAATATTAACAGTAAGTCCCCAACAAAACCTTGTTCTAAGACGTTCCTCTAATAGTTTCAAGTCATTAGGAGACCTATCCGAAGAAATGATTATCTGTTTAGAATCATTATAAAGATTTGTAAAGGTATGGAAAAACTCTTGTTGAGTCTGTGTCGCCCCACCTAAGAACTGAATATCATCAATTATTAAGACATCAATATTTCTATATTTATTCTTAAAGAAGTCTATATAACTGAAATTAGTCCCCTTCTCGTCTTTCTTATTAATACCAACAAAATCATCTCTAAACTGATCACTCGTAACATAAAGAACTCTTCTATTAGAATTTTCCACAATATAATTACCTATCGCATGCATCAAATGGGTCTTACCTAATCCACTATTTCCATAAATAAATAAAGGATTATACATCTTACCAGGATTTTCGGCAACAGATAAGGCAGCCGCTTGGGCAAACTTATTACTACTACCTACTATAAAGTTTTCAAAATTATATTTGGGATTTAAATTAGATTGATTTTTAAAAGATTTGGGAACCCCCTCTTCTCTTACCGTTTCTTCCTCCTTCTCTTTTTCTATCTTTTTATTATCTATCTCATCAGGAAGTAAGAACTCTAAATCAAAGTTAGTCCCTGTTACTTTATTTAAAGCTACTCTAATAAGTTCAAAGTAATTATCCGATAAATGTTTTTTATGAATAGACATAGGTACTTCAATAGTCGCTACCCCATTATCTAATTCTACAAGTTTAACATCACTAAACCAAGTGTCGAAAGCTAGGGATGAAAGTTCATCTTTTATCTCTTTCAGAACATTTTGCCATAGAATTTCGACATTCACCCTATCACCTCCCACCTGAATTTCCTAAATTACCATTATAATACTCTAAATTTGTGGAAAAAGGAATAGGAATTTTTAATTTTTTAGTTTTCCACAATTTTTCGACAAAATTCTCCACAGTTTAAATCGACAAATATCAACAAAAAATAGAGTTTTCCACATTTTCCACAAATTTTAAATCCACATGGTGAATAAAGTTTTCCACTTACTTGTGGAATTAGTGGATAATATGTGTTAATATAGAAATGAAAGTGCATATTTGTAATATCAAGGGAGGTTCCAAATGAAAGAATTAAACAAATTATTAGATAAAGAAAAAAGTCCATTATTATCAAAGGAAGAACTAAAATTATTATTATTAGAAAGTTATAAGGGAATATTATCAAAAGAGATGATTGAATATCTAGACTCATTAATAGAATTAGAATTTTCAGTTATAAAAGATTATATCGCCTTAGATAATAGAGAAATATTAACTGAGCTTTCTATTTTTCGTTATGCTTCAATTTACAATATTTATAATAGGACTATCAAACTCATAAAGGAAAATAAATTACCCTTAGAAATAAATAAATTTGATAATCCTATTGATGTTAGAGAAAACTCTTTAAATCTTTCTTTTGTGACAAAAAGTAAAAAAAGGATAAATGTATTTGAATATGATTACAATTATCATTCACCATACAGAAATAAAATTCCAGAATATTATTATAATAGAAGTTTGGGAGGAATAACCATATATCAAACTTTAGAAAGTAAAGAACGAATAAAAAAAGAAATTAATCTTATTCTTGGAAGATTAGAAAAATTATATGATAAAGATATACCTATTAGAACGCTTATAGAAGAAGAATTAATTGGATATAATACTCCTTTTGAAAATAAAGTAAAAATAGGTTTATTAGAAAAAAGATTTACTGAACTAGATTCTAAAAAAGATCTAACTGAAGAAGAAAAAGATGAAATAAAAGTAACAAATTATGCATCTGAAATTATATTAGATGATATGGGTTTAAAGGAAGAAGATTTTACAACAGACAAAGAAGATTTTACAACAGACAAAGAAGATTTATTTAATTTGAGTAAGGAATTTACTAATTTAGAAGAAACAAAAGTAAAAAAATTTACTAATTTAGAAATTAAAAGAAAAATTAAATATATTTAAGGTAATAATTTCTTGACAAAGACAATCACTACCTATTATAATAATGTAGATTTCAAGTCTGGAGGTGTTATAATGAAAAGAACATATCAACCAAACCAAAGAAGAAGAGCAAAGAAACATGGATTCTTCGCACGTAAAGCAAGTGCTGGTAATATTTTAAATAGTCGTCGTAAGAAGGGACGCAAAGAATTAGTAAAATAAAATTCACTGTTTTTGCAGTGTTTTTTTAACTTTAGGACGTGATTAAATGAACAAGAAGTACATAGTAAAAGAAAGTAGAGTCTTTGATGAAGTAATAGAAACAGGTAAAAAGATTAAAAACTATAACTTCGTTATCTTTTATAAAGAAAAGAAAGATTCTCCTACTAAATATGGAATAACAGTTCCAAAGAAAGTAGGGAAGGCTCACATTAGAAATATGTTAAAAAGAAAAGTTAGAGCAATTATAAGAAACTATAACAAAAACTATGAAAAAAACTATAATTGTATTATAATAATAAGAAATAGCTGTCTAAAACTCTCTTATCAAGAACTATCTAGCAGCTTACAATATTTATTAGATAAAATTAAGTAAGGAGCATTATATGAAGAAAAGAAAAATAAAATCAAAAATTATCATTATAATAATGTTATTATTTCTATCAACAGGATGTACTACAACTTTAGTAGATAAAGATAATAAAGCAGTACAAAATCCTGAAACAGGTCAATCATTAACAGAAAATATTTTATGTCAACCAGAAAACAAACAAACAAGAAAGTTATATGAAGAAAATGGTGTTAAATTAAAAGACTTACCAAAATGTTCAGAGTTTACACCAGGAGATACCGAATATGATGGTCTATGGACAGGAATATTTGTTAAACCACTAGCATTTTTAATCTTGACATTAGGTAAATATATAGGAAGTTTCGCACTTAGTATAATAATTATTACTATTATAATAAGATTAATACTATTCCCATTTACAAGAAAAATGGCTGTTCAAAGTGAAATGATGAAAAAAGCTTCCCCAGAACTTGCTAGAATTCAAAAGAAATATGAAGGTAAGACAGACCAAGATTCTATGTTAAAACAAAATCAAGAGATGATGATGGTCTACAAAAAATATAATTTTAATCCTTTAACAAGTTGTTTAATATCATTTATTCAACTACCACTTTTATTTGCATTCTTAGAAGCAATAAATAGGGTACCAGCAATCTTTGAAGAAAACTTTTTAGGAATGCAATTAGGAACAACACCACTAGTAGGATTTGGAAGTGAAACATTCTATGCTTATATAATTCTTTTACTTATAATTGGTGGTTCAACAATCTTTATGTTTAAAACAACAAGTAATAGTGCAAGTGACCCATCAATGAAGATGATGCCTATTATGATGAGTGTAATTATTATAATAACAGCATTCTTTATGCCATCTGCTTTAGGAATATATTGGTCAGTAGGTAATATATTCGCTATAGTTCAAAATATTGTTGTAATGAGGGGGATGAAAAAACATGATAAATAAACATAATTACACTGGAAAAACATATGAAGAAGCAGTTAATAAAGCTAAAATTGATTTACAAGAATTAGAAGAAAACTTAATAATAAATACTAAAGAAGAAAAGAAAACACTTCTTTCTAAAAAAGTAGAGATAGAAGTAATAGAAAAAAGAGAAGTAAAAGAGTATTTAAAAAAAGTTATAAAGAGCCTTTTAAAAGATATGGGCTTTGATGTAGAAATAGAAATAACTGTTAATAATGATACTCCAACTTATCGTCTATATTCTACTAACGATGCTTTATTAATAGGAAAAGATGGTAAGAATTTAAAAGCCTTAACAACTGTAGTAAACGCTATTCTTACAAAAGAAATAAATACTAACTATCGTTTCTTAATAGATGTTAGTGATTATAAAGAAAAAAATGATAGAAGAATAGAAAGACTTGCCAAAAAGTTAGCAAGAGAAGTAAAGATGACTAAAGTAGAAGTAAAAATGGATTCTATGAACTCATATCAAAGAAGACTTGTTCATAATATCTTAAATAATAACAAATATGTTTATACTGAAAGTGTAGGAGAAGAACCTAATCGCTGTGTTGTTATAAAACCTCGCGACTAGGTTTTTTTTGTAAAGTTTTGACTAATTTTTAAAACTTTCCTTATTTAACCTTTACAGCTTTAGAAAACCTCAATATAATAATAAGACTGAAAAAAGGAAAGGAAGGTGTTACATGCAAGAAGAAGTAACAGAAAATATAAATGATTTAGAATTTTTAAAGTTAGCAATAACTACTGAAATAGATAAAATAAAAATTAATATAGAGGAATTGCTTGTCTATCCAAAAGTTCAAAACTATATTAGTTTAGTAGAAAAAAGAGAAAATTTAAAACAAAACAAAATTTACAAAGATCCATTAAGAGCAGATCTTAAAGATAAAATAGAAAAATTATTTATCGAATATAAAGAGGTCAAACAATATGAAGAAAATATAAGAACATTAAAATACTATAATGAGGCATTAAAAAAAATAGAAGATCTAATTTCAAAAAATGGTATTATATATAATAAAGAAAAAAATGATAAAAAATATTATTCTTGTAAAACAGTTTTAAAATATCTTTTAACTATCAAGAAAAGAGCAGGTTTACCTTTGCAGACTGATATTGAAGAATTAAATAGATATATATGTGCTGTAAGAAATAATCTTCAAACTTATATTCACTATGAAGATGATAAAAAAGTTGATGAAATTTTAAGTTTTAAGATATATGAAAATCCTCATAATTATGATATAAAGAATGTAAGAGAACTACCATCTTTAGATTTAGAATATCTATATGAAACAGATAATTTAACCAAAAGAGAAAAAAAAGCTTTCTTTGGTAGAAATGCCTATAAAGCTTTAGGAATAGAAAAAGAAACTGATAATGTAAAAAGAATAGGAGCAAAGAAAAATGTCTGATACAATAGTTGCAATTTCAACAAAATTAGGAGTAGGAGCGATATCCATAATAAGAGTAAGTGGTAAAGATTCTATAACTTTAGTAAATAAAATTTTTAGAGGAAAAGATTTAACTAAAGTAGAATCTCATACCATAAACTATGGTTTTATTAATAATGGCAAAGAAGATATAGATGAAGTATTAGTAACAGTTATGAGGTCTCCTAAAACTTTTACAAGAGAAGATGTAGTTGAAATAAATTATCATGGAGGAATCGCTACTACGCTTAGTATCTTTGAACTTTTAATAGAAAAAGGAGCAAGGAAAGCAGAAAGAGGGGAGTTTACTAAAAGAGCCTTTCTTAATGGTAGAATAGATTTAACCCAAGCTGAATCAGTAATGGACTTAATAGATAGTAAGACTGATAATAGTAGAAAACTAGCATTATCATCCCTAGAAGGTTCCTTAAAAAAATATATTAATAGTTTTAGAGATAAATTAAAACATGTTATTGCAAACATTGAAGTAAATATAGATTATCCTGAGTACTATGATATAGAAGAAGTTACTAAGAAAGAATTAAAAGAAGTAATAACTGATCTTGAAAAAGACTTACAAAACTTAGTAAAAAAATCAGAAGAAAGACAAATTATTAAAAATGGTATTAAGACAATTATTATCGGTAGACCTAATGTAGGAAAGAGTAGTATTTTAAATAGATTCCTAAAAGAAGATAAAGCTATTGTTACTGATATTGAAGGAACAACAAGAGATATTGTTGAAGGAAGTATTATTTTTGATGGTATAGAATTATCTTTAATAGATACAGCAGGTATAAGAGATACCGATAACTTAGCAGAAAAAATAGGAGTAGAGAAGAGTTTATCTTTAATTGATAATGCTAACCTTATTATAGTAGTACTTAACTCTAGTGAAGAGTTAAATGATAATGATAAGTTCATTTTAGATAAAGTAAAAGATAAAAATCCAATTATAGTTTTAAATAAGAATGATTTACCTAAGAAAATTGATACAGATAAGTTAGACTTTAAACATATTGTAAGCACTAATACTAATACCCTAGATGGAATAGAACCATTAAAAGAAGAGATAAAGAGTATGTTTAAACTATCAGAAATAAAAGAAGATGATTACACTTATCTTGCTAATGAAAGACAATTAACTCTTGCTAAAAAAGCCCTTAAGAGTTTAGGAGATGCTAAAGTTAGTTTAGAAAATAATGAACCTGTTGATATAATTGAAATAGACTTAAAAGAAGTATTTGATATCTTAGGTTCAATCACTGGAGAAAGTTATAGTGATGAACTATTAGATGAGTTATTTGCAAACTTCTGTGTAGGAAAATAGAAAAAGAAAGACGTGATGTTAGATGAATTATGAAGTAATTGTTGTAGGAGGAGGTCATGCCGGTATAGAAGCATGTCTTGCCAGTGCGAGACTTAACCACAAGACACTTTTAGTAACTGGTAATATTAATAATATTGCCGATATGTCATGTAATCCTTCCATAGGAGGCCCTGCTAAAGGAATAGTCGTAAGAGAAATAGATGCCTTAGGTGGCGAAATGGCTAAAAATACGGATAAGAGTTCTTTACAAATGAAGATGCTAAATACTAAAAAAGGACCTGCTGTTAGAGCCTTACGTGCCCAAGCAGATAAAGTTATCTATAAAAAAGAGATGTTAAAGACATTACAAAATCAAGATAATTTAGATATTAAAGAAGGATTAGTAAAAGAACTTATTATAAAAGATAATAAAGCAAGTGGAGTAGTATTAGAAAGTGGTGAAGAAATAAAAAGTAAAGCCGTAATTTTAACAACAGGAACATATTTAAAAGGAGCAATTTTAGTAGGTGATAAAAAGACTGAAGGTGGTCCTCATGGTGAGAAAGCTAGTAATTACTTAAGTCCTTTCTTAAAAGATTTAGGCTTTAATATCTTAAGATTAAAAACAGGAACTCCTCCACGTATTGAAAAGAGTAGTGTTGACTTTTCTAAAATGCAAGAAGAATTAGGAAGTAGTGAAGATATAACATTCTCATATGACAATACTACCGCTCTTGCTTATAAATACCAACTACCTTGTTATTTAATTTACACTAATGAATTAACTCATAAAATAATCAAAGAACATCTAAACGAATCTAGTATGTATGGAGGCTATGTTGAAGGAGTAGGACCAAGATACTGCCCATCTATTGAAGATAAAGTAGTAAGATTTAGTGATAAAGAACGTCATCAATTATTTTTAGAGCCTGAAAGTATCTATTATGATGACCTTTATTTACAAGGCTTTTCAACAAGTATGCCTCACTATGTTCAAGAACAAATGGTTCATAGTCTATCTGGTTTAGAAAATGCTAAAATATTAAAATATGCTTATGCTATTGAGTATGATGCTATTGACTCTAGACAAATAAAACCAACTCTTGAGACTAAATTAATTGAAAATCTTTATACTGCAGGACAAATAAATGGAACAAGTGGTTATGAAGAAGCAGCAGGACAAGGACTAATCGCTGGAATAAATGCTTCCCTAAAACTAGAAAGTAAAGAGCCATTAATCTTAAAAAGAAATGAATCTTACATCGGTGTTTTAATAGATGACTTAGTAACAAAAGGAGTAAAAGACCCATATCGTCTTTTAACATCACGTGCTGAATATCGTCTTCTTCTAAGAGATGATAATGCTGATTTAAGATTAAGAGAGTATGGTCATAAAATAGAACTAATAAAAGATGATATTTATAATAATTTCTTACAAAAGAAAAAAGATATAGAAGAGTTAACAGTTCTATTAAAAGAAACAAAAATTACACCTAAGAATGAAATAAACGATATCTTAATAAAATTAAATACATCTCCTCTAAAAGATAGTATTACATTATATGATTTATTAAAAAGACCTGAACTATCTATTGAAGATTTAACTAACTTTAAAGAATTAAATTATTCTAAAGAAGTCTTAAAAGAAGTAGAGATTAATGTAAAATACGAAGGTTATATTAAAAAATCTATGGAAGAAGCACAAAAAATGTTAGAACTAGAAGATAAAGTAATACCAGAAGATATTAACTATCAAGATATTCCTAATATTGCTAGTGAAGCGAAAGAAAAACTAGAAAATATTAGACCTATAACATTAGGACAAGCAAGCAGAATTAGTGGTGTTAATCCTTCAGATATCGCAATCATTTCTGTATATTTAAAGAAAAGGGGAATCTAAATGACTATTGAAGAATTTATAAAAGAAGTAGAAGCTTTAGGGTTAAATGTAACAGAAGAAAAGCTAGAACAACTAGATATTATTTATAATACCTTAGTAGAAACCAATAAAACAATGAATCTAACAAGAATAACAGAAAAAGATGATGTCTACCTAAAACACTTCTATGATAGTTTGACCCTAGCCAAAGTATATGACTTATCTAAAGTTAATACTCTTTGTGATATTGGAACAGGAGCAGGTTTCCCAGGGCTTGTCTTAAAAATATTCTATCCTAATTTAGAAATAACTTTAGTAGATTCTCTTTTGAAAAGAGTAAAATATCTTAACAATCTAATAGATAAATTACAATTAACTGGTATAAAAGCTTATCACAATCGCGCCGAAGATTTAATTAGTGATGGTAAAAAATTTGATATCGTAACAGCAAGAGCCGTAAGTGCTTTACCTAAATTACTCCTATGGACTATGCCTTTAGTAAATAAAAATGGTAGTTTTCTTGCTATGAAAGGAAATGTTGAAGAGGAATTAGAACTATCTAAAGACATCATGAAAAAACATAACTGGTATGTTAATAAAAAAGAAACTTTTACCTTACCAACAAAAGAAGATGTAAGAACAATTTTAGAAATAAAAAATAAGGCCTAGCAAACTAGTCCAATTGATGATATAATGAGATTAGTAAAAAAATAAAAAGAATAGAATAAAGAGGGTATGTATATGGATAATAAAGATAATGAAGTTGTATATTTACATTTAGATGATATAATTCCAAATAGATTTCAACCTAGACAAGTCTTTGATGAGAAAGCTTTAAAAGAACTAGCTGTCTCTATTAAAGAACATGGTGTAATACAACCAATTATTGTTAGAAATATTGGTAATAAATACGAAATAATAGCAGGAGAACGTCGTTATAAAGCATCAGCTATGGCAGGACTTACTACAATACCTGCAATTATTCGCAATTTAGATGATAAAGAAAGTAGTAAAGTAGCACTTCTTGAAAACTTACAACGTAAGAACTTAAATCCTATTGAGGAAGCTAAAACATATCAAAAGATTCTTGAAATAGATCAAATGACTCAAGAAGAACTAGCCAAAACAATGGGTAAGAGCCAAGGCGCTGTTGCCAATAAACTACGCCTATTAGCATTAACAGATGAAGTTCAAGATGCTCTATTAAAAGATGAAATTTCAGAACGTCATGCTAGAACTCTATTAAATGCTAAAGATGCTGAAACTCAAAAACAACTATTAAAAGAAGTTATAGATAAAAAAATGACAGTAAGAGAATTAGAAGAAAAAATAAATCCTAAAGAAGAAATAACAAAGAGTGATATTGAAAATCTTTTAAATCCATCTCCTGTTAGTGCTTCTATTCCACAAACAGATACTTTAAATATCTCAGCGTCTCAAACTCCATCATTAAATAATCCTCAAGATGACTTTAATAGAAGTGTAGGAATTGACTATTCAACACCACCTAAATTTATAGATTATGATGTTCCAAACATAAATGATAACTTAGAAAGTACTGCTAACAAATCTATTGATATAAATGCAATTAAAGATAATGCTCAGGATATTAATGTTGAAAGAGAGGCAACCGATGTCAATGAATTTCTTAAAGTAACACCTAAAGAAGAGAAAAAAGAAGAAACATCTAGTAATTTTAAATTTTTCTCACCACTTGAAGAAGAAACTAAGGAAGAACCTCCAAAACAGGAAATGACATCAATGTTTGACGCACCAGCACCTACAAATGCTCCATTCGTTAATGATAATCCATTTAACCTAGGAGGAGAAACAAAAGACATAAAAGATTCTACAAGTACTTCTATGGATACCTTATTAGCAGGTGTTACAAATAAAGATAATAATGCTTCTCAAGAGGGGACTTCTATTCCAAGTATAGATACATTTAATAATCCTTTCGCTTACAATCCTATATTTAGAGATAATGTAAAAGCAACTGAAGAGGAGCAAGCAACATTAAAACCTAAATATACCTTAAATGAATCTATAAATCTAGTAAGAGAAACTCTTAAGAAAATAGAAGACTCAGGCTTTAAAGTAGATAGTGAAGAAATGGACCTTGTTAATAACTATCAGATAACTATAAAAATTTCTAAAGAAAATAATGAAGGATAAAAGTAGAGTTAAATCTACTTTTTTAGATAAATTTCTTTTCATAATAACATATTTTTGATACAATAAAAAAGACAAGTAAGAGAAGAGAGTGATAAAATGGCAAAGGTAATTTCTTTAGTTAATCAAAAAGGTGGAGTAGGAAAGACAACAACAAGTATTAACCTTTCTGCCTCATTAGCATTCCTTGGTAAAAAAGTATTATTAATAGACTTAGACCCTCAAGGTAATACCACAACAGGAGTAGGTATAAATAAAGGAGATATTGATTTAAGTGTATATGATGTTCTAACAAATAAATGTAGTACCAAAGATGCCATGATTAAGACTAAATATAAAAAATTATATGTACTACCTGCAACAATAAACTTAGCAGGACTTGATATTGAACTATTAGAAAAAAGTCAGAGTGAACCTGGTTTTGCAAAAGGAGCACAACTTAAATATCATTTAAAAGAACTAGAAGATGAAAATTTTGACTTTATAATAATAGATTGTCCTCCATCATTAGGATTAATTACAACTAATGCCCTAACTGCAAGTGATTCAGTTATTATTCCAGTACAGTGTGAGTTCTTTGCTCTAGAAGGAATAATGCAACTATTAAACACCATAAGACTTGCTCAAAAACAATTAAATCCTAATCTAGATATAGAAGGAGTCCTACTTACAATGCTAGATTCAAGAACAAACCTTGGTTTTGAAGTTGTCGATGATATTAGAAAATTTTTCAAAGAAAAAGTATATAATACTATTATACCAAGATTAATTAGATTAACAGAAGCTCCTTCTCATGGAGAACCTATAATAGTATATGATCCTAAAAGTAAAGGCTCAGAAGCTTATCTAAACTTAGCAAAGGAAGTGATTGATAGAAATGGAAAATAAAAGGCGTGCTTTAGGAAAAGGTCTTGAGGAATTATTTAATAGTGAACAATTAAACATTTCTGATGTAGAAGAAAAGATAATTAATAATACACCAAAAGACCAAATAGTAAATCTAAATCTAGATGAATTAAGAAGTAACCCATATCAACCTCGTAAAAACTTTGATGAAGAAAGCTTAAATGAACTAGCTTCTTCTATTAAAGAACATGGTGTTTTTCAACCTATAATTGCTAAAAAAAGTATTAAAGGTTATGAAATAATAGCAGGAGAACGTCGTGTTAAAGCCTCAAGACTAGCAGGCTTAACTACAATACCTGCCATCATTAAAGACTTCACAGATGAAGAAATGATGGAAATCGCTCTTCTTGAAAACTTACAAAGAGAAAACTTAAGTGCTATGGAAGAAGCAGAGGCCTATAATGCTTTAAAGACTAGACTAAACTTAACTCAAGAAGAACTTGCTAAAAAAGTAGGTAAATCAAGAAGTCATATTACTAATATGCTAGGACTATTAACCTTACCTAATGAAATAAAAGATGAAGTAGTAAAAGGTGAACTAAGTATGGGACATGCAAGAGTCCTAAGCAAGTTAGAAGATAAAGAACAAGCGATAAGTCTAGCAGAAAAGACAATAAATGAAAATCTAAGTGTTAGAAGGTTAGAAGAGTTAACTAATTCTAAAGAAGAATATCATCGTAAAAAAGAAATAACTCCTCATAAATCAAAATCTAAAGATAATGAGTACTCTTACTTAGAAAGTGATTTATGTGAAAAATTAGGTACAAAAGTAAAAATAAGAAACAATAAATTAGAAATAAGCTTTACAAATGCTAATGACTTAACAAGAATATTAGAAATTATGCATTTAGATAAATAAAGGAGGTAATCCCCTTGAAAGAATTTTTTGATTCAGAGTTATTTATATATATAGTAAGGCCTATTATATATATAGCTCTTGCTTATATCTTTTATAAAATATTAACATATTTTCTTAACAAAGCCTTACATTATAAAAATTTAAATAATAAGAATAAAAAACGTGTTAATACCACATTAAGTATTCTAAATAACTGTCTAAAATATATTGTAATATTCCTAACTATTCTAATAATACTAAATAGTTTTGGTATTGATGTTAGTAGTATTTTAGCAGGATTAGGAATAGTAGCAGCAGTACTTACTCTTGCGTTCCAAGATTTAGCCAAAGACTTTATCGCTGGTATTTCTATAGTTATGGAAGACCAATTTGAAATTGGCGATAATGTTATGATAAATGGTTTCCGTGGAGATGTTATAGGAATGGGACTTAAAACAACAAGAATAAAAGATTATAAAGGTGCCGTTCAAATTATTTCTAATCACATGATAACAGAAGTTACTAACTATAGTTTAAATCCATCTTTAGCAGAAGTTACTATTTCTATTGATTCTGATAATGATTTAGATAAAGTTGAAAAGATTATTAGAAAGACTATGGAAACAATTGATAAAACTTATGACTTTCTTAAAGGTAATACCGAGCTTTGGGGAGTTGAAATGGTAGATCAAAATTCTGTAACATATAAAGTCGCTGTTAAAACTAAATCTGGTAAGGATTTTGAGATTCAAAGAAAAATGAGAAAAGATTTACAAGATGCCATAACTAAAGCAGGTATTAAGATGCCACAAACACATATGGAGGTTCGTAATGGAAAGTAAAAATTACAAATTAGGAGATAGACTAGTATTAAAAAAAGGACATCCATGTGGTACTAATGATTGGGAAGTAGTAAAACTTGGCGCTGATATCAAACTAAAATGTACAGGCTGTGGGAGATTAGTATTTATTCCAAGAATAGAACTAAATAAGAAAATCAAGAAAATAATAGAAAAGGAGAGTCAAGATGCATAATAGAAGAAAATTAAAACTAAAAAAATTCTATCTTCATCCTATTACAGTTTACTTACTTCTTACTTTCCTTGTATTAATACTAAGTGCTATTTTATCTGCTTTTCAAATGCAAGCGACTTATAATACAATAAGTCCAACTACTAATGAATTAGAAAGTACTTTAGTTACAGTAGAAAATTTATTTAACTTTGATGGTATGAAATATATATTTAGTAATGCTATGACTAATTTCTTATCTTTTGCACCTCTAGGTATGTTATTATTAACTCTATTTGGTCTTAGTATTGCTAAGTCAACAGGATTCTTAGATACCCTATGTAAAAGAGTATTAATTAAGATAGATAAGAAAATATTAACCTTTATTGTTATATTTTTAGCAACTATCTCATCATTAATAAATGATGTAGGTTATGTTATTCTAATACCAGTATCTGCTATGTTATTTTTACTTAACAATAGAAATCCTCATCTAGGTATCATTGCTGCTTTTGCAGGAGTTAGTTTTGGTTATGGAGTTTCTATATTTGTAGGTAGTATGGAAGTAAATCTAATACCAGATACGACAACAGCAGCTCGTCTTATAGACGCATCAGCTCATATCAGTTTAACATCAAATCTATTTATCATCATCGCTTTTTCAATTATCTTATCAATAGTTGGAACTATTATAATTGAAAAGATAATTGCTCCACGAATTGGTAAATATAAAGAAAAAGAAGAACTATCAAAGACAGAAGAGTTAGTAATAGTTGATGAAGTAGATGCTAAAGAATTAGAACAACAAAAGATAGAAAAAGAAAGACGTGAAAAAAGAGGTCTTAAAGCTGCTATCATAACAGGAATAGTAGTTGTCATATTATTTATATATTCTATAATACCAGACTTACCATATTCAGGAATGTTACTTGATATGGAAGAAGATACTTACTTAGGTCAATTATTTGGTACAAACTCATATTTTCAAGACGGCTTTACATACATGATGGCTTTACTTTTAACCCTTGTTGGTATTGCCTATGGAATAGGTGCTAAAAGTATTAAAAATGATAAAGATATAATTAATGGTTGCAAAGAAACATTCGCTCCTATGGGAGAAATATTAATGCTTATCTTTGTAGTAGCACAGTTTACATCAGTATTTAGAGAAACAAACATAGGAACAGTAATTGCATCTTGGTGTGCTAATGCTATAGGTAATATAGGATTTACGGGCCTACCTCTAATAATCTTTGCTATTATTATGATAGGACTAGCTAATCTCTTTGTTCCAACACCAAGTGCAAAATGGCAAATATTCGCTCCAGTTATGGTTCCTGCCTTCATGCAATCAAACCTATCTGCTCCATTCGCTCAATTTATATTAAGAGCAGGTACTTCAATAACAGCAGGTATAACACCATTACTAGCATGTTTTGCTATCTACATAGGATACTTAAATATCTATAATCAAGATAAATCTAAACCAATAACAATCCATAAGAGTATAGGATACGTTCTTCCATATTTTGGAATAATCGCTATAACTTGGATATTATTAGTAATAGGTTGGTACTTAATAGGTCTACCATTAGGACCTGGAGTATATGCCACAATTTAAAATACCGCAAGGTATTTTTTTCTTTTAAATTGTATAGAACAATGCTATAATATGAAATAGAAATGAGGTAATATTATGAGTTTAAAAGCAGGAATTATAGGACTACCTAATGTAGGTAAAAGTACATTATTTAATGCCTTAACAAAAACACATATTTTAGCAGAAAACTATCCCTTCGCAACAATTGATCCTAATGTTGGAATAGTAAATGTTAAAGATGAGAGAATTGATAAACTATCTAGCATGTACAATCCTAAAAGAACAATCTATACAAGTTATGAATTTATTGATATAGCAGGACTTGTAAAAGGAGCAAGTAAAGGAGAAGGACTAGGTAATAAATTTTTATCACATATAAGAGAAGTAGATGCTATCTGTGAAGTAGTAAGATGTTTTGATAATGGTAATATAATCCATGTAGATGGTAATATAGACCCTATAAGAGATATCGAAACAATTAACTTAGAACTTGCTCTAGCAGACTTAGAAACAGTAACAAATAGAATAAATAGAATTAGTAAGAAAGCTAGAATGAGTAAAGATAAAGATGAACTTTTAGAGTATGAAACACTAGAAAAGTTAAGAAAAGCCTTAGAAGAAAATACACCAATAAGATTACTTGATTTAACAAAAGAAGAGAAATCTATCATTAAAAGTTTTAATCTTCTAACAGAAAAGCCATTGATTTACCTTGCAAATGTTAATGAAAATGATTTAGGTACAAACAATGATTACGTTAAAAAAGTTAAAGAATATGCTAGTAAAGAAAATGCTAAAGTAATAGAAATATGTGCTAAAGTAGAAGAAGAGTTAAGTGAGTTAGATGATGTTGATGCTAAAGAGATGTTAGAAGCTCTAGGACTTGAAAAAAGTGGATTAGATTCACTAATTGCAGCAACTTATGACCTATTAGGACTTGCAACATACTTTACTGTAGGACCTGATGAAGTAAGAGCATGGACCTTTAAAAAAGGAATGAATGCAAAATCTTGTGCCGGTATTATCCATACTGACTTTGAAAAAGGTTTTATTAAAGCAGAGGTTATCTCATATGAAGATTTAATAGAGTGTGGAAGTGAATTAAAAGCAAGAGAAGCTGGTAAAGCAAGACTTGAAGGAAAAGATTATCTAATGCAAGATGGAGATATCTGTCACTTTAGATTTAATGTATAGGGAGAGGAAGAGAAATATGTTTTATATAAAAGAAACAAATAATGAAGTAATAAAATATGAAGTAGAACTAGATATTGAGAGGTTAAAGAGCTTAAAAGACGAAATAATAGAGAAATGTAGTGAGATATCACATTATTGTTATGAAAGTGATTATGAATTAACTCATGATTTTCTTCAAAATCATGATATTAGAAATTACCACTTTACTGAAACAGGAAAGAAAAAAGATTATTTTGAAGAAATAAGAGATATTTATAAAATCGAATATGATAAATATGAACATCCACTTATTGTAGATTATATTGATAGTTTGATAAATGGAGATACATCAGTTATACCATCATTAAAAAGTTATTCATCTTTTACCCATCCTTTAGGAGCAGCGAGAGAAAGTGAAAAAGCAGTAAAAAGCACTTTAATAAACTATCTAAATAAACCACTTGAAGAAATAAAAATAGAATCATTAACTCAAAGTATACATACTTTATCTTGTTTAAAAGAGGATATAATAAAGAATAAAAATCAAAAAAGTGTTGCAGTCTATTATGATGATGTAATGGAATGTATAAAATTAAAAGAAGTTGATAGAATAGATAAAGATGCTATTAAAAGAGTAAAAGAATTTCAAGGAACTAGCTATACTAAGAAAAAATAAGTGATATAAATTTAGAAATACTAAAGAATTAACAATAAGTTCTCATAATTAATCATAAAAAACAAAGAAAAAGATAGACTTTTCTTTTTTCTTTTGCTATAATACTACCGAGTATTTAAAATGCTCCTTACCTAGAAATAGGTCTTATGTCCAGAAGGAGGTGTACGTTTAATGACAAATTATGAAATCATGTTTATCGTTAAACCAGATTTAGATGAGGCTGCTATTAAAAAAGAAGCAGAAAATCTAAAGAAAGTTTTAACTGATAGAAAATGTAAGATTAATGAAGAAAAAGCAATGGGACAAAAAGAATTAGCTTATGAAATGAACAAATATAAAAATGGTTATTATTTCTTATATGTTGTAGAAGCAACTCATGAAGCAATTTCTGAATTTGACCGTCTAGCTCGTCTAAACGAAAATATTTTACGTCATTTAGTTATTAGAGTAGACGATTAAGAAAAGAGGTATTTATGAATAAAGTATTTTTAATAGGTCGCTTAACTCGTGATCCTGAACTTCGTTATACAGGTAACAATACAGCAGTAGCAAGTTTTACTATTGCAGTTAATAGAACTTATACTAACCAAGCAGGAGAAAGAGAAGCAGACTTTATACCAGTTGTTGTATGGCGTAGACAAGCTGAAAGTGTTAAAAACTATCTATCACAAGGTAGTCAAGTAGCAGTAGAAGGACGTATTCAAGTACGTAACTATGATGACCAAAACGGACAACGTCGTTATGTTACTGAAGTAATCGCTGATAGTGTTGAATTTATTGGTTCAAAAAGAGATAATCAAGCATCAGGAACTAGCAATTATAACAATCAATCAGCACCTGCTCAATCTAACCAACCAGCAGAGCCAACTCCATATGACTTTAAAGATGAACCATCATCAAATAATGGAACTGATATCTCAAGTAATCCATTCGCCGATTTTGGGGCAAGTATTGAAATTGATGATAGTGAATTACCATTTTAAAAGAAGGGAGGAATAGTCTATGGCTAAAGACTTTAAAGAACATAAAGAATTTGGACGTCGTAAAAAGAAAGTATGTATAATGTGTACTGGAAAAGACGTTAACTATAAAGATGTAGATACATTAAAAAGATTTATAAACGATAGAGGTAAAATAGTTCCTCGTCGTGTAACAGGAACTTGTGCTCGTCATCAAAGACATATAGCAAGAGAAATTAAAAGAGCAAGAGCTATTGGTTTATTACCATTTACAAAGTAAATAGAAACAACTATTTACTTTTTTCATTACAAGTTTTACTTATCACTTAAAATAGTATATAATATTAACAAGGGATAAAAGGAGGATCTAATGAAATTAATAGAAAGAAAAAAAGAACTAAGAAAAAAAATAAAATCTGCTAAAACAGTTTTTATCATGGCACATAAAGATTTAGATTTAGATGCCTTAGGTAGTTCCATAGGTCTTTATATTATCTTAGAAAAACTAAATAAAAATTGTTTTCTAATTATTAATGATACAAAACATGAATCAGGTGTATCTAAAGTATTTAAAGAACTAGAAGGATGTTTAAATATAATTAAAGATAATGAAATAGAAGATAATCTTTATATAAGAAGTAAGAAAAACTTACTAGTAATACTAGATACAAATAAAGAAGAATTAGTCCAATCAAGCGATGCAATTAATTACTTTGATAAAGAGAATATAGTAATACTAGACCATCATGAACTAGGAGAAACATCAATTGATGCTGGACTTAGAATAATAGATAATGATATATCTAGTACTTGTGAGATGATTACTAATTTAATAGAGACTTACAAAATGGAACTAGACCCTTATTATGCAACTCTTTTATTATCAGGAATAGTTCTAGATACTAATAACTTTACTTTAAAGACAAACTCTGAAACATACTATGCTGCCTATTATTTAGCAAGTATGGGAGCAAGTACTAAGAAAGTTCAGTATCTTCTAAAACAGGATTTAAAAGAGTATATAGAAAGACAAAAAGTAATAACTAATGTCGATGTCATAAATGATAGAATCGCTATCGCTAAAGGTAGTCCTTATATGATATATAGAAGAGAAGATATCGCTAAAATAGCCGATACCCTTCTATTCTTTAATGACATAGAAGCATCATTCGTCATCGCTAAAACTACCTCTAAAACAATTTCTATTAGTGGTAGAAGTCTAGGTAACTATGATATTTCTAAAATACTTACTCCATTAGGTGGAGGAGGTAACAAAACAGTAGGAGCCGCTAGAATTAGTGATAGTACTATTAGTAAAGTTGAAACAAAACTAAAACAAATCTTAAAAAAAGAGGAGGAATAGTATGGAAGTAATCTTTATAAAAGATTTAAAAGGACAAGGTAAAAAGGGTGAGATAAAACAAGTAAAAGATGGCTATGCTGAAAACTTCTTAATAAAAAAAGGCTATGCTATTAAATCTACTAAAAGTTCCCTAGAAAAATTAGAAGATGAGAACAAAGCTAAAGCTAAAGAAGAAGAGAAAGCTAAAAAAGAAGCTTCAAGTATAAAAGAAAAACTAGAAAAAGTAACCTTAACTTTTAAAGTTAAAACAGGAGATAATGATAAAGTCTTTGGAAGTATTAGTGTTAAACAAATAAAAGAAGCTTTAAAAGAAAAAGGCTATGACTTTGATAAGAGTATGATTAAACTAACAAGTTCTCCTTCATCTTTAGGCTTTCATAATATTGAAGTAGAACTATATAAAAATATAACTGCCAAAGTAAAAATACATTTAGTTAAGTAGGTGATGATAATGGCTTTAAAACAAGCCCCACAAAATTTAGAAGCAGAAAAAAGTGTCTTAGGTGCATGTTTCTTATCAAATAATGCTTTATTAATGGCAATTGAAACTTTAGATGAAACAGACTTCTATGATGCTAGAAATTCTAAAATATTTACTGCATTAAAAAAATTAGTAGAAGAAAAAATTCCAGTAGATTTAACTACTTTAACTACTACTTTAACTAAATTAGACTATTTGAATGATGTAGGAGGAGTTACCTACTTAACAGAAATAACAACCTTTGTTCCAACAGCAAGTAATATAGAATACTATATAAAAGAAGTAGAGAATACATCGCTTCTTAGAAGATTGATAGAAACAGCAGAATCTATTGCATCTACAGGCTATAACAGTGAAGAAAGTATTGGTGACATCTTAGACGATGCCGAACGTAAAATACTAACAATTGCAAAAAATAGAAAAGCAAGTGAGTTTAAGTCAATTCAAAAAGTTTTAGAAAAAACAGAAGAAGACTTACAAAAACTAGCAGAAACTAAAGGAGAAATAACAGGTATTCCTACAGGATGGTATGATATTGATAAAGTAACAGCAGGACTCCATGAAAATGAGCTTATAATCCTTGCCGCTCGTCCTGGTATGGGTAAAACTGCTTTCGCTTTAAACCTTGCAACCTATGTTACAACTCACACTGATAAAACAGTAGCCGTATTCAACCTTGAAATGGGTGCCGAGCAATTAGCAAGCCGTATTATCTCGTCTCTTGGTCAAATAGAAGGTTATAAACTTAGAACAGGTAAAATGCTAAATAATGACTGGAAAAGATTTGACCAAGCAGTTAGTCAGTTAAGTAATGCCAAACTATATATAGATGATACACCAGGTATAACAATAGGAGAAATCCGTGCAAAATGTAGAAGATTATCATCATCTTCTGATGGTTTAGACCTAGTAATAATCGACTACCTACAATTAATATCAGGTGGTAAAAACTATGGTGCTAACCGTCAACAAGAAGTAGCAGATATCTCTCGTAGTCTAAAAACTCTAGCAATGGAATTACATATTCCTGTAATCTCTTTAGCTCAACTTTCTCGTAGTGTTGAAGGAAGAGAAGATAAAAGACCAATGTTATCAGATTTAAGAGAATCAGGTTCAATAGAGCAAGATGCTGACCTTGTTGGATTTCTTTATCGTGATGATTACTACAATAAAGAAGCTAAAAATGATGCAACTAGTATCAGTGAATTTATCATCGCTAAGCATCGTAGTGGACCACAAGCGACAATACAATTACTATTTAAAAAAGATACTTCAACATTCTTAAATATGAGTAAAAATGAAATAGAGGAGGAATAAGATGAATATAAAAACTATAATTACTATAGTAATTGCCTTAATGGTAAGTTTAATTATAATGTTTTTAGTTCCAAAAGAAGAAACATTAACTCCTAAAAATGTATACAGAGTCTATTTAGCAGGTAAATCAGTAGGATTAATTAGTGATAAAGATTCACTTGATGAATATATAGATAAAGAACAACAAACCTTAAAAGATAAATATAATGCCGATAAAGTATATGCACCTGAGGATTTAGAAGTGGTAAAAGATGTAACTTATAATGAAGATATTTCTACAACTAAAGAAATATATAACAAGATTAAAGACATAGAGCCATTTACTATTAAAGGTTATGAAATAACTATAGAAGGTATTGATACAACTAATGAAGAAGGAGAAACCGTAGAAGGAAAAGACCAAACTATCTATGTCCTTGATAAAGAAGTCTTTGAAGAAGCAATGGATAGAACAATAAGATCATTTGTAGATAGTGATAGTTATGATAAATACCTTAATAATGAACAAAAAGAAATAGAAAGTGGCACTACAGGTACAGTTATTGAAAATATTTATATTGAAAATAAGATAACAGTTAAAGAAATAAATATTCCATCAGATAAAACAATATATGAAAATAGTGATGATTTGAGTAAATACCTATTATTTGGTACCCTTGACGAACAACAGAAATATACAGTTCAAGCAGGAGACACAATCAGCGACGTTTCATTTAATAATAAACTATCAAATGAAGAGTTTTTAATCGCTAACCCTGAATTTACTAATGCAAATAGCCTTCTATATGAAGGCCAAAGTGTTACTATTAGTATTATTAAACCGCAATTTAGATTAGTAGAAATTGATCATCAAGTACGGGCTCAAGATATACCTTATGAAACAGAAACAAGATATGATAATACAAAGTATTCTAATTATGAAGAAACTATTCAAGAAGGTGTAGTAGGCTCTCAACTAGTAACATCAAAAGTTCAAAAAGTTAATGGTCAAGTAGAAAGTGCTGTTATTGATAATGGTGCGACTAGGGTTTTAAAAGAACCAATTAAAAGAATAATAGTAAAAGGAACTAAACAAAGAGGTGGCAGTGGCGGTGTAAACAGTGGCCTTAGTAGTAATAGTAAAGTAGAAGGATACTGGTTATGGCCAACTAGAACTCCATATTATGTAAGTAGTTCTTATGGATATCGTTGGGGAACTCTACATGATGGTATGGATATTGCAGGAGCAGGTTTTGGTTCACCAATTTATGCTTCTAATAATGGTATTGTAGTCGCTTCAAGTTATAAATATGATAATGGTGAATATATTGTTATTAATCATAACAATGGTTACTATACAATGTATGCTCACCTTGCAGAACGTTATGTTAGTGTAGGTCAAGAAGTATCACAAGGTGATACAATAGGTTCTATGGGTAGAACAGGAGCAGCAACAGGAGTTCATCTTCACTTTGGATTATGGAGAGGTTATCCATATAGTCGTGGTTCATCTTCTATGAATCCAATGAGTTTATTCTAATGAAAATAAAAGTACTAGCGAGTGGATCTAAAGGAAACTGTTCATTAATTGAAACAAAATCTACTCGCTTTCTTATTGATATAGGAATTACCTATCAGAGATTAAAAAAAGAATTAGAGAAGATGAACTTAACAGTAGACGATATAGACGACTTGCTTTTAACCCATGCTCATAATGACCATACTAGTGGCCTTAAAGTTCTTTTAAAACATAGTGATTTTAAAATCTATGCTAATAAAGATATCATAAAAGAATTAACAGTAGATATAGATAATGATAGAGTAGAACTTTATAATTCTTTAATACATTTAAATAATACCGAAATAAATGTATTTAAAACAAGCCATGATGCAAAAGGTTCTGTTGGTTTTCTAATAACTGAAGATAACAACTCCCTAGTCTATATAACAGATACAGGTTATTTAAATCGTAAGTATTTCCCGTTACTTGAAAATAAAAATATTTATTATATAGAAAGTAATCATGATGAGAAAATGTTAATGGATGGCCCCTATCCCTACTATTTAAAACAAAGAATAATAAGTGATGAAGGCCATTTATCTAATGAGACTACTGCTAAGTATCTAAAGAAATTAGTAGGAGATAATACTAAATACATAATACTCGCTCACCTTAGTGAACATAATAACAAAGAAGAAATCGCTTACAATACCTCAAGAGAAACTTTAAAAGATAGAAGTGATATAAAAATAGTAGTCGCTAAACAAAGTGAAGCCCTAGAAGAAATAGAGGTGTATAATGAAGTTAATATGTGTAGGTAAGATAAAAGAAAAATATTTAAATGATGCGATAGATGAATATAAAAAGAGACTATCTAAATATACAAAATTAGACATAGTAGAACTACCTGATATAAGTTACAATGAAATAGATAAAGTAAAAAAAGAGGAAGGAAAACTCATTTTAAAGCACTTAAAAGAAACTGATAATGTAATCATTCTTGACATTGATGGGATTGAACTATCCTCACTAGAACTTACTAATAAATTATGTAGATTAGAATCAGTCAATAGTAATATAACCTTTATAATAGGAGGAAGTTATGGCTTAAGTGAAGAAGTAAAAAAACGTGCTAACTTTAGTTTATCTTTTTCTAAACTAACTTTTCCTCATCAATTATTTAGAGTAATATTGCTAGAACAAATATATAGAACTTATAAAATAAGAAATAATGAAAATTATCATAAGTAGGAGATTAATATGATTGGAAATGATTGGGATATTTATTTAAAAGAAGAATATAATAAAGATTATTTTAAAAAACTAATAGATTTTGTTAATAAAGAATATAAAGAAAAGACTATTTATCCACCTAAAAATGAGATATTTAATGCCTTAAGGCATACTCCATATAAAGATGTTAAAGTAGTAATACTAGGACAAGATCCATACCATGGAGAACATCAAGCGGAAGGATTATCTTTTTCAGTAAAGAATGGTATTAGAAAACCACCTTCACTACAAAATATCTTTAAAGAATTAAATGATGACTTAGGAATACATTTTCCTGAAACAAGTAGTCTTATTCCTTGGGCAGATCAAGGAGTCTTACTTCTTAATGCGGTATTAACAGTTGAAGCAAATATGGCAGCCTCTCATAAAGATAAAGGCTGGGAAATATTTACTGATAAGATAATAGAACTATTAGATAAAAAAGAGGAGCCTATAGTCTTTATCCTTTGGGGAAGCTTTGCAAGAAACAAAAAGAAGTTAATAACTAACAAAAATCATTATATTGTAGAGTCAGCACATCCTTCACCACTCTCAGCTTACAATGGATTCTTTGGAAGTAAACCATTTTCTAAAACAAATAACTTTCTAATATCTAAAGGACTAAAACCAATAGATTGGAAAATAGATTAACTAGTACTGACCATACTAGTTTTTATTTGTGGTAAAAATGGAAACAAATGGAAAAATATAAATATTTATGACACGAATAAAACAAATTGCTAAAATTATTATAAAAAAAGAGACATACTTTTATGTCTACAATTTCTTGCATTTTAACACTTATATCAATGCTTTAATATTTCAAAAGGTTCTCTTTTCTCTATTTTATAAGTTTCTATATCTTGATAATGAGAAAAAACTTTAATTAAATTAGTAGGGAACTTATGAGAAAGATAAATTATTTCTTCACCATTATCATTATAATATTTTAAAGCAGCCCTTAAGTCATTTTCGTTTTCATTTAATTTATCAATTAAAGAATCTAACTTCTTAAAATCTAACTTATCTTCATAATCATCTATTAACTTTAAAATTTCACTAGTCATATCCATTAACTCTTGATATAACTCATGATGATTAATTCTTTTTGATTTTAATTTAATGACTTCAGGAATATCTTTTACCTTAGCTTCTTCCAAAATAGGAACTATTTTTAGTAGTATTTCTTCTTTCTTTTGCAATAAGATATCTAAATTATTGTCAGCTTCCTTCACTTTAATATATAAAAAGTTATATTTATTTTTATAAACCAAGACTATAATTACACAAATTAAAATAATTAATACAATAATTCCCCCAATAATAGCATAAATCATTAGTATCACATCCTTAATAGTATTATAGCAAAGAAAAAGAGAAGAGTAAATTATCTTAAAGTAATATCTTCTCTAAACTCTACATAATTAAGGTAAACTGTCCAAAGTAAGAAAATACGGTTCTCACTATCTTTAACAACAGCATAGTCCCTACCTGCACCTATAATAGTTCCTGTAAATACTCTATCACGCCATTCTAGGGAATCAGAATATGACATATAGAAACTTGCTTCTTTACCGACATTTAATTCTAAAATATTCTCTGCATAATCCATATCACCACTAATTGGAACAGTATCATTGTTATTAGGAATATTATTCATATTAGGGTTATAATCATAATCAAAGTTTTGATAAGGTTGATCAGTACTTTGATTAGGATAAGTTTCAAAATTATTATTCATAAAATCATCCTCTCAAAGTAATTGTATGACCAATTTTTTAAATTATACTAATTATCACTAGTATTTCCACTTATATCATCAAATACAGGATCATCTTCCCTTGGCTCAGTTCCTTTTACATAATACATTATCATTTTTTTCTCATCTGCATCCGTCGCTGGTTTTCCAGAAATAGGATTAACTAAAACCCCAACAACATTATCAGGTTGACTATACCACGCTTCATCTTTATCTTTCATATAATTTTCCATTGTATTAATCCAAATGTTTTGAGCATATTTATACTCACTACTTTTTAAATCACGACTATCATCATAACCACACCATACCGCTGTTACTATATCTTTATTATAACCGATATACCAGTTATCTGTATTAGTAGTACCACTTTTTAAAGAATACTTATGAGTCATTCTACTTGCAAGATTAATTGCCGTAGGATAATTATAATCAATAAAGTTAGCATCATAAGTAGCAGTTAATAAATTATTTAAGATAAAAGTTAGACTAGAGTTTAATATGAGATCTTTCTCTTCATTCGCTTCATATAAAACATTACCTTCTTTATCAACAACCTTAGTAATAAAGTGTGGTGTTACCTTATAACCTTCATTTGCAAAAGCAGAATATGCTCCCGCCATCTCTAACATACCAATTTCACTAGTACCAAGAGCAAGAGCAGGAACCTCATCAAGATTAGATGTAATACCAAGTCTTTTAGCAATATCAACAAGTGTTTCTTCTCCTAAAAACATATGTGTCTTAACAGCATAAATATTTTCAGAATAAGCGATTGCAGTAGCCATAGAAATAGGTTTATTTCCATAAGTACCATTATAGTTCTGTGGTGAATAAGTCTGATCATTATTAAAAGTAAAAGTAGTCTCTTCACTAGTAAAAGTAGTAGAAGAAGTAAATCCATTTTCTAAAGCAGCATAGTAAAGAAAAGCTTTCATAGTAGAACCAACTTGCCTTTTCGCATCAGTTGCCCTATTAAATTCGGATTTACTATAGTCTTTTCCACCAACTAAAGCGATAACTCTTCCATTATTAGGATTAACCATTACACTAGCAGTTTCCAAGTCACTATCAGGCATTGTATTTTTAACAGTCTCTTCTAATTCCTTTTGAGCATCCATATCAAGGCTAGTATAAACTTTAAGACCACCAGTTTCTAGAAATGATTCAGGTATTTCTTTAAGACTTTTTAACTCTTCAATAACAGCATCTTGATAATACATAACACTCTCAAGCTCGTTTTCTTCTTCCTCACCAATAAATTTTAATTCTTCATCAAGAGCCTTATTATATTCCGCTTCACTAATAACACCATCATCATACATGTTCTTAAGAATCATCTGTTGTCTTTGTGTCGCTTTCTCTAAATTAACAAAAGGAGAATAATTACTAGGAGACTTAGGAATACCAGTAAGCATAGCAGCCTCTGCCAAAGTTAAATCTTTAGCACTCTTCCCAAAATAGTATTTACTAGCAGTCTCTATTCCATATTTACCCCCATAATTAATAGTATTTAAATAACCTTCAAGTATTTCATCTTTACTATAATGAGACTCTATCTCTATTGTATACCACATCTCATCCCATTTTCTTTTCCAAGTCTTATCAAAATCTAAAAACAAGTTTTTAGCATACTGTTGTGTAATCGTACTTGCTCCCTGACTAGTAGTACCGCTAGTTATATTAACAGCCATCGCCTTTATTATTCTAAGATAATCAAAACCAATATGTTTATAAAAGTTTTTATCTTCTGTATTTATTGTCGCTTCTATCAAGTATGGAGAAATATCATCAAGACTAATCCATTCCCTAGAACCACTTCCTTGAAAAAACACTTCATTATCACTATCAAATAACATAAAACTATTAGCATTCTTTATCTCAATCTTAGGACTTAATTTAGCATAAGTATAAACACAGATATTACCAACAATAAAAAGTCCTATAAGAATTATAAATATTTTTAAACACTTCTTCAAAACTTTCATAAACATATCAAATCCTTTCTTTATATATCATGTCCAAAAAATCCAAGTTCAAACAAATAAGTTGTAACTTTAATAGTTTTTTGTTATAATCTTAGCAGAAAAAGGAGAATCTCTATGAAAGACATATTAATAAAATCAAAAATTAAAAATAAAGATGAAGAATTACCTTTTGAAGGCAAAGGAACTCTAGACAATGAAAAAAACTTAATCCAGTATCAAGATGATAAAGCACTTCTAACTATCTTTCTTGATGATAATATTATGCTAAGAGAAACAGAAGATACTATTTTAAGTTATAAATTTGTGGAAAACGAAAAAACTAATTTTGAAGTATTTCTAAAAGATTTGAAACAAACAGGTTTTGTTCCTATGAAAACATTTAAGATAAATAAAGATAGAGAATCTTTTGAAGTGATATATGAAATTGAAGGCAATGACTTTAAACATGAGTTTAAGGTAGAATGGAGGATACTATGAATTTTTTAAATACTGTAGAAAAAGATATATTAAATAAATTTAAGGAAAATAATATTCCACTTGATGAAGTAAAACTACTAACAAGTGGAAAAAAAGAGTTAGGAGACTATCAAATAAATGATGCTATGAAGCTTGCTAAAGTAATGCATAAATCTCCAAGAGATATAGCAGAAGTTCTAGTTAAATGTCTAGAAGAGACAGGATATTTCAAAGATATAAATATCGCTGGAGCTGGCTTTATTAACTTAAGCTTTAAAGATGAGTTATTGAGAGAATTTGTGGAAAAAGTTATTAAGGACTCCACAAAAGATGTGGAAAAACTTAACGAAAACAGAATTATCATTGACTATGGTGGTGCGAATATCGCTAAAACTCTTCACGTAGGACATTTAAGAAGTGCAAATATTGGTGAAGCTTTAAAAAGACTTGCAAAACATCTTGGTAAGGAAGTAATCGCTGATGTTCACTTCGGAGATATTGGTCGTCAATCTGGAATGGTAATTTATGAGATAAAAGAAAGATATCCTAATCTTAACTATTTTAGTGGAAAAGAAGAAACTACTTGGGATGAATTACCTATAACAGGAGAAGACTTAGAAGAAATCTATCCTACTGCAAGTAACAAAGCTAAAGAAAATGAAGAGATAATGGAAAAGGTTAGAGAAATAACTGCCGAGTTAGAATCAGGTAAAAATAAAGGATATGTCGCTCTTTGGAATAAAATAAAAGAAATATCTACAAAAGATATAAAGAGTATTTATAAAGAATTAAATACAGACTTTGATTTGTGGGAAGGAGAAAGTGATGCTTTTCCTTATATAAAAGAAACTATTGATACAATGGAAAAATCTGGTTATTTAATAGAAAGTGAAGGAGCGAAAATAGTTGAAGTAATAGAAGATGATGATAAAGCACCTATGCCACCACTTGTAGTTATTAAAAGTAATGGAGCAACTCTTTATGCCACAAGGGAACTTGCAACCATCACATCTCGTATGAAAAGATTTAATCCTAAAGAAATATGGTATATAGTAGATATGCGTCAAGGATTATACTTTGAACAAGTATTTAGAGCATCATATAAAACAGGACTTGTCTCTAAAGATACAGTTTTAGAGTATTATGGCTTTGGAACAATGAACGGAACTGATGGTAAACCATTTAAAACAAGAGATGGTAATGCTGCAACTCTAAAAAGCCTAATTCAAAGTGTCAAAGAAGAAATACTTACTCATATGAATAAAGATATGGATAATAAAGAAGAAATCGCTGAAAAAATAACTATCGCAGCGATTAAATATGCTGACTTTTTACCTAATAGAACAACAGATTATATCTTTGAGCCTAGTAAATTTATTGATGTAGAAGGAAAAACAGGACCATATATTTTATATAATACTATTAGAATGAAATCTATTTTAAAGAAAGCAGAAGAGCAAGGTTTAAACTATAGTAATTACTATAACGAACCAACAGGAACAGAAAAAGAGATAATCCTTCTATTAATGGAGAAAAATAGTATTTTACATAAAGCTTATAATAATAAAGACTTAAGTCCTATCGCCGATTACCTTTATAATTTAACTAGTCTTTATAGTAGATTTTATGAAAAACATCATATCTTAACCGAAAGTGATGAAAAGATAAGAGAAAGTTGGCTTGCCCTAACCAAATTAGTAAAAGAAACTAATGAAGAACTACTTAATATCCTTGCTATTGATGTACCAGAGAAGATGTAAGATATAAGGAGTTAGTATTTATGTTATCAGCAAAATTGAAAAATGGAATAAAAATAATTTTAAAAACCATATTACATATATTAATATTTAGCATAGTTAGTTTCATAATATTTAATCTATCTTTTATTAATACAAAAAGAGTAGGTGCAAGTTCAGGATCTTTGTTTAGTACAAGATTTTATGAAGTTAATATCTTAATATTTATAATATTTATAGCTATTTTTATATTGTTATATACATTTTTTTGGCAAGAGTATCTAAAGAAAGATTTAAAACAATGTAAAGAAACTCATTGGAGTTTTATAATTATATTTATTACTATGTTTAGTATTTTCATGATTCTTGAATTTATAATAATTTTATTTACATTGGGGTTAGAAATAAGTTGGGGATTAGTCTCAAATTTCCCAGTTAATGGAGTCTATTTAATTGTTTTTGTTTATCAACTGCTTTTTCCTATATTTGATATAATACGCGATAAATTAAAGCAAAGGAAAAATAAAAAAGAAGCATTGTAGTCTAATATCATTCAAAACTAAAAGTAGGATAAAAGTTATATTAAAAACTATTTTGTATATGTTAGCATATTAATAATTGAAATGGCGGAATCAAATAAAATGTAAAAAAAGTTACAGTTCAGTCAAGGAACTAGAAAATAAGTAAGGATTACTTACTTTTTT
>CAMMQC010000015.1 GCA_946498975.1 uncultured Mycoplasmatota bacterium
TTGTGCATTGTATAACTTTTATATTGCTTAATTTAATTTCCGAACAACTCTATTACACTATAAAAAGAATAGAATTATCCTCTATTCCTTTAAGTCATAATGAAAGAAAGTATTGTTTAAACTACCATTCTGGTAATTTAACTGCCCCCCAGTAACATATTGTAAACATATTTTTCTCATATTTTTACCTTCTTTCTCTATCTTGTTAACTTAATATTACCACATAGTAAAGATATAAGTAAAGCATTAATTTCTTCTATTTTTACTAATTAACTCTAAAGAAACTGTCAACTGTTTAATTCTTTCTATTATTCTTTTAGCTTTTACTTTTTCAGTACCACTATTAGTAATACTTAAAGAGGCTTCTAACTCACTTAAAGTTAAATTAGATGTAAAGAACGTAGGTAATTCTTCTTCCATACGATACTGTAGTATTGGTCCTAATACTTCATCTCTACTCCATGATGTAGTATTCTCTGCACCTATATCATCTAATAATAAAAGTGGCACTGTCTTAATAAAGTCAAACTTCTCTTCATAGTCACTTCCAAAAGATGATTTTAAACTTCTAAGTAACTCAGGATAATATACTAAAGCTGAAGATATATTTTTCTTAGCAAGTTCATTAAAAAGAGCTGCTACTAAATAGGTTTTACCACTTCCAAAAGAACCGCTTAAGTATAGTCCTTTACCTTTTTTATCTTTTAGGTAACTATCCATAAACTCTTTAAAGTATTTAAAGATAGGTAAACGTTTATTATCATCTCTATAAGCTTTAGAAAAAGATGCTTCACTAATTTCTTTAGGTAAATCAAAACAAGTGATATTCTTTTTATAAGCATAAGTATTTTCTTCTTTAATAAGTTTATTACAAGGTATATAACTAAAGTTTAAGCCATTATTATCTTTTAAAGCCGTATATACATGTCCTATTAAAGTATTAGGACACTTTTTAAGTCCAGGACAATCCTTACATGCTTTCTTTTCTTTAACAGCATCTTCTATACTAGCAGTATAATTAATTAAAACATCACTACTTACATCAAGATTATTTACATAATCTTTAAAATCTTTATCACCTAAAGCTTCTCCATAATAACTCTTTAACTTAGTAACATCACTTTTTTTAATTAATGTATTTATTTTTCTCATAACTTCACATCCTAACTAAGAGTTTTTGTATCTATATCTTCTAAAGACTTCTCATAATCATATACAGCATTGGCAATTACATATAAAGATGCTCCCATCTGTGATGCCATATCTTCTAAGCCTAGATAATTAAAACGTTCTACTATTTTAGAAGCCCCTTTTAATATATCGTTATAATGTTTATTTTCACTAGCTTTTAATCTTAAACTATCAGTTTCTAAATCTTCCTTAAGATATTTTTCCAAAGAATAACCTGTACAATAATTAAAACTATAATTTAGACTCTCGTAATAATCTATATTTACAAAATCTTCATCAGTCATATTTTTAGCATAACTTTCTAGAAGGTCAGCATAACGTTCTACTACTTTATCATAGTCTAGTTCTTCATCATGAATAAAACCCATAACTTTTCTTGCAAATGTATCTGTTTCCTTATAATTCTCAAACATAAATTGTCACTTCCCCTACTTCCATTCTATCATTATTTTTAGATTTTTAACATCTTTTTTACTATTTCATAAACTATTACAGGTGATGTTTATGCGTTTTAAAGGAAATAAACATAGTCCTTTCTGTAGATGTAATTTTTGCAAACAAAAAAGAAGAACCAGTATCTTCTATTTAGGAAGTCTTCTTGCCCTTGCTGTCATTATCTGTTATCAAGCAGTACTTCTTTTATTTTTAGTTACAAGAATACATGCTTTGTTATTATTGATAGAACTAGTGCTTTTCATAGTTCTTCTTGTCTTTCTCATTTTTTAAGATAAACTCACTAGTTAGTTTTAATCTATCAAAAAACTTAGTTAATTCTAAACACTTCTTTAAACTAGAAGGATAGATATCTATTTTATCTGGTATAGTTATATTTATAAGAAAATAAAGATACTCTTCTTCTTTATAGTGGTACCTATGTTGATAAAGTCTAAAATTACTTATCATATCAGTATCTTCATAATTTTTCTTAAAAAATCTAATAAAATCTTTACATGGTCTATCGATATGAGCTTTCTCTAAACTTATAAAATAATCTTTATCTGATGATATAAAATGACTTAATTCACATTTACCATGAGTATAAACATATCTTTCTCTTCTTTTTTCTTTCATTATCTTATACCAAGAATCTACTAGATGTCTAGAATAGTTTAAGGCACTATAGATAATAGATACATTTCTTATAAAGAGATATTCAGAAGGTGCCATATATACTTTATTTTCTATTATATCTTGCATAGTAAAGTAATACTCTTCTAAGTAGTTTATTCTATTATTAAAAGAGTCATATTCTTCTTTTAATTTATCTTTATCTATCTCTTTATATATAGTAGTTTTATTTTGTAAATCTGATAGGGCATAAACTAAGTGTTTAGCAAGTTCATCATTATCTAATTCTCTTTTATCTAGATAGTTAAAGTATAATTCTCTATCAGTTATTTCAAAGGGTTTTAGATAGTTATTAACATTATGATCATCTAAGTACTTATATATTTTATCTATATCATATTTCTTTTTTCTTTTAATTAAAATTCTATCGTCATCATAATCTATTACTTTAATATCTTTTAAGTAAGTATATTTATTTATCACTAACTTCTACCATCGTAGGAATAATTAGTTTAGCACCTACTTTTAAGTTATCTAAGTCATTATATTCTGAAAGCACTTCTCTATTAGTATTATATTTAGCCATAACTTCTTCTAGATTATCATCTTCTCTTAAGATATAAACTGAATAAGTAGAGTATGTTTCATCTGTATTAGCGAATGCAGAAAAGATGGAATCCATTACTTGTTTATTATTAGTATCTTCTTTCATAGTAGGCTCTACTTCTATAGCTTCCTCCATCATAACAGGTACTTCTTCTTTAATAGCAATGTTTTCTAAACTTGGTAATTCTTCTACTTCTTCAAAACTAGGAAGTTCTTCTTTAGCACTTTCTTCTGTAGTTAACACTTCTATCTCTTCTCTTGTACTATCATCTTCCTCATCACTAATATCTCTTACATCACTGTTATCTTCTTCTTCGCTTTCCTCTTCTACTTCAATCTTCTCTAACCCTTCAATTATAAGTTCAATATTTATTTGTAAAGCCTCTTCATTAACTATCGCATAAGTAAAGTTATTTATATCTACACCTCTTGTTTCTTCTTCTAAAGAAGTTGTAAGCATAATTTCAACTGGTACTTTATAATTAAAGTCTTCTTCTATAGTACTAGCTTCTGTCATTTTATAAGTACCGGATATTATCAAGTTACCTTCTATTTCACTATCATTAATAAAGGATAAATCAGGTTCTAATGAAATACTACTAATTTCCCCCACCATAGTTTTAAAAGCTATCTCTTTTTCTAAAGTTACTATTTGTTTCATTTTTATCTCCTTTCCTTAGTTCTAATATATGATAATATAAAAAGATTATTACTATATCTTCTTAGCAAAAGTAATAATCTTTTCTTCTTCTCTATTCGGAAATAATTCTAAAAATATAAACGACTTAGGGCTTCTAAAGTTTCCTAAGTACCAATCAATATAAACTATATCACATTTGCTATACTTTTTCAACACTTTTGAGAAAACGCAAATGACACAAGAAATGACACAAGAAATGATACAAGAAAAAAATTATTACTATATCTTCTTGGCAAAAGTAATAATCTTTTCTTCTTCTCTATTAGGAAATAATTCTAAGATACTATTAATAGAAACAACTGCTTCAGTATCATAATATCCTCTTTTCTCTAAGATATTTAATATGGTTAATAGATAATTATCAGCTTTTCTATTAGTACTATAATAATCACTAAACTCTTTCTTTAAATAACTTATAGAATGTAAAATATAAGGATTATCTAAAAGATAATGATAGTTAGTTTCTCTTAATAGTAAATCATCTAATTCTAATAATTCTAAATAATCTAGATAAGTAAAGACAAATTTCCTTTTTAAATATTCGCTTTCTATATATGACCTTGCTCTTTTCTCTATTTCAGTATCACTTAATTCTTTTAATTCATTTAATCTATCTCTAGCATATCTATCATTATATATTGTAGATACTTCTAAAGCTGTGTTTAAAAAGTCTTCATTTACAAGGAAAAAGTTAGGTTCACTAACAAGTAGAGCATGTATTCCCTTTATAGTAGCATTATAATCATTAGTTTTTAAAACTTCTAATCTATTATCATCTGTCATATCTGCTTTTATATTTAAAGCATAACGTCTATTTTCTATAGATAAATCCCTTAGTTGCATACTTCCTCACTAACAAATAATTTTCTATATAATTCTTTATAATTAGACACATAAATAAATTCTAACTTACTTCTTATCTCTTTAGGTACATCTTTAACATCCTCTTTATTTTTTAAAGGTAGGTAAATAGTTTTAACTCCTTCTCTATATGCTCCTAATACTTTTTCTTTAACACCACCTATTTTTAAAATATCTCCTTGTAGTGTTATTTCTCCTGTCATCGCTATCTTAGTAGATATCTTAATATTAGTAAAAGCACTAATTAAAGCGGTAGTTAATGCAATACCTGCACTTGGTCCTTCTTTAGGTATTGCACCCTCAGGTACATGAATATGTATATCATCATCAAAAATAGATTTAGATAGATTAAACTTCTTAGCATTAGATTTTATATAACTTAAAGCAATCTTAGCAGACTCTTGCATAACATCTCCTAATGAACCTGTTAAAACTAAATTAGAACTTCCTTTATAATGATTTACTTCTATAGGTAGTATATCTCCACCATACTCTGTATAAGCAAGGCCATTAACTACTCCCTTTAATTTAGTCTCTTTATTTTCCCTATTCGTATAAATCTTTCTATCTAAGTATTCTTCTAAGTCCTTACTTGTTATCTCATAAAATACTGGTTCATTAAGAGTTAAGACTTTTTTAACTATTTTTCTAAGTATCTTAGATATTAATCTCTCTAAATTTCTAACACCTGCTTCTTTAGTATAATAGTTGATAATATCAAGTATTGTTTTATCACTAAAATTAACTTGTAAAGAAGTTAGTCCATGTTCATCTAAAGCTTTAGGTATTAAATAGTTTTTAGCGATAGATAATTTTTCATATTCAGTATATGAATCTAAGTAAATAATTTCTAATCTATCTCTAAGTTCAGGTGCTATTTGGTCTTCATAGTTAGCAGTGGCAATAAATAAGACATTAGATAAGTCATATTCTTCTTCTAAGTAATGATCATAAAAAGTACTATTCTGTTCTTTATCTAAGACTTCTAAAAGACTACTAGCAGGATCTCCTCTGTAATTCTTAGTCATCTTATCTATCTCATCTATAATAAAGACAGGATTAGAACTACCACACTTTCTTATACCACTAATTATTCTACCAGGTAAAGCTCCTACATAAGTTCTTCTATGACCCACAATCTCTGCTTCATCATTAACACCACCAACAGAGACACTAATAAGACGTCTATTAAGAGCTTTAGCGATTGTTTTAGCAAGAGATGTCTTACCTACTCCAGGTGGTCCTATTAGACATAAAATAGGACTTTTTTCTTTAGGAGAATTTTGTTTAACAGCAATATACTCTACAATTCTCTCCTTTACTTTAGAAAGACCATAATGACTATTATTTAAAGTATTCTCTATTTCTTTAATATCTGTAATATCACGAGTCTTATAATCCCAAGGTAAGCTTAACATTAAATCAAGATATTCTCTTAATATAGAAGCTTCAGGTACATTTTCATTTATAGATTTATAATGTTCTATTTCTTCCTTTATTTTATTTTTTACTTTATTAGAACATTTAAGCCTCTTTAATTTCTTATTAAAATTATCTATAGTTAAACTCTTACTATTAACAGTACCTAATTCATTAGATATTATTTTTAACTTCTCAGATAAATAATATTTTCTTTGATCATCATCTATTTTCTTATGAACTTTTACTTCTATTTCTTTTTCTAACTTAGCAAGTGTTATTTCTTCTTTTAATTGACTAACAAGACTCATCGCTCTTTTAATAGGATTAAGTTCATATAGATATTCTTTCTTAACATCAGGTGATAAATTAAGAAAAGATACTATAAAATCAGTTAATTTATCTAAGTTTTTAATAGAAGATATCTCACCTAACATAGCATTACTAACACTAGATATCTCTCTTACATATTTCTCATAATTACGATATAACATATTTAAGTACTTATCTTCTTCGATAATATTATCTTTATTAGTATCTATTTCTTTATAATTAGCATAGTATATACCATTTTCTTCTTCATAAGAAGATATCTCTATTCTTTTTAAACCTATAAAGATATAACGCATTTTTGAGTTTGGAATATTTAATTTTAAAGTTAGGGTTGCTAAAAGACCTATTTTAGGGAATTCTGTAACATCATCAGTACTGATATTATCGATAGAGTGGATTATAGCAAGTTCCTTGCTATCTGTCTTATCTACTGCATCAATAATTCCTTGTTCATAAAAATCTACAGTCTCTCCCCGATACTCCATTCCTGGAAAAATTATTGCATTATTAATAATTAAAATAGGTAACTTCGCCATTTATATTCCTCCCTAAAAGAACTAATATTTATTATATCTAAAATTTAAAATTTGACAATAGAAAAAGAACATTTTCATGTCCTTTATTTCTATATTATTAATCCCTATTTTACTACACCAGATACTGTACATTCTGCAACTGGAGTATCATTATAAGTATTATTACTAGTAGCATCATATAAACTAATCTTACTAGTTCCTGGTGTCATAGTTGAAATTGCTTGATAGTTAGTTTCTCCAGTTGCTGCTTGTTCTTCAACTAAATCACCATCAAGGCCGTTTTCATTTAATACACCAAATCCATTATTAGCATCATCAGTCATCTGAACATAATACTGATAACTAGCAGCACCACTTGCAGCATTATTATAGATAATTACAAAACTTTCATCTGAATAGTCAGAATTAAATGGACTTTCGTGAGAACCACTTTCAAGAGCTACTGTATTAGTTGAAACAGCTAAACATTCTCCATAAGATGGCATAACATCAGCAGCATAATCACCATTTACAAAACTTAGTCTTACAGCATTAGCATATTGTTGAGCAGTTGTAACAAAAGTATCACGTCTTGCTCCTCTAATATAACCAGACATAGCAGTAATTGCTAAAGTCATTAATATAGCTAAAATAATTATAACTGCTAATAACTCAATTAAAGTAAATCCTTTCTTGTTCATTCTTTTTTTCATTTCAATAACCTCCATATCTTACTTTTACATCATAGCAAATATTTATCTAACTGTCAATAAATATTTGTAATAGTATATCCATTTAACGTCTCTCCCAAAACAGGAGTTTCTATATCTAAATCACTTCCTGTAGTAACTCTTCTTCTAGCATTTTCTTTATTTAAATCATTTCTTGTAGTCAAAGGTATCCCCCTTGTATTACCATCATAATTTTCAATAATAGTGGAAGCATATTCATAAGTACTTCCTGTTCTAGCTATCACTACATATGACTTATCTAAATCATACTCTCCGCCTTCCGGACCTTCTGTAAATTCAGATGTATCTAATGTTCTTAAAAATATAACTACACAATTACCATCAGTTGGCAATTTAATATTAGTATTACTTCTAACTTCATATTCCGCTAAAGTAATCATTCTCTTAGCATCTTCTACATAGGTATCTTGCTTATTTCTATCAATTACACTCATAACATTAGGAACTGCAACCAACATAATAAGTGATAATATTAAAATAGTTGCCAACAATTCTATTATTGTAAAACCTTTTCTATTCATCGCATCACTTTCCTATCTTTTACTATATTATAGCATTTTTTTTATTAAGATAAAATATTTTTTAAATTTTCTTTTTCTAAGAATGAAGTAGTTGTCAAGTTACTATCAAAAAGGGAATCATAACGAAATATAGCAAAACCACTATAATTAGATAGTTCTCTACTTAGCATTACTTCTCTTGCAATGATATTATTATACTCTACCCATTCATTAACCCCTTCTTTAGCAAATTCGTCTATATTACCAGTTTTATAGAAAGCAAGAGCAGGTATTAATTCTATATCATTAGTAATTAAATTATTCCAAGACTTAACAGTATCTTCAAAAGGCTTAGTACTATTTAAAAATCCATAATATACTTGAGGCATTATATAATCAAGGTATCCTTCTTCTATACAAAACTTTCTTGTATCTACATAATTACTATTATAGTTATTATCGATATTACCATCAGGAGAGATACCAAACAGAATAGATTTATCATAAGACTTTATAAGTTTATATGTTTTTTTAATCAAAGAACTAATGGTGTTTAATCTAAATTCTTGTAATGTTAAACTATTATTATCTTTATAAGCTTTTTCATAATCAGTACTATCTATATCATTACTCTTAGGATAAAAATAATCATCAAAGTGGATTCCATCTACATCATAATTTTTAATTATCTCTTCTATTCCATCAAGAATTAAGGATTCTACTTCACTACTAGCAGGATTATAGTAAATACCTACATTATCTATTACTTTAACTGAAGATGTATTTAATAGTTCATAAGCAGGATTATCTTTACTTATTATACTAGTATCAGTATCATTACTAATTCTATAAGGATTAATCCAAGCATGAAGTTCTAAATCCTTTTGATGGGATTTTTTAATAAAGTATTTTAATATATCAAATGGTAGTTCATCTCCTTCAGTATTTACAACACTTCTACTACTAGGAAATATAGATGATTTATAGATAGCATCACTAAAACTTCTTACTTGTAATATTATCATATTAAAACCAAAGTCTTTAACAGTATCTAGCATATTATCTATAGTATTTTTCATATCAGTAGCACTCTTACCTCTTAGGTTATTACCAAGTTCAATATAAGAGATAAACACCGCTCTTTTCTCAAGTATTTCTTTAGGACTATTTTCTTCTTTTAAAGTATCTTTAGGTACAAAGATATAGATTATAACTAATAAAAAAATGATAAGTAGTAAATAGTATTCTTTTTTCATATACTTATCATATTATTAAAGATATAAATATATTGTCTAATTAAGAGATACAATCACTATTTTTTATAATAAATAGTTGATTATCTTTATAAAAAGCATAAAACACATCATCTAATTTAACTTTTTTACTTTCTAGTAATTCATTAAGCCATTTTTCTTTTTTTCTTATTCTCTTTAATGTCATTTGTTGCACTTTACCATCAAGTATTAAAGGCAATGGATATGGTCCACTATTATTAGCATCTTTAGTAAAGACTGATAGTTTACCACTAGTTTCAAGAATAGCATATTCTACTTCTTCTATACTCTTAACTTCTTTAGCACGTAACTGAGTAAGTAAATCTTCTAAGTTATATCTTTGCTTAATCATTTCTTTAAAATTTACTTTACCATTATCTATGATAACAGAAGCATCACCATCTAACATACTTCTAAGTTTATCACTTTTTAATGAGACTTTAGCAAGTAGTATTTGTAATATTACTAAAACTACTATAGGTAAAAGCATTAAAAAGATATTAGTATTATATTTTTCAATACTTATCGCTGCTAGTTCTGCAATTAATATTGATACTATTAAATCTATTATACCAAGTTCTCCTACTTCTCTTTTACCCATAAAGCGATAAAAGAGAACAATTGCAAAATAAAAGAAAAGAGTTTTTAAAAGTATTAATAAGTAATCCATATAATCTCACCTACTAATAATATTTACAAAACTCTTTTATTTTATACCTTTAGTTTCTAAAAGTTCCATAATTTCTTCATGGATTTCATCTATAGTTTTCTCTTTATCTTCATCAATACAATTAATTATATCCCAGTTATAAAGACCTGCTAGTTCAAGATATGACTCTAAGACTCTTTCTTGTTTAGAATCTTCGTTAGTTAACTCAAAAGATAATTGATTATTATATTTATAAGGCATATTAAGAAGAATTGTATAGTCTGGTTTAGGTAATTTTAAAAGCCAGTATTCTAGTTTATCTATCCACTGATACATATAGAATCTATCTTCACTATCATTATACTTACTACCTTGATTTGCCATATTGGAGCTAGTATAACGATTAATTACCACGATATAATCATCTTCCAAATATTCCTCTATTTTTTTAATATTATATTTTCTATCTGCAGCAGTATACAAACAGACAAGTTCTGGGTCTAAGGAATCTATTCCTTCATTAAAATAATTATTGTTACTTAAAAGACAGTCTTTAAAGATTCTACCAGTAGGAGTATCATACATAGGAAAAGAAAACTCTATAGACTTTATTCCCTTTTTATTTAAAGATTCTACTAATAATTTACTTTGAGTCTCTTTTCCACTACCTTCTATTCCTTCAATAACAATAATTTTGCCCATAATCAACTCTCCTATATTTCTATATTATTATGTTCATCAAACGGTACTAACAAACATTTACGGCTTGCCAAAAAGTCACACATGTGGACAAAGTTCTGATACTTAGTATGAGGTTTCTCTAAGACTTCATTACCATTATAATCAACCGTATAGTCTCCCATATGTGTTTTAATAGTATCACTTATAAAGGTTGCATCTTCTTTAGTCAAACCAACTTTCTCATAATTATCCATAACTACTTTAGAGGCGATTAAAGGATGATCAAAACGAGTATATCTCTCTTCAACAAGACCCTTTTTAAAACCATCATGTAATAAAAGTGCCATAAGCATTAAATCTTGTTCACGAGAAGTATACTTCTTACCAATAGACAAATCTTGTAATAATTCATATCCTATTCTAATAGCAGCTTTAGTATGACGAAGAAGCCCTCCTTCACCTTGAGCATAACTAGGATGATATTTACCAGTTGATGCTGCAGGTTCCCTAAAGAAATAATCTGGTAATAATTCTATTAACTCACCAAGACTTTTCCTTAAAGATTCATCTTTAATATAATTTATTTCATCATAAAATATCTCTTTTTTATTCATAAATACCTCTTTCTAGTCCATTATACTCTATAAACGTTTGTTTGTAAATTGATTTCACTCAAAAAGCAGGATAAAATAATGAAAAAAAGTTACTACTCAGCCCTAAATAACGAATTTTAAGTAATTCGTTATTTTTGTATGGTAAAACTAGGCAAATAAAATCTTACCTTCAAATATTTGCCCTATACTTTTATAAACATCTTGTTTTCTTAGTTTAGAGGTTTTAATTATACTCATAATGTTCCCAAATCTTTCTCCACCTCTACTACTTCTAAATCCACCAGACACTTTAGTTTTACTTTTAATCATTCTATTCCAAGTTTGTTTAAGATAAAATTTATCTCTCTTGTATTTAAATTGAATCTTTTATTATTTACTTTTCCCATTTTTACACCCTCTATTCTACTTATTTAGAATATCATAGGTAATTAACTTTTTTCCAGTATAATCAGTTTTTTTGCTCAAAAAAGCCCTAGAACCTTTATATATTAAAGATTCTAGAGCTTTTTAACTTTTTTCATTATTTTATCCTGATAATAGTTAATGTTATTTAACCATTATTTTACATATTATTTCATCTAAAACATAAAAATAATCTTCACATACTCTTAAATATCTATTATCTTCTTCTAAAATATTACTGTTAACCAATTCTTTATAATTAAATATATCATCTATATTAGTTTTATATTTATATTTAAATATCTCTTTATCTATTCCTTTATTAGTTCTTAGATTTAACATAACTTCATAAAACATTTTATCTTTAATAGTAACTATCTCTTTATCTAAAATAGTCTTACCATTAATATAATTAGTAATACTTCTAGTATTAGTATATCTAATATTATCTATATAACCACTAGCTCCTACTCCAAAGCCATAATACTCACAGTTATTCCAATATTTTAAGTTATGTTTAGATTGATATCCTTCTTTAGAAAAGTTAGATATTTCATAATGAATATAATTATTATTCTTTAATATAGAAGATATCATATCATACATATCTCTATCTATTGACTTATCTATATTCTTAATACCTTTTATTTTTAATTTAGTATTATCTTCTATAATTAAAGAATAAGTAGATATATGAGGAACGTCTAATGATAATAAAAATGTTAAATCTTCTTTTAAATCTTCTATTGTCTCTCCTTTAATTGCATATATTAAATCTACATTTATATTAGTAATACCTTCTTCTTTTAAGTTATTAATACAACTAATAACACTATCTTTACTAGTTCTTCTTTCAAGTACATCTTGTAATTTACTATTAATAGTTTCAACTCCAAGACTAACTCTATTAATATCATATTTTTTTAATAACTTTATCTTATCTAACGAAAGACTATCAGGATTCGCTTCTATAGTAATCTCACAATCTTTACTTAACTTAAATATCTTCAAAATACTAAACAACTTCTCTAATTCACATAAACTTAAACTACTAGGAGTACCTCCTCCTATATATAAAGATGTAATACATTCTCCTTTATATTTAGATTTTATTTCTTTATCTAGAACCTCTAAATATCTATTAACATATTCTTTATTATAAAATACTTTACAAAAATCACAGTAAGAACAAATATAATTACAAAAAGGTATATGAATATAAACTGCATCTGTTTTTTCTATCATAATTAAGCTCCTAAAGTTATTTATAATTCTTTAAGAATTCCTCCTTATATTCTAAGATTCTATCTTCTTTTATCGCTTCTCTTAATTCCTCTGTTAATCTAATTAAAAACCTAATATTATGAATAGATAAAAGTCTTCCTCCTAACATTTCTCCTGTATTAAGTAAATGTCTAATATAAGCTTTAGTATAGTGTTTACAAACATAACAGTCACAATTTTCTTCTATAGGAGTAAAATCTTCTTTATATTTAGCATTATTTAAATTAATTTTACCACCTCTTGTAAAAGCCCCACCATGTCTTGCAATTCTAGTAGGTAAGACACAATCAAAAATATCTACACCTCTAATTACACCTTCTATAATATCAATAGGTTCTCCTACTCCCATTAAATATCTTACTTTATCTTCTGGTAAATAAGGAACAGAATAATCTATCGCTTTATACATATCTTCTTTACTTTCTCCATCATTAGCGACTCCACCAATACTATATCCATCAAAGTCTAACTTAACTGTTTCGATAGCAGAGTATTTTCTTAAGTCTTCATGAGCTCCACCTTGAACTATACCAAATAAAGATTGATTCTTATTACTATGAACTGCTTTACCTCTTTTAGCCCATCTAATCGTACGCTCTACACTGTTTTTTAAGTATTCATAAGAGGCACTAGCAGGAGGGCACTCATCAAAAGACATAGCGATATCACTATCTAATTTATTTTGAATTTCAATAGACTTTTCAGGTGTTAGGAATAACTTTTTACCATCTATATGACTTTTAAAATATACTCCTTCTTCAGTAATATCTTTTTTCTTATTTTTAGCAAGTGAAAAGACTTGAAAACCACCACTATCTGTAAGTATTGGTCCATCATAGTTCATAAATTTATGTAGTCCACCTGACCTAGCTACTATATCTTCTCCTGGTCTTAACCATAAATGATAAGTATTAGCAAGAACAATACCTGCACCTGTTTCTTTAACTTCTTCAGGACTTAACCCCTTAACAGTAGCTTTAGTACCAACTGGCATAAACATAGGTGTTTCTACAGTCCCATAATTAGTTTTAATTGTACCAAGTCTTGCTTTAGTATTCTTTTCAGTTTTAATTAAATTATATTCTATTTTCATAAATTCCTCCTACAGAAAAAGAAGCCTAACCTCTTCTTCTTTTTTGATATGCTGTTGGATCTTTAGCAAGTGTTTCATTCATATTATTATTAATATCATAAACTACACCATCATGCAATAACCCGTCCCTATCATAATAATAAAATGTTTCATTATCTTTTAATCCTATAATAGCAGAACCAATAGCACTAGTTACTTCTACATAACTATGTGTATCTTCACTAGATAAAGCTTTATTTATTACTTCAAATCTTATATTTTGGATTTTCCCATCTTCAAAAGTCATAATACTTACTTTACTTCCAATACCAACTGTATCATTAGAATGTGATGTTATAATTCTAACTTTATTTAATAATCTATTAAGTTTATCCAATCTCGTTCTAACACTATAAATATTATAATAAACACTAGGAACTTTAGTAACATTACTATTGTCTATCTCTATAATAGTACCAAAATATCGAGCTTTTTTTGTTTTTCCCTCTTCTTTATATGTATATATTTCTTCAATTCTATCGCCTATTTTTTTTGCAAATAATCTGCTCGCAAGTTTACTACTAGCTTTTATTTCAGTTTTAGGATTAACAACATCTTCATCTACAATCCTAAATTCTTTAATAGTATCTTCACCATCTATTAATTTAATAATAGACCCAGGCATTATTCTTTTTTCATATTTTTTAAATTTTAATAAAGCATTAACTAAACGCTTTTTTTCTTCCTGTAATAAATTATATTGGCTTAAGGTAATTTCATTCTCTTTACAGTCAATATCTTCTTTTACTATCTTTCTAGTTGCAAGTCTTTCTGACATAGGTCTAGAAATAATAAAATCTACATCATTTTTTGTCTTTCTAAATACTTTTAAAACTTTTCCAGTAATAGTTAAGGTATCTTTTATACCTCTTACTTTAACAGAATATCGAAAATTATCTCCTTCTTTTTTACCTTTCACACTGCTACCAAGTAAACCTTTAACACTAACATAACCGTTATCTTGATTAAATGAATCACTCTTAAGACCTATTTCGTTCTCTGCTAAGGTATATATTTCTTCAACATTTTCTTTATCAAACCTAATCTTAAATTTAGTACCATAATCTATAATTGTATCATCTGCTCTTTTAACAAGTTCACTTTCTTCAAGTATTCTACGTAAATATTCTATCTGTTCTTCTTTCTTCCTTCTATCATTACGTGATGTTACCTCATCAAAGTAAACAGTAGCATTATCTATATCTTCTTCCAACTCTTTAATTTTATCTCTCAAAGCTTTAACTTGTTCTGGTATTAATATCATATAAATTCCCCCTTTAATGACTAGATTATGATACCATAGAAAAGCTTATAAGTAAAGAATTATTTACTTCTTCTATTTTCATTTATATAGTCATAACTCTTTGACTCTACAAATATTAATCTCCTCTTAGCATCCATTACCTTTTTCTGAAGTTCTAAAGACATCTCTTTTAGAGTTTTTTCTAAAAGGTAAGCTCTATATTTATTTTTAACTAATTGTCTGAATTTCTCTATTTCATTTAAGGCCTCATGATAAGCAGTACCTGTATCATCATCACTATTTAAATAGAAGTTTACCATCTTTAATAGTTTTAAATATTTTTTATAGACTTTATTACTAATAAACACTTTTTGTAAATCCAAACTATATATAAATACTTTATTATCATGAGATTTAATAGTTAGCTCTTTTCCTAAAGTTAAATCTCCATTATAAGTAAAACTCTTTTCTATTATTAAATAATTATTCACCTGAATCATCTCCTTTTAATAGGTCAGGCCTATTATTTTCTGTTAGTTTAATTTGTTGTTCCCTTCTCCATTTATCTATCTTTTCATGATCTCCATTAACCAAGACATCAGGAACACTTAAACCTTCATAAATTCTAGGTTTTGTATAAGTTGGATAGTCTAACAAATTATCAGAAAATGATTCGTTTTCATAACTTTCTTTTCTAATAACACCATCTATTAATCTTGTAATAGAATCTATTAAGACCATACAAGGTATTTCTCCCCCTGTTAGGATATAGTCTCCAATAGATATTTCCATATCACAAATAGTTTTAATTCTCTCATCAAATCCTTCATAATGGCCACAGATAATAATTAAATGTTTTTCATTAGATAAATCTAAAGCGATAGACTGTTTATATAACTTACCACTAGGAGTTAATAATATTACTTTAGAATTATCACTTCTTAAAGTTTTAACGGCATCAAATATAGGTTGACACATTAAAACCATACCAGCTCCTCCTCCATAAGGAGTATCATCTACTTTTTTATGAGTGTCATTACTATAATCTCTAATATTATGGACATTAATTTCTACTAAATTATTACTAATTGCTCTTTTAATAATAGATTCATCAAATACACTATTAAACATATCAGGAAATAAGGTTAATACATCTATTTTCATGATTTCCTCCTATAGAAGTTTAACTATAACTTCTTTTTTATTACTATCTATTTTTACAAACTCTTTATGATAAGGAACTAATACTTCATTGTTATTTATTAATAATCTAAGTATCTTATAATTATTACCAGTCTCTTCTATATCAAGAATCTTACCATCTATATTATCAGTAGTTTTAACTTTATAGGTTATAAGTTCACTATCTAAGATATCTTCATTATTAAGATTAATATCTTCTTTAGATTTATATACTTTCTTACCCTTCAAGAATAATACTTCATTTATATTATTAAGCCCCTCAAAAGTAACCATATCATAGTCTTTATGAACTCTATAACTAGTTATTTCATAAGATTTATCATCTATAATTAAATTACTTCCTATTTTAAATATCTCATTTTTTTGCTTAGTAGTTAAGTTATCTTTAATCCTAAGTTCTCCTTTAATACCATGAGTATTAACTATTTTACCTATATATAATTTATTCATTAGCTTTATCCATTTCATAAAGTATTATACTAGTAGCAACTGCAACATTAAGGCTTTCTACTACATCATTCATTGGTATATAGATAAATTTATCACTTTGTTCTAAATACTTAGGATTAACACCATTACCTTCATTACCTATTATAAGGGCAAAGGTTTCTTTTTCATCTTGAGATAAGTTCTTTACTTCTTCACCATACTTAACATTAGTTGCAAATACTGGTATTTTTAACTTCTTTAAAATAGGAATTAATTTATCAATAGAATAGAAGACTATTGGTACATGAAATAACATTCCCTGTGTCGCTCTAACTACTTTAGGAGAATAAACATCTACCGTATTATCTCCTATTACGATAGTATCTATATTGAAAGCAACTGCACTTCTAATAATAGTACCCATATTACCAGGATCTTGTATTTCATCTAATATTAAGATTCTCTTACCTATTGTTGTATCTATTATCTTCTCACATAACCCTATCATCTTAGGAGGAGAATTTAAAGTACTTATCTTCTTTAAGACTTCTCTACTAACTTCAAGTTGTTCTACATCTAGTGGTAATACCTCTCCTTCTTCTAATAGGATTTCTTTTAAAACACCAGCTTTATATGCTTCTAATACTAAATGTTCTCCTTCTACCATAAACTCATTATTTAAATCACGATACTTCTTCTTCTGTAATTTATAATAGTACTTAACTTTATCATTATCTAAACTAGTTATAACCATACTACTCCTCTTCTCCATATTTATTAGTTAATTTTCTCCACTTCTTATAATCAGGACAATTCTCTTCTACAATAGCCCAAAACTTCTTAGAATGATTCGCTTCTATTAAGTGACTTAACTCATGATAAATAACATAATCAAGACATCCCATATCTTTAGTAATTAATTCTGTGTTTAATGTTATAACATGGGTTTTAATATTACATACTCCCCATCTAGTAGTCATCTTCCTAAGTCTTAGTTTAGGATGAGAAATACTTCTTGTAAAGTTATTATAACACATTTCTAAATGTTCACTAAAAATACCTAAAGCTTGTTTCTTCTTCCATTTATCTAAATCAAAGTCTCTTTTAATAAAAACTTTATTTTCACCTAATTTAAAGTCACAAAACTCTGTATATATAATATCATATTTTTTACCTAAATAGTAAAATTCACTATTAAATTTTATTTTTTCTTTAACTTTCTTAATCATTTTTCTAATAGAATCTAAATTTTCTTCTACTACACTCATTATCTTTTTATTAGAAGTTAAAGTATTACAAGTAACATAGATAGTTAAATCATCTTTAACTCTAATATAAATATTTTTAGTAGTATTTTTCTTAACTATCTCTAAATTATAAGTTTCATTATCTATAGTCAAAGTCATAAAATCATCCCTCTTGCTAAAATTAATTATTTATGATAATATGAATATGTAAAGAGAATTTACATATTATAAAAAAGAGGAATACCTAGTTCTGCAAATAGGTACTTACCTCTAAAAAGTTTTTGAGTAAATACCCCAGTTACAAAATTGTAATAGGGTATTTTACTATTTATAAATAATTAAGAGTATAATAATTATTATCAACGATAAAATTAGAAAATCTTTCTTATTCATAAACATTTCCCCTTTCTAACCCCCTGAAATCAAGATGGTTGAAAGAGGTAAAACACCCATTACTAAGTATTCCTAGGTAAATAATAACACAAATGTATCTATTAATCAATCGAACAAGATACATTTTTTATTTTGAATACGTTTTCATTTTATTTATAAAATCATTATTTTTACTTATAGTCTCTTCATCAAAAGATTGACCATACATATTAAATTCATTCTCATATAAACCTGTTAAAAAGATACAATAATTTGTAAAATTATCTTTTCCTAAATTATCATTAATAAGAGAAAGGCTATTATTGATAGCAGAAGAGTCAAATAATTCCCTATAATTATCTAATAAAGGATTAACTAAAGGAAGATAAAAGTCATAGGCACTCTTATATGAAATATCATTATTATTAGCTAAATCAAAGATATAAATATTATCTTTTCTTAATCTTTTAAATAAACTTCTCGCTTTTTCCTGTGTTCTAAATTCATTAAAGATACTATAATCTTTATTTATTATAAAACTACAATGTTTATCATTCATTTCACTTACATGTATAAGTTCATGTAAAAGATTTATATCAAGACATCTATCATGATATTTTTTTAAAAGTGGAAATGAAATAAAAGTCTTAGAATATTTTTTAGATAGTGATGTAATGGCAGTTACATCACTATCAAAATCTTCTTCAAAATAAACTATTTTTCTTGCAAGTAGTATTTTCTTATAAAAAGGTATATCCCCTAATCTATCTAAGATATTTTTACCAAAGATAGAGTTTTTTATAACATTTCTCTCTAATACTTTCTCTTGCCTTTTTAAAAAGTCTATACAATCATCTAGTTTTTCTTCATCTAATAAAGGAATAATTCCTATTCTTTTACAAGTATCTATATAATCTTGTTGTAATTCTAAAAGTAAGTCTCTTACTTCATTGTCATAATCTAAATATTTTTTATATTTTTTATCAAAAGCATCAAATCTAAGTCCTAGAATAACTTCTTTATTTTTATTAAATACATCATCACTAATATTTAACAGTTCTTTTAAATATCTAAGAGTATAATCATCTATTTCATCTTGTAACTTTTCTCCTTTACTCATATAATCATCCATTAATGATTTATAATATTTTAATTCATCTAAACTACTATCTAAATTATACAAGCTTTCATAAGTAACATCAGGAGTTGAATCAAAGAAGTAAAAGGCATCTTTAATTCTTGTAGCGATTAAGTCTTTAAAACTTTTATGATAGGAACTAGCGATTAAATCTATTAGATAATCTTGATACTCTAAAAATCTCTTATTAGGATTTAATAATCTATCTAAGTCTTGCATTATTTACGATACTCAAAGTAAAAATCTAATATTCTAACCATATCCCCATCAGTTGCACCCATCTTCTCAAGTTCTTCATCGATACCCATTTTTCTTAGTTTATTACTAAATCTTTTAATACCTTCATCAGTAAACTTAGTCATTCTAAATAATTTTTCTACTTTTTCACCCTTTATTACAAAGTCTTCCCCTTCTTTTTCTATAGTAAAAGGCTTCTCTTCTTTAAATTTATATAAGACATGAGATTCAAAAGCATCATCTTCATAAAGATTTTCTTCTTTTATAGTGTCTAATAAATCACTTAAGTAATCTACTACTTCACTAAGTCCTTCACTTGTAATAGCACTTATCTCAAAGATTTTCTTATCTTTTACTTTTTCTTTAAATTTATCTAAGTTATCACTACTACCTTCAATATCCATTTTATTTGCAATTATTACCATAGGTTTAGTAAGTAGTTTTTTATTAAACTCTTCAAGTTCTTTATTGATTAAAACATAATCTTCATAAGGATCTCTTCCTTCAGTTCCTGCCATATCAATTACATGTAAGATTACTCTAGTTCTCTCAATATGTCTTAAGAATCTATCACCTAATCCTTCTCCTTTGCTTGCTCCTTCTATTAATCCTGGTAAATCTGCCATAACAAAAGTTTTACCATTAGATGCACGTACTACACCAAGATTTGGTTTTAAAGTTGTAAAGTGATACTCTGCTATCTTAGGTTTAGCTTTACTCACTTTAGAAATAATAGTACTCTTACCAACACTAGGAAGTCCAACAAGTCCTACATCGGCAAGGAGTTTTAGTTCTACTTTAATTGTTCTCTCCTCTCCTGGTTCACCATTTTCAGAGAAGTTTGGAGCGGTATTAGTCTGGGTTTTAAAGGCCGTATTACCTCTACCACCACGTCCACCTTTTGCAATAATAGCAGAATCATTCTTACCCTTTAAATCGGCAAGAATAAGACCAGTATCTAAGTCTGTTACAACTGTTCCTTGAGGCACTTTAATAACTAAAGGTTCCGCTCCTTTACCATGTTGATTCTTACCTTTACCGTTTTCACCTTTCCTACCTTTTATTTCTTTTTGATAACGTAAATCAAGTAAAGTATGAAGTCCTTCATCTACTTTAAAAATAATGTCAGATCCATGGCCACCATTACCTCCATAAGGTCCTCCCATAGGTATATATTTTTCACGACGGAAAGCAGTACAACCATCTCCACCACTTCCAGCGATTACTTTAAGTGTTACTTCATCTACAAACATATTAACACGCTCCCCTCTAAAACTTTCCTATATTATATCACAAAGAAAACAAAAAAAGAAAGAGATTTCTTTCTACTCACTTACTGGATATACAGAAGCTTGTTTCTTATCTCTTCCTTTACGTTCAAACTTAACAATTCCATCTACTGTTGCGTATAATGTATCATCATTACCACGTTTAACATTAACACCTGGGAATATCTTAGTTCCTCTTTGACGATAAATAATACTACCAGCAGTTATATATTCTCCATCAGCTGCTTTCGCTCCTAATCTACGTCCAATAGAGTCACGTCCATTAGATGTAGAACTTTGTCCTTTTTTATGAGCGAATAACTGAATATTTAACTCTAAAAATTTCACTATAGTCCCTCCTTACTGTATTTCAATATTTTCTTTATATTTTAATGATAATTCTTTTAGTAGTCTTAACATATTTTTAAGTAGAGATTGAGTTACTCTATCATTACTTAAAACTTTAATAGTTAAACCTTTACTACTAGCAAGATAAGTAATAGTACTTTTATCAATAGTAAGAATACCATTTATTGTTGTCGTAACAATAGAACTAACGGCACTACAAAGAATATCTTTACCATATTCATCATACATAGCATGACCTAATATACTTATCTTTTTAAAATAACCTTTTTCTTTCTCAACTTTTACTCTAATCATAATTAACCATTAATCTTAGTAATTTTAATTTTAGTATATGGTTGTCTATGTCCCTGAGTTTTACGGTTACTTCTAGATTTGTTCTTATACTTAAAAACTCTTATTTTCTTAGCTTTACCATTTTTTAAGACTGTACCTTCTACAGTGACATTAGATAAATAAGGGGAACCAACTTTAGAATCAAGCATTAATACTTGATCAAAAGTAACAACATCATTAACGTTAGCATTTAATTTTTCTACGAAGATTTCATCACCAACACTCACACGATATTGTTTTCCACCAACTTTAATTACTGCGTACATTTTTTAACCTCCTTTTTTTAAACTAAAGACTCGCTCTTAAGGTATTGTTATCATATTAACAATTTCTACCTCTTCAATGCGGTTTACAGCTATCTATACGAGGTATAACAAGCTACAAACAATATGATTTTAGCATAAAAATAACTTTACGTCAAACACTTTTTTTACCATATTTTATATCATAAAAATAAAAATTTATGTATATAAATTTTTATTTTTATGATAAACTAAAACTGGAAAGAAGGATGATTTATGAAAAACAGAAAGTTTTTTTGGATAGGAGTACTATTATTGTTTATTATAATTATAATATTATTTATTAATAAATATACAAATGTTAACACTGATGAAATTACAGGTTTTTATTACTATTCTGGTTCTAGTAGTCATTATTATGAATTTGAAGGAAAAAAAGATAACAATATTATAAATATTGATTTTAAAGAATTTAATACTGGAGAAGAAATAATAAGTAAATATACCATTGAAGCAGAAGAGTTAAAAGTTCTACTAAATCATACTACTTCAGAAAGTTGTAAAAATCATACATATGAGTCTCAATGTGGTGATAGTGATGGTTGTAGTTCTTCCTACTTTTATGTATATAGCGGAGAAAATAAAGAAGAAAGAACTTGTTATGTTATAAATGATAATATTTCTAGCTTTTTTAAGAATCTAAGCAAATGAAAAATGGTATAAATAACAACCATTTTTTTATTTTACTCATTTAAATATGGTAACAACTCTCTTGTAACAACAACATAACCTAAACTATTTAAATGTAATCCATCCTCAGTATACTCTTCTTTTAAATTACCTTCCTCATCCTTCAAATCATCAAATAAATTAATATATCTACAATTATCTCCATCACAGTAATTAGATATTTTTTTATTTAAATCTCTAATCTTCTTATTAGTTCTATTATTAACTGAAATGTTTTCTAAAGTAGAGTTTACGGGATAAACACTTTCTACATATATAGTTGATTCACTTCTATTTTCTCTTATCTCTTTTACTATTTTTTTAATATTATTAAAAGTAGTATCAACAATATCTTCACTAGTCATATCTAAATCATTAGTACCTATTAAAAGAAACACTTTAGTAGGATTATATTGATAAACTCTTGTTTCCATATCGTTTAAGATATCTGTTGTCTTATTACCAGCAATTCCACTATTTACAACTGGTAAGTTATCATAATATTCTTCTAAAGGATAATAATCTGTAATAGAATCTCCTAAAAATAAGAAGTTATCATCTGATTCATACACCACTTCATAAGGATTAGTAAAAGTAGTATTTTCTTCTGTAAGTAAAGAAATACCCATAATTATGATAATTATAAGCATAATAATTATAGTTATAAGATAATATTTATGTAATTTTATCTTTTCTTTAATAATATTTATATTCATAAAGTCCCCCTGTTTAATTAATTTAATTTTTCTTAACTAAAAAATGATAAATAATTACTACTAGTATATTAATTAAAAATTTAGAAAGTATAACATCAATATGTAAGTTATCTACAAGTAATAACAAAGATAATCCTTCTATTAAATAAAAGCATATAATAGATGTTATTATATTAGAAAGTTTCTTTGTTTTAAATAAAGCCATAAATAAGCAAGAGAGGATGTAGGTAATAGTAAAGTTTAAATATATATTCATATCTGTAAGATTTAATAGGTAAAAGATAATTAGATTAAGTAATGCTGTTAAAATAACAAACTTATCTCGATTAAACCAACTAATATGATTAGAATCTTCTATATAATTAGTAATTAGTTCTTTAAAGTTTTCGTTATTACTATTAAACTCTTTAGGTTTAAATGTTTTACTTTTAATTAATATTTTATCTAACTTAGTTAAATCTTTTAAAGGTATAATATAACCTAATCTACCAAATTCTTCTATTATTTGTTTTTGATGATCATTAGTATGCTCATTATATTTAGAAAGTCTTGGCGTTGCAATTACTTTTTTATGATGCTTTAAAGCAGTTAGAATACTCCCTACTCCACCATGAGTAATGATAAGAGAAGCCTCATCCATAAGCTCTTCTAATCTATCATTTGATACACTTTTAAATATCTCCATGTTATCACTTTTATATTTTGTATAACCTGCTTGAACTAATACTTTATCTTTGATATTACCTTTTTCTATTTCTTTATCAATCGCTTTTAATAGTCTTTCAAAACTTTTATCTTGTGTACCTAAAGTTACTAAAATCATTAGAAACACCAACCTCCATATGTTGCTTTAGGATAAAGTTTCAACATAGGTCTCCACTGTACTATAAAAAGATTAGCGATATGGAGCTTATAGAAAAGTGTACCTGTAATAGTTTTAGTTTTAATATTAGCGAATGATTCTATATAGATTATTTTACTACCAAAGATTCTTCCGATACAGCACATTGGTCCTGCAGTATGAGCACCTGTTGTAACGATATAATCAGGTTGATATTTAAAATATAGGAAAAGACTAATAAAACAATTAGCTAAAAGTTTAAAAGGATATGTTAATTTATGGTCTTTAGTACCATATAAAAGAAAGCTAGTATTTTTATATTTTCTTTTTAATTTATTATTCGCTTTAGTCTTCTCTGTTATTAGAGAATAATTATAATTCTTTATAAGACTATCAAGTTGTAAAAGTTCTGTTAAATGTCCACCTGTACTTGATATAAACATTACTTTCTTCTTCATTCTATCACTTTCTTTCAATTATTTTTTCCCAATATGTACATATATTATCACTTAGATACCCTTTTACCTTACATCTTCCATTCTTACCCAACTTTTTACGAGTATCAACATCTTTTATTAAATCTAGTATCTTCTTTTCCATAGCTTTAAAATTTCGATGTTTTATTAAGTACCCATCATAACCTGAAGTAATTACTTCTTTAGCACCTTCTGCAGAATCAAATGCAATACAAGGAAGCCCATTACTCATCGCTTCAAGTAACACTATACCAAAACTTTCAGTATAACTAGTCATAACATAAATACTAGCTTTTTTCATTAGTTTTTCTATTTCATAACTATTTTTAAATCCATGAAGAGTAACATCTTTTTCTAATTTATTTATTCTAATAAACTCCTCAAGCTTTTCCCTTTCTTCACCATCTCCCACTATATCTAAATGCCAATGACATTTCTTATTCTTTAAATCTAAATATATTTTTAATAAATCTAAATATCCCTTTTCAGGAGCTAAACGTCCTACAGAAATTAAATGTTCTCCTGTTAAAGGACTTTTAGTTTTAGGAATATATTCAATAGCATTAGGAATATAGATACATTTGCATTTATATTGTCGCATTCTTTTACTATAATATTTTTTTAACTCTTTAGATACTAAAACAAAGTAATCTAAGTTTTTAGCACTTCTAATAACATCTGTAGCATATTTCATATTACTATGATAATGATTATGTTCCCAGCCTATTTTTATAGTATTATCATTACCATATTCACTTAACAATTCATTTAAAAAAATACGTGTAGAAATAATAACATCTGCTTTAGATTTTTTTATATAATCAACCATGCACTTTCTTTTTTTATATAGTATTTTCAAGCTTTTCAAAGATTCCTTGCCTAAACTTATTAATTTTAAATTATGCAATGCTTCTGTCCATTCTTTTCTATTAGGAATTAATAGAGAAGATAATAAATAAGTAACCTTTACATCTTCATTTATTTCAAAAACTGGCTTTTCATATAATTTATAGATAGAAACTATTTCTATATCATATTTTTTAGTTTTAGCAAGAGAATTAGCTAATGATATAATAGCTTTTTCGACACCACCATATCCTAGATGTAAAGCAAGTATAGATATTTTCTTTTTCAGATTAATCAACTCCTATTAATATTATAAAGGTATTGTAAGTAAAAGAAAAGTATAAATTAAAAGGATATTTAACACCCCTATTGGGTTTGTATCACATATAGCTTTTCTAAATCAAGTCACTATTATAGAACAATGTCTGATTTGACCATAAGCTAAAGCAGACGGTATCATACTGACAAATTCCTAACATAATTAAACTAAACAGTTATTTAAAATTTACTAACTTTTACCAAATTAATATAATCAATTACTTCATTTATTGTCTTATTAAAGTCATTATAATTAGTATTAAACCAAGTAAGATCAAACTGATGATTAAAGAAAGTGTATTGTCTTTTAGCATAATGTCTAGAGTTTTTCTTTATATCCTCCTTCACTTCTTCTAGAGTTTTTTCTTGATTAAAGTATGGAATAAACTCTTTATAACCAATTGCAGTATTCAAAGCTTTAGATGTTTTAAAATAGTCTTTTAAAGATTCTATTTCTTCTAGAAGTCCATTATTAAACATTATATCTACTCTTTTATTAATCTTGTCATACAAAGTATTTCTATCAGTAGTAAGTCCTATAAAGATAGTATCTTTATATAAAAGATTATTACTATTATTAGTAATAGACTCATTATTTTCAAGTTTATTCAAAAGTCTTACTAATCTTTTTCTATTATTTACATGTGGTAATTCTTTTACATTATAAGATTTTATTTTAGCAAGTATTTCTTCGTTAGTTAAATCATTATATTCTTTATAAGTTGTTCCTTCTGTAAAGTTATAATCAAATAGCAAAGCTTTTAAATAAAGCCCTGTCCCTCCTACTAAGATAATATTTCTATTTTCTTTTACGAGTTTATCTATTAGACTTCTGGCATCTTTTTGGTAATCATAAACAGAATAGTTTTTATTAAGAGAAACAAAACTTAATAAATGATGAGGAACTCCTTCCATTTCTTCATGTGTTACTTTAGCAGTACCTATATCTAGTTTTTCATACACTTGCATAGCATCAAAATTAATAATATCTGCATTATATTTTTTAGCTAAAGCTATACTTAAAGCAGTTTTACCAACAGCAGTTGGTCCTAATATTGCAATTATCATAATATCACTATCTTTCTTTAATTCATCGCTCTTTTAAATAGTCTTTCTAAATCATAATTACTATATGTAATAATTGTTGGTCTACCATGAGGACAAGTGAATGGATTATCACAACACCTTAAGTTATCTAAAAGTATTTTAGCAGTGTCTAAATCTAGATAATCATTCGCTTTTATACTCATTTTACAAGCCATAGTTGATGCTGTTTTATAGATGAATTTCTCTTTATCAAATTCACCTTTTTCAAGAGTGATAGCAATTATCTTTTCTATCGCTTCCCTCTCATATCCTTCAAAAAACCAAGTAGGATGACTTCTAACAATAAAAGTATTATCACCAAACTCTTCTAAAGAGATACCTATACTTTTTAAAATATCCATATGTTCTTTAATTCTAATAAATTCATCTTTAGGATATTCTAATCTAATAGGTACTAATAAATCTATAATTTTATAATCATCTTTTAATAGGGCATTTAAAACCTTCTCATAGTTAATTCTCTCTGCTGCAGCATGTTGATCTATTATATACATACCACTAGAGTTCTCTGCTATTATATAAGTCTTATGAACAATACCTACAGGTATCATTTCTTTAATACGATAATTAGTCTCTTCTTCTTTTTCCTCTTCTACTACTTCTTCTGTCTTAGTACCAGTTATTTTATTATCATTATCAAAATCAAAAGATAACTCTTCTAAATTAGGAGATGTTTCTTTAACAGGTACTTCTTCATCATCTATCTCATAATTAATAGTATTAAGAGGGAGGGAATCTTCTACTTCATAAATAGTATTTAAATCTCTAACATTAGCATGAGGAACAAGTAATATCTCTTTTAATTTAGAACTGATTACTTTAGTAATTAACTCTTTTAAACTCTCCATCTTAGAGAACTTAATATCCATCTTTTGAGGGTGTATATTAATATCTATAAGGATAGGATCTACATCAATATTTAAAACTATCATTGGAAACTTATCTTTAGGTATATAGGTATGATAACAGTCTATTAAACATCTATTTAAATCTAAATTCTTAATTACTCTACCATTTACTAATGTCGTAATAACATTTCTTGAAGTTTTTGCTATTTCTGGATAACCAATATAACCAGATATTACATAATCGTCATTTTCACCATTTATTTCTATCATCTTTTTAGTAACATCTATACCATAAACAGCATAGATTACTTTTAAAAGATTACCATCTCCACTTGTATTAAGAAGTTCTTTATCATTATTAGTTAAAACAAATCTAATAGATGGATATGATAGAGCCATTTTATTAACATATTCTATTATTAAAGCTAGCTCTGTATAAAGATTCTTTAAATACTTTAATCTTACAGGGGTATTATAAAATAAATCTCTTACTTCAATAGTAGTACCTACGCTTAAATCACTATTTTCAACACTTTCTATAACACCACCATTTAAAGAGATACTTGTTCCTACTCCATCTTTACTAGTTTGTAAATAAATGTGAGAAACTGAAGCGATAGATGGTAGAGCTTCGCCTCTAAAACCTAAAGTGCCTATATTAAATAAATCATCTAAGTCTTTTAATTTACTAGTAGCATGACGTGAAAAAGCAAGAGTAGCATCTTCTTTATTCATACCGATACCATTATCACTTACTACTATTTTCTTAGTACCAGAGTCTATTAGATTTATCTTAATCTCAGTAGCCTTAGCATCAATAGAGTTTTCTACTAATTCTTTAACAACATTTAAACATCTTTCTACTACTTCTCCTGCTGCAATTTTATTAGCAAGTATTTCATCCATTACTTTAATAGTTCCCATTATTCTACCTCACAACTTGCATCTTTTGTTAATCTTTCAATCCCTGAAATTGAATTAGAACAAGCAGGGCTTTCGTATCCTGAACATTTTAAACAAGCAGAATAATCTATATCCATATTATAACCTGTATTATTATTTCTTTTAACAATAGCATAACTTTCTAAATTACATGTTTTACTTGATTCTCTTGGGTCTTGTAAATTATCTATATATCCTTCACAAACTAATTTTTCAACATCAACTACTAGTGATTCTCCCTCATTTGGAATAGAACCAGTATGATCTATTAAATAGTTAGTAACACCACTAGTAATATTTTTCTCAAAGTCTTCATAAGTAGTGCTTCTAGCTTGATTTAAATATTTTGATACTGATATATAAGCAAGAGTTATTAATATGCCTAATATAACGAGTACAACAAGTAATTCTACTACTGTAAATCCTCTTTTATTTGTTTTCATTTTCATCCTCCTCATGCAAGACATTATAGAGATTATTTGCAACAGTATCTCCTACTATTTCACTTAACTCTTCTATACTTGCTTCTTTCATTTTTTTCATTGAACCAAATTTCTTTAATAATTCTTTTCGCCTAACTTCTCCTATTCCAGGAACTAAATCTAAGTAACTAGAAAGTAGTCCTTTACTTTTAATATTACGATGATAAGTAATAGCGAAACGATGAACTTCTTCTTGAATTTTAGATAGATAAAGGAATAAGTTACTATCACTTTTAATATCTAATACTTTATAATTACTATCTATAACAGTATTAGTTCTATGATGTGAATCTTTCTTAAGTCCTATTATAGGAATAGATAAATTTAAACTAGAAAGTATCTCTTTACAAACATTTACTTGTGTTTCTCCTCCATCCATAACTATTAAATCAGGTAATACTTCATTATCCATGATAGCACGATAATACCTTCGATATAAGACTTCTCTCATCGCTCCTAAATCATCTTTAACATCAGTACTTATCTTATATTTACGATAATCATTCTTTAAGGGTTCAAAGTCACGAAATACTACCATTGCTCCTACATAATAAGTTCCAAATAAGTGAGAGTTATCAAAGCTTTCCATTCTTGAAACAGAATCTACCCCAAGAAGAGTCTTTAACTCATTTAAAGCTTCTATTTTTTTATTATCATCTTTCTTTAAAGTCTCTAACTCTTCATTTAAAACTACTTTAGAATTCTCTTCTGCTAAATCAACTAATTTCTTTAACTCTCCTCTTTTAGGAACATGTACTTTAACTTTTAAATATTCACTAAGTAATTCAGCATTTAAGGTATCTGGTATTAATATATTGTGAGCAAGAATATTTTTTTCATAGAATTTTATGATATATTCTTCCATGTCATCAACGACATTATCTAGAGTCTGCAATGTTTCATGATGTCTACCAAAAAGTATTCCTTCTCTTATAAAGAAGACTGTTATAGATAAGTAATTATCTACTACGGTATAGTTAAAGATATCAAAGTTATAATTTTTCTTTAAGTCTATCTTTTGTTTAGTTAAAGTTATATCTATATCAGTTAACATCTCTCTTAACTCTAAAGCTTTTTCATAATTTAAAGCATTACTAGCTTTTTCCATTTCTTTTGTAATTTTTTCTTTAATAAAACTACTATTTCCTTTAAGAAAGCTTGTTATCTCATCAGTCATAGATTTAATAGTAGCATCATCTATATCTTTAATACAGTAGCCTAAACACTCATTTATATGATAATATAAACACTCTTTCTTAGGTAATTTCTCACACTTTCTTAATGGATATAAACGATTAATCATATTAACTGTTTTACGTGCTGCGGTTACATTAGGGTAAGGTCCAAATAATTTATGATCTTTTTTCTTTTTCTTAACATTTCTAACTACTCTAAGTCTAGGATACAATTCACTCGTAAGTTCAATATATGGATAACTTTTATCATCTTTAAGTAAAATATTATATTTAGGGTCATATTTTTTAATTAGGTTTATCTCTAAGATTAAACTCTCTAACTCACTATCAGTAACGATATATTCAAAGTCATCTATATCTTGTACAAGCATTGCTGTCTTACCAGTTACATTACCTCTAAAATAACTACTAACACGTTTCTTTAAGTTCTTAGCTTTTCCAACATAGATAATATAACCATTTTTATCTTTCATCTGATAACTTCCAGGTAGTTCTGGAACAAGTTTTAATTTTTCCTTAAAGTCTTTCATAATTACCAACACCCAACTAAAAAATAAGTTATTTTACATAACTTATTTTAGACTACATTCATTATTTTTACAAGTTAAATCCTATAATTATGAAATATTAAAGCTCCATTTAAAGGATTTGCAAAGTAATCTTTTTTAAACCAATTTAATAGACAAATTATATTATCCTCTATTGGGTGAAAATCCATAAATACTTTAAAAGGCTTTATACCAAGTCTATATTCATTGTAATGTTTACAATGATGCTTTAAAAGAAATGAAAAATTATGTTCTTCTTCTCTAGTACAATCCATTACTCTAGTTTCTTTAGGCTCTTCCATATTAACAACATTTTCCTTATTCTTATCTAAATAGATTTTCCACTTTTCTTTAGGATAATTATAATCTAGGACATCTAGCAAATAGAAAGAATTAGTGTTAAATCTATTTTTGATGATATTTCTAAATATAGATCTTGAATATTTTTAATATCTCCATCACTAAAATAACCATCTTCAAAAAGACCTAAAGGTCTAGTAACTCTTAAAGAAAGAGCGACACTACAATATAATGCTCCACCCATAATTAACCTACACTAATCTTGCTATTTGATTTTCTGAAAGGCCTGTATATTCGCATACTTTAGGAATAGGCAATCCATCTTTAAGAAGATTCTTTGCAATAGATTTCTCTCTTTCTTTAGCACCCTTTTTAATGCCCCTTTTCTCTCCTAGCATTTCTCCTTCTTCTTTAAGACTATTCATCATTTTTTCCATCTCTTCCGCTTCATCATAAAACCCTACTGTATTAATATCAAGACTTAATCTCTTTGAAGCACAACCTTCCATTAACTCAACATCTCCTTTACATCAACATTGTTATTTGATTCTTATTTAACCCTGTCGCTTTCATAATATCTTTTATTGGCATACCCATACTAAGAAGATTTTTAGCAATAGAATTTTTTTCATTACTAACACCTTGTTTAATTCCTTGTTTAATTCCTTGTTTAAGACCTTGTTTAAGACCTTGTTCTTTAGCAGTAATTTTTATACTATTTTCTATTCTTCTTCTTTCCTCTTCTTCATCATATAGTCCAATAGTATATGCATCATTAGTTAATCTTTTTAATTCTTTAGCAACTTCCATAAGTTCTTCGTCTCCTTCCGCTAATTTGTCAATCTCATCAACTTTTGTTAAAGTTAATATTACTAGTTCTTTTTCTAATTTACTTAAATTTAATCCTCTATCATACTTTTCTCTTATTAATTTTAAATTAACATATATTTTACCCCATTTATCACTTTCTATTATTCCATATTTATCTCTTGATTTAAATTCTAATAGATTCTCCTTATTTAAGAAACAATAAAAGTTATTAATATTTATCTGTATTACTTTAGGCATACTAGCATAACTTTTCGCTTTTCTTATTAAATCATTTTTTATTTTACCTAAATAAGCATCATTTCTCTCAATTAAGCCATTCCATTTTCTATTATTAAACTCAAAGTTAAAAACATAGCCTTTTGTTTTAAATAAAACATCTGATACTTTACCTTTTTCTAAAACATTATCTATTACATACTCAGTATTCATTTCTTTATAAGTATTTAATATTAACTCTTTAGATACACTTGTTAATTTAGATGTAGTATCTGCTCTATATTTAGGACAGTTTCTCATAATAGCTTTATATATACAGTCATAAGTAGCAGGAACAACTTCTCCTTTTCTTCTTAACTCATTTACTATTTCTTCAAATCTTTTCTTTGTAATAGACAAGGAAATTCCTCCTTTCTGCAATACTTATAGCATAGCTTTAAAATGATTGCAAAAAGGTAATTTTTAAAATTCAAAGAAAATAGGCTCTCAATTTAATATTTTCTCTAGGAAAATTTTAAATATTCATTTCAAAAAAACTCTCAATTTTAAAAATCTATACTTTTTTAAAAAAATTAAATTTACCTCCTTTCCCCATCTTTTATGTATCGCCTCTTATATCTATAATGTATCATGATAGATAGATTGTGTCAATATATTTTTGATATGTGTTTGAAACAATTAAAAGAAGAGAAAGTATTCCTTACGTTTCTTCTTTATTTGATTCTTCTTATAAACTAATATTTCTTGCTGATAAGCTGATAGATGGTTTAATTCTACTACTATTTTACAACACATTGACTCTTTAGGTCATACTTATTGTATTAGATTAAAAAGAAGAACATAAAGTTTGGAAATTTTTAGATGAAATAGAGCCTTACAAATATCACTCTAAATCTTTTAATGATATCCTACTTACTGATAACTCTTATAAAACTAATATTGTTATAAGTAAAACAGAGGGTGTTAGTGAGCCTTGGATTATTGTTACTAATGGTTCTACTAAAAGAGCCATTAAAGATTATGGTTATCGTTTTGGTGCTATTGAATCAGTATTTAAAAATCAAAAATCTAATGGCTTTTATATTGAATCTGTTGTTAAAGCTGATTTAGATTATTTTGCTTCTATGTATACCCTTGTTTGCTTTTCTACTATTTTTTAACTATATTAGGGACAGACTATTCTAAAAATAATAGTTGTTATAAAAATGTTAAAATTACTACTCATAAATATTTTATAGAAAATGGTATAAGAGTAAAGAAAAGAGTAATGTCTTTATTTAATACAGAACTTACTCTATTTCATCTAGCTTTTAATTCCTCGAAATACATTAGGCTCCCCTTTTTCTTTACTCTCTATGATATTTAAAAAACTTAAATAACCAAAGTTCTTTTTGTCGTGGTTTAATTTATACTAAAAAGTGTAACTTATGATACCAAAAGTTACACTTTTTCTATTTTTATCATCATTGTTACCAACTCATACACTATTGGTCGTACTTTTATATATACTTTTTCCTTATTTTTCAATGTTTTAACTAAAACTGTCCGTTACTCAGGATTAAATGAAAAAATAAGCCCCCCCCGAGGCAAATGAGGAGTCATTTGCCTCATTCTACCTAAGAAATCACATAAATATTTTCAACCGTCCCATCTCCAGACGTAAACCCGTTTTCAGTTATCACATTGATAACTGGACGAACGGCACTGTAGTAAACTACATAGTTGTAAACGAGGTAATCACTCTCATTCCACACATAAGCACTACCATAATAGAAACCGGCCGGCGACATTGTCCAATAATACATTTCTGATTCTCCTGGATTTAAATAACTATTTCCTACTACTCCTAAACTTTCTCCTGCTAATACTAATTCATCTGCTGTTATCAGCCCTGCTTTTAATCTATAAGAACCTCCATAACTTTCACTTGTACTAGGGCATTTTAATGTTGGTGTTACATCCTCTTGCATTTCTAAGCCCATTAATTTCCCATATATTGGGGCTAATCTATCAAAACTTGCAAAGACATTTCCTCCCATCATTGATTCTTCTCTATAGCCACTACTGTCACTACAAAATCTTCCACCTGTTACCATACTATCATATATTGTATCTCCTAAAGCGTTCTCATACCATGTATCTACTTCTCTTTTTATAAAACTATCTGTTTCATTTGTATCTCTATCATATGTATATCCTGTATATTTAGGGTCATTATACTCTAAATTATATGATGTCATCCCCACTGCAAAAGAATTTACTAAATCTGTATTTGTAGGATTGACACTCGTTCCATTATAAATTAATCTTAAGCTTCCATCTCCATTTACTCTTACTATCTTCCAGTACATCTTATCTCCCTTAGATGCTAATAGCACTCTATTACTTTCACTACAACTACTATTATATTCTTGGCAAGACGCTAAACTCTGAAAAAATCTACTACCATAATTATACACATAATAATCCTCTGTATATTCTCCAAATTGAACATTATTATTTGTTACATTCCCTCTAAAGTAGTAACTAACACCATCTTCATCTTCCATGCTATATAAACCATTTGTTACTTGATTTTCATCTGTTGCATATTGGGGTTGCCCATCATCAGATACTCCTGATAAATACACACCATTACTTGCATAATTAAACATATTAGTCTTTTCTTCTTGTACTTCATTATCTTCAAGTATTTGTTTTAATGCTAAAGACTTTTGTTTCCTATCATAACTAGTTACTACTATCTTACTCTTATATTCTTTTCCTTGAGCACTATTATCCGCATCATTATCTAACCACATCCATAAAGTATATGTAACAGTATCTTCTGGTTCTAGTGTTTCTTCACTCTTTATATTAAATGTACCTGTTCCATAACTACTTACTTTAACTACTCCACTATCATATCCTTGATTATTAGTTAGTCTCATCTTTAAATAAGAGTTAGCTAATGTATTAGTAGCCTCTTCTTCTAAAGATACATGATAATATGCATTTATATTACCAGTATTAGTTATAGTAAATGTATAAGGTGTAGTCTTTTGACCTTGAGTATCTGTCATAGGAGCTACATTATCTAAATTAATATAATTACCATCAGTAAAGTCAACCTTTAATATCCCTGCTGTTAAAGTAATCTTCTTATCACCTTCTATAGTCATAGTAAGTAGAGCATAACTAGCACCTATTAATGCTATTACACTTATTACTATTGTTACTATTACTAATACTATATATTTTTTTCTTGTCTTATCCATACTTTACTCCCCATCCTTAGTTTCATAACCTGCTTTATCACATACTAGATGTGCTTTATATAAATAATCTTTAGAACTTGTCTTTTCTACTTCTACATAACTCTTAGTAGTATTACAATCATTATCATTAACATCTTTTATCATATCAATATATTCTTCTAAAACTAGAGCACTTAGTAATACTCTAGTATTTTCCCCTACTTCTTTAGGTAGGTAACTTCTATAATCTGCAAAGTAATCTTTACTTGCTAGTATCATCATCTTTTCGCTAGTATTATAATATTCTAAATTACTAGATGTAATTAACTTATTTGCACTAAATAATACTAATGTAACTAATATACCTAATATTATTATAGTAGCTAGCATTTCTATTAAAGTAAATCCTTTACTCATTTCTTTTTTCTTTTTCTTCTAGGTGCTGCTGGTAATACTTTCTTTTCATCAAAGTTAATTAGTATTATAGATATAATTGTTTCTATTAAAATAGTTACAAAATATGTTCTCCAGAATGCATCTACTATAGTCATTCTACTAATAAATAACATACTAATTAAATTATCTACTAACATAGCAAAAATATATGTTGCAAGTATAGCAAGTTTATTACCATCTGTATTCATATACAAATAATAATAAATAGTTAAGTTAATCATTTGACTTGCAAGATAACCAAATACTTCTCCAGTTACCGGTACATAATCAACATTATGTTCTCCTAAAAGGCTAGAAGCAATCATAAATAATAACATTAGACATGCTGAATAACTTATACCATTCATTGTCTCTTTATAGCCATATTTTTTTGTTATAATATTTGCAATAAAGTATCTAAATGGATAGGCAAATATTGCAAAAGTAAGAGTTGCTTTACCTATATTAAAATCAAATTTACCTAAAACCCACCCTAATATTGCTACTGCAGTAAGTAATAAAATATAAATCCAGCTTGATACCTCCTCATGCTTTATTACTGTTTTTCTAGCACTTCCTTTTGTCATTTTTAACTCCTCCTATTCTTATAAAATAACTATAGCACAAAAAAAAGAAAAGAGAAAGCCCTTTCTTTCTATTTACAGGATAAGTAAATGAAAAAATTGCAATTTTCTACTTGACACATAATAAATACA
>CAMMQC010000016.1 GCA_946498975.1 uncultured Mycoplasmatota bacterium
TAACTGTACTTAATGTTTCACGTGAAACATATAGAGAAAGTATTTGATTTTATATTGAGAAGTACTGAAATTATTTCCTGGGAAATAATTTATAAAGAAGTAGTATTGATTTAAACTTATATATTGTAACTGTACTTAATGTTTCACGTGAAACATATAGAGAAAGTATTTGATTTTATATTGAGAAGTACTGAAATTATTTCCTGGGAAATAATTTATAAAGAAGTAGTATTGATTTAAACTTATATATTGTAACTGTACTTAATGTTTCACGTGAAACATATAGAGAAAGTATTTGATTTTATATATAGAAGTACTAGAATTATTTCCCGGGAAATAATTTATAAAGAAGAGTGTTAATTTAAACCTATATATTGTAATAGTACTTAATGTTTCACGTGAAACATATAAAGAAAATGTTTAATTTTATATAGAAAAGTACAGAAATTATTTCCCGGGAAATAATTTCTGTGGAAATAGTTTGTTAAGGGTAAATAAAAATTCTTGAATTTATCTTCTTTTTTTTGTATACTGTTACCGTGCAATAAATTAGTTTGGAATCAGGTCAGGATGGAGACATAGCAGCCTTAACAAGTCTAATTTATGTGCACTTTTTTTATACAATAATGGAGGTTTTTATGAATGATTATGAATATATGATATTGGCTTTAGAAGAAGCTAAAAAAGCTTATGATGAAGGTGAAGTTCCAGTTGGTGCTGTAATAGTGAAAGATGATAATGTAATTGCTAAAACACACAATACTAAGGAAAAAAATAAATGTTCGTTAGAACACGCGGAACTCTCTGCCATTAAGTTAGCTTGTGGAAAATTAGATAATTGGAGATTAATTGGGACTACTATTTATATTACTCTCGAACCTTGTCCAATGTGTGCTAGTGCTATTAAACAAAGTAGGATAAATAGAATTGTATATTTACTTGACAATAATGATATTAATACTTCAAAAATTGTTAATGAAGTTTTTAGTTTACATGACGCAAATGTACCTGTGGAAAAAGTGAAACTTGATATTTCTAAATTTGATGAAGAAGATATTGATATTATTAGTAAATTTTTTAGAAAAAGAAGATATTAAACGTATGTTTTATATGTTCTTTTTTTCTTTTGTTTGTTATACTATTTGTGTTTAGTGAGGTGAGGTATATGTATCAAGCTTTGTATCGTAAGTATAGACCTACTGTTTTTGATGATGTAGTAGGACAGAATGTTGTAGTTAATACTTTGAAAAATGCTATTAATTATAATCATATTAATCATGCATATTTGTTTTCTGGTCCTAGAGGAACAGGTAAAACTACTATTGCTAAAATCTTTGCAAAATCAGTTAATTGTTTAGAACCTGTTGATGGTGTAGCCTGTGGAAAATGTAAAAACTGTTTATATTCATTTTCAAAAGAATGCATGGATATTATTGAAATAGATGCTGCTTCTAATAATGGTGTAGATGAAATAAGGGAACTTCGTAGTAAGGTTGGTATTTTACCGAGTGAACTTAAATATAAAGTTTATATTATAGATGAAGTACATATGTTATCTATTGGTGCTTTTAATGCTTTGTTGAAAACTATTGAAGAACCACCAGAACATGTAATCTTTATATTAGCAACAACGGATCCTCAAAAAATACCTGCTACCATTATTTCTAGGTGTCAGTGGTATTCTTTTAAGAAGATTAGTAATGATGATATTGTTAAAAGACTTACGGAAATAGTTAATGATGAGAATATTAAAGTTGAAGAGAAAGTTCTTGGAAAAATAGCTCAAGCTTCTGATGGTGGACTTCGTGATGCGATAGGACTTCTTGATAAATTAAGAGCTTACTGCACCGATGAGATTACTTTGGATGACTTTTATGAGATAAATGGAGAAGTTAATGAAGAAGAATTAAAGAAACTAGAAAAATTAATATTTTCTTTTGATGTAAGTGAAGTTCTTTCTCTTATAGAAAAGTATTATAGAGATGGGAAAAACTTGGTGCAAGTTGTTAAGCAGTTGATGCTACTCATTAAAAATGAGTTATTTAATCATTATATAAATAGTGACGAACTTATTTTTGAAGAGTCTGAACTTGTTAATTTCCTAAATCTTTTGAATGAACATTTAGTTGAATTAAAGAAAGCAGATGATGTTAAGTTATCTATAGAAATATTTCTATTACATTATATGAATGAACATAAAAATCCTGAAACTGTACGAAGTGAAGCTGTTCATTCTCAGCCTAAATCGACTGAAGAAGTATATACAAGACCTAAGAAGGAAGAAAAGACTATTTCCACAGAAGCAGTGGAAAAACAAAATGAGTTAAAAATTTTATCAACAGAAATTGTGCAAAAAACAAATGAACAAATAAAAAAATATGAAGAGTTAATGTTAATAAGAAGTAAAAATACAATGATAGAAGCAGTGAAAGATGAGTTAAATAAAGAAACAGTTAATCTTGATAAATTTAATGATTATACTTTTGATCCTAATAATGGATATCTTGCTTGTGAACTTTTAGATGGTAAAGTAAGAGCATCTAGCCCTAAAAATATTATTATTAGTTATGATTATGAAGGAATGGTAGATAAGCTTAGTAATCATTTTAATAAGTTAAATGACTTTTATAATGAAAAGACAGGCTCACTTAAAAAAATTGCTTTTATTACTACTACAAAATGGAATGAGTTAAAACAAGAATACATTAATCTTCATAAGCAAGGAAAACAATTTGAATATCAAGAAGAACCTATATTGAATAGTTTGGAAGAAGATGTTAAAATAAATAATGAATCTGATGATTTAATAAATCAAACTATTGAAATGTTTGGAGATTTAGTAGAAGTTGAATAGAAAGAAGGAATAATCTGAAAAATAAAACTAAATTTATTTTAGGAAAAAACCTAAAAAAGGGCAGACTTCCCCTTACCCCAAGTTAAGTCAAAATTTAACTATCAGAAATTGAGGCATTCTGATTAACTATTTCTAATAGTTCATCAGATGTAAGCCCTAAAGAAAGTAATTGTTTAAGAGATTGTTTAAAGTTGTTTTTAGTATATTTTATTCTATCTTTATCAGAGGTTTCATTGGATGCTAAATCACGAGGATTCCAAGTCTCACCAGTAGATAGCATATGATAGATAGCAACTAAAATCTTTCTAGCAATAGCAATGATGGCACGCTTCTTGCCACGACGTTTAGAAATTTTGTTAAACTTATTACCATAGTAAGTATTAGTTTTATCTTGAACAGCACTATGTGCGACCTCAACTAAGCAAGGTTTAAGATAAACACCAGCACGAGATATTTTAACAGATTTCTTTTTACCAGCAGACTCATTACAACCAGGAGCAAGTCCAGCCCAAGAAGTAAGTCTATGATGGTTAGAAAATTGTGACATATCAGTTCCTATTTCAGAAATAATAGTAATTGCAGAATTTCTATCAATACCTGGAATAGTCATAAGAAGATTAATATAATCTTCATAAGGAGCAACTAAGGTATCAACAGTTTCTCTTAAATCATTAATTTCGTTAGTTAAATAATTAATGTGATCTTTGATAAGTTTAATTCTTAGTTTTTGTTCATTAGTAAAAGTAATACCAGAAATAGCGGATAAAATGTCTTCTTTAGATGATTTGCAATTTTTACGAAGACAATTTATAATATCCTCATCTGTAAAAGAATCATTATCTAAAATGGTATCAATGATATCTTGACTAGATTTACCAAAGATATCAGAGAAAACCATATCAAGTTTGCAATTACCAACGGTAAGAGCATTAATAAAACGATTCTTTTCAGATGTTTTAATACAGGTAAGTTTGTAAATATATCTAGTAAATTCCCTTAAGACTCTAATATCTTTTTCAGGAATAAAACTAGAACGAACAATACCTAATTTAAACAAGTCTGCAATCCATTTTGCATCCTTGTTGTCGTCTTTCTCACCTTTGATACATTTAACCCATTTAGGATTGGCCACGACGACATTAGGAATAAAACCTTCTAATGCATTGTATACAGGAGTATAGTATTTACCAGTAGATTCCATGCATACATTTTGACAGTCGTTTTCTAAAAGCCATTCTCTAAAGCCGATTAAACTATTATTAAAGGTAGAGAAACGTTTTTTAAAATATTTGGGTATTTGGTTAGTTGAATCACAAATAACTGCGACAATAAAGTTTTTGTGGACATCAACACCACATGCTTTTGGATAAATAACTTCCATAAATAAATCCTTCCTTTCAAAAATATTTTAGAAGGAGTGAGTTGTCTATGTAGGTAACACTAAGAATTAACTAAAGTCAATGATTAATCTACAGTCTCAAAGGGACTACTTATGTGTGCTTGAAACACCTACATTTGCACTGCTTAATATGCTGGTTTAATCCATAATGAGTTACAGGAAGTCTGCAACTCCTCCTACCGTGCTTTGTAGTACACACTCCTTCATGACTGTTATTATATAGGAAAATAAATTTAGTTCAAGGTTTTAATTCCTATGTGTGCCTTGAACGTAGTGAAAGGAATGAAACTTAATATGAATATACAAGCAATGATGAAACAAGCTCAAAAATTACAAAGTGATATGATGAAAGTTAAAGATGAAATCGATAAGATGGAATTTTCTAGTACTAATGGATTAGTAACAGTTAAAATTAATGGTAAGAAAGAAGTTTTAGAAGTTAAGATAGAAAATGATTCTGATTTTTCTAGTGATGATTTAGAAATGCTTCAAGATATGATTGTTATTGCAACTAATGATGCAATGAAACAAGTAGATAAAGTAACAGAAGAGAAGATGGGACGTTTTAGTTCTATACCTGGGTTATTTTAATGTATCCTGATAATTTAAAGAATTTAATAGAGAGTTTTGAAAACTTTCCAGGAATTGGGGAAAAGACAGCAGAGCGTATGGCTTTTTCTGTTCTTTCTTTTGATGAAGATAAGTTTAAATTATTACAAGAAAATTTAGAAGATGTTAAAAATAATATTCATCCTTGTAAGATTTGCAATACTCTTACTGATAAAGAAAAATGTTTAATTTGTGAATCTGATTTAAGAGAGAAAGGGACTATTTTAGTAGTAGAAGATTCTAAGATAGTATTTCTATTTGAAAAGTTAGGTACTTATAAAGGATTATATCATGTTATTAATGGACTTATTTCTCCACTTGATGATATTAATCCTGAAGATATTGGACTTGATATGTTATTAGATAGAGTAAAGAATGAAAATATTAAAGAAGTAATACTTGCTTTGAAGCCTAGTGTAGAAGGAGAGATAACCTCTTTATATATTAAAAAAATATTAGAAGGAATGAATATTGTTGTTACTAGACTTGCTAGTGGTGTTCCAATAGGTGCTGATATGGAATACATTGATACTCTTACTTTGGAAAGAGCTTTAGAAGATAGAAAAGAACTTTCATAATATTAAATACTTTTTCATATGCTTTATTAGGTGAAGACTATGAAGCAAGTTATGAAGAAAGTATGGCGTATTTTACAGAAAATAATAATTAGTACATTTATACTATATGGTTATAATTTAATTGCAACTAGATTTAATTTAGTTATTCCTATTAATGTTTTTACAGTAGGATCTGTTAGTATACTTGGTTTTCCAATGCTTTTTGTTTTAGTTTTATTAAAAGTATTAATGTTCTAAGAGGTGGATGTAGTAATGGATTTAGAAGTAGAGTCTTTACAACCTATGTTTTATAATCAGATAATGAAAGCTCTTGATAAGGGCTTTTTGTCGCATGCATATTTAATAGAAACTAATAATAATAGTTTAGATATTGTAAAGAAATATATTCTTTTTTTAGTAGAGAAAATATATGAAGACTCTTATAAAAATCATGATGTTACTATTTCTAAAGATAAGTTATTTCATTTAATAGAGAATAATGAATTTCCTGATTATATAGAAGTTAATCCTATTAATAATCAAATAAAGAAAGAGCAGTTACTTTTTATTAGAGATGAGTTTTCTAGTAAATCCTTATATAATACAAGAAAAGTATATGTAGTGTTTGAATGTGATAAGATGAATGTTAGTGCTTCTAATACAATACTTAAGTTTCTTGAAGAACCAAGTGATGATGTAGTGGCTATTTTTGTTACTAGTAATCAGTATAATGTTTTAGATACTATTAGGTCTAGATGTCAGATTATGAGGCTTCAATATGAAGAAAGTAATGAGAATAGCTTTTCTGAAGAAGTGCTTTCTTTTATAGATGATATAAATAAAAGAAAAAGTGATGATTTATTACTTAAATTTAACTATTATAGTAGTAATTTCTTTAATGATAAGAGTTCATCTACTGATTTTATTAGAGAATTACTTAAATATTATAAGAGCTTATTAAATAAAGAAGATAATGCTATTAATTTAGAGGAAGTAATTAATATTGTTTCTATATTAGATGAAAAGTTGAAGAAGTTGAAGTATAATGTTAATATGAAGTTGTGGATTGATGATTTATTACTTTCTTTGATGGAGGTGTAGGATGAAGTTATTAAAGATTTCTTATATAGATGAGTTATTTAATGATTATGATTATGTAAAATATCCAGAGAATACTTTTTTTAAAGTAGGATGGGAGATTATTGTTAAAAATGATGATTTGTTAAAGATTGCATCTATAGTAAGTATAGAAGATAAAGATGATTTTGATGTTACTACTAGTTTTGTTAGAGTTGCTACTAAAAGAGATAGGGAACAACATAATAAAAATAAGAAAGATAGTATAGAGGCTTTAACTCTTGCTCAAGAGAAATCTTTAGAGCTTGATTTAGATATGCATTTTATTTCTTCTTTCTATACTTTTGATAGAAAACAATTATTTATTTGTTATACGGCAGATGCTAGGGTTGATTTTAGGGAACTTGCTAAAGTATTAGCACAAAGATATAAGACAAGAATAGAGCTTAGACAGATTGGTGTTAGAGATAGAGCTAAAAAGATTGGAGGTCTTGGTCCTTGTGGTTTATTCCTTTGTTGTAGTACTTTCTTAACAGATTTTGCTAGTGTTTCTATTAATATGGCAAAGAATCAGTTTCTAGCTTTAAATCCTACTAAGATAAATGGAAGTTGTGGTAGACTTTTATGTTGTTTAAACTATGAAGATGAAGTTTATACTGAGTTAAAGAAAGGTTTACCTAGTATTGGAAGTTTAGTTGAGACAAATGACGGGTTAGGTAAAGTGACAGAAGTAGATGTTTTTAAGAGAACATATAAGGCAGAATTTAAAGATAAAGGAGTACTTGAGTTTAGTGTTAATGAATAAAAAAATGGAATTTTCCCATAATGGTAAGAACTTGATATTGTATTATGATGATAACTACTTTAAGATTACTACTGATAATCTTGCTCTTGCTAACTTTATAAAAATTAAAAGTAAAGATAAGTTATTGGTAGAGTTTGGTAGTGGACTATTATCTATTCCTTTGCTTCTATCTACTAGAACTGATATAGAAATGATAGGTATAGAAAAAGCTAGTATTGCTTGTAAACTTTCTAGTATGTCTATAAAAGATAATAATTTAGAAGATAAGATTAAAGTTATTAATGATGATATAAAGAATATAAATAAATACTTTGCAATTAATTCTATTGATATTATAGTTTGTAATCCACCATATTTTCTTTTAGATAATGAATCTATTATTAGCGATAAAGAATATTTGAAGATGGCAAGACATGAAGGTGATATGACTATTAGTGATGTAGCACGTCTATCAAAGATTTATTTAAGAGATGGGGGAAGTTTATTTTTAGTAAGTCGTGTTGATAGATTATTTGAAATTAGAGATACTTTAATAGAAAATAAGTTGGCTATTAAGGAGATACAGTTTATTTATCATGATTTAGATAGTACTTCTAAACTTGTTTTGATAGAGGCTAGGAAGAGTGGTAAAGAACATGGATTAAAGGTTTTAAAACCTATTATTTTAGAGGAGGATAACGATAATGAATAATTATATTTTAGTACACGGAAGCTTTGGAAATCCATTTGTTAACTTTATTCCATATTTACGTGGCGAGATAGAAAAGATAAATTTTGAAGTGTATACCCCAGATTTTCCTACTGGTGTAGGTTATCAAAATTATACAAATTGGTCTAGATTGCTTAAATGTTATTTAGATGCAGGAATATTAAATGAGAATACAACTATTTTTGCTCATTCTATTGCTCCTGTCTTTGTTTGTAAGTTTTTAATAGAGAATAAAATTAAAGTAAAGAGATTAGTGTTTGTTTGTGGTTTTAATAATTATTTTGTTAAAGGTGAAGAAATCATGAATACTGTAAATAAAACTATGTATTTAGATAATTTAGAAGATATTAAAAATTATTGTAATGATATAATTTGTTTTTATACTAAAAATGACCCATATGTTAAGTATGAAGTTGAAAAAGATTTTGCAGATTTAATTTCTACTAAACAAGTTGTTATAGAAGATGGAGGACATCTTAATTCAGAGTCTGGTTATACAGAATTTAAAGAGTTATTAGAATTTATATAGGAAACAATATTTGGAAAGGAAAAAGTGATACTAATGGATAAACCTAGTTTATATTTAATACCTACACCTATTGGTAATTTAGGTGATATTACTATTAGAGGTTTAAAGACTTTAGAACTTGTTGATGTTATACTTTGTGAAGATACTAGGGAAACTTCTAAGTTACTTAGCAAATACAATATAAAAAACAAGTTAGTAAGTTGTCACGAGTTTAATGAAGATAAGATGAAAGATAAGGTATTAGGTTATTTAAATACTGGTTTAAATGTAGGATTAGTTACTGACCAAGGGACTCCTTTAATTAGTGATCCAGGTTATAGAATAGTCCTCTATATTTCATCACATAATTATAATATAGTGAGTTTACCTGGGGCGACTGCATTTGTTCCAGCTTTAACTATATCTGCATTAGCTCCGTCTCCTTTTACTTTTTATGGATTTCTTAATGCTAAGAAGAATAAACAGATTAAAGAATTAGAGTCTTTAAGAAATCATCCATATACATTAATATTTTATGAAGCACCTCATAGACTAATAGATACATTAAATAATATTAAAGAAGTATTTGGTGATAGAAAGATTTGTGTAGTTAGAGAAATTTCTAAAAAGTATGAACAAGCGATTAGAGGTAAAATTAGTGAAGTATTAGAAACTGATTTTCCTATTAAAGGAGAATTTGTTATTGTGGTAGAAGGTGCTACTTTAGAATTTGATTTTAATAGTATGAGTATTGTAGAACACGTGGATTTTTATATAAATGATGGTAATACTAAAAATGAAGCGATTAAGTTAGTGGCAAAAGAAAGAGGTATTCCTAAGTCTATTGTCTATAAAGAATATCTTGATAAGAATAAATAAATAATTTGTTAGGGAAATAATTTGGAAAAGAGGTAAGGTTATGAAATTAGTTGTTGGTCTTGGTAATAAAGGTAGAGAATATGAGAATACTAGACATAATATGGGATTTATGTTAGTAGATAGATATTTACAATATAAAAATATTACTGATAAATTTAAAGAAAAATTTAATGCTATGTATATAGAGACTACTATTAATAATGAGAAAGTTATTTTTATTAAACCAATGACTTATATGAATAATTCTGGTATTGCTGTTAGATCCTTTGTTGACTTTTATAAATTAAATAGTGAAGATGTTTTAGTTATTAGTGATGATCTTGATTTAGATTTAGGTAAGTTTAGATTAAGAAGAAATGGAAGTAGTGGAGGACATAATGGTTTAAAGAGTATTATATCTCATCTTGGTACTGATAACTTTAAAAGACTTAGAATAGGTATTTCTAATGATAAAGATGATGTTATTAATTATGTTCTATCTAAGTTTAGTAAGAAAGAATTAAATGAGATTGATATAATGTTTGATACCTTAGTTGATGTTTTAGACGATTATTTTGTAATGGACTTTACCTCTTTGATGAGTAAATATAATAGGAAGTGGTAATTATGAAAGTATTTGATAACTTTTTTGAGAAAATTTATGATAAGAATATCGCTCTTACAGGGATGACTGAAGAGCTTTTTGCCGTTTATGTAAATAAACTTTATGATAGTAAGAAAAATATTTTAATAGTTACTTCTAATCTAGTAGAGTCTAATAGTTTATATAGAAGTATTAGTAATTATGTAGATAATGTATATTTGTTTCCGATGGATGACTTTTTAACTAGTGAAGCGATGGCTATTAGTCCTGATTTAATGGTTACTAGACTTGAGACATTAAAAGAAGTAAGTAGTGATAAGCCTTCGATAGTTATTACTAACTTAATGGGATATTTAAGATATCTACCATTAAAAAAAGAATATTTAAAGAGTACTTTATCTTTAAAAGTAAATGATGAAATTAGTCCTAAAGAATTAGTTGAAAAACTTACTAATATAGGGTATGAGAGAACTACTTTAGTTACTAAGACTGGTGAAATTGGTGTTAGAGGGTTTGTTATAGATATTTTTCCATTAGGTGAATCTAATCCTATAAGATTAGAGTTTTTTGGCGATACAATAGACTCTATTAGATACTTTGATGGTAAGAGTCAAAAGTCTTTGAGTGAAATAAATAGTGTAGATATATATCCTTATACAGAAATATTTTCTAATGATACCTTTATAGATGAAGAAAAGAGAAGTACTAAATATTTAAGTGAATATGGTGATGTGACTAATATTGGTGGTTATTTAGATAATCATATTACTATTTATAAAGATAAGAGTTCAATGTTAATAAATTATAAACAAATATGTACTGATATGTTAGAGTATAGGGAAGAGAAAGATATAGACTTTAAAGGTAGTTATATGTTTGACTTTGATGATATCTATGAAAATAATGCTCTACATTATTTAACTGTAGATAATTTAGATAAGTCTTTAAAGGTTATTAATTTTAATAGTAAGGAACTACCTTTATTTAATGATGATATAGAAGGTATTACTAAGTATATTAGAGAAAAGTTATATGCTAATTATACTGTTATTGTTTGTTTAAAAGATTATCAGTTACATAGTTTTAGAAGTAAGATATCTTTGCCTGTAATGGATACAACTATGGATGAAATTTATCCTAATAAGCTTAATTTAGTTTCATTTGGATTAGATAGTGGTTTTCAATATAAAAATTATATCTTTTTAACGGGTAGAGAGTTATTTAAAAATAATGAAAAGGTTAAGAGGTATAAGACTAAGTTTAAGTATAATACAAAGATAACTGATTTAAATAAATTAGAGATAGGAGACTATGTTGTTCATCAAGTTCATGGTATTGGTATTTATAATGGGTTAAAGACTTTAGAACAACAGGGTGTTTTGAAAGATTATATAGAAGTTTTATATCAGGGTAATGATAAGCTTTATATTCCTGTTGAAAAAATTGATATGCTTTATAAATATACTGGTAAAGAGGGTGTTCGTCCTACTATTTATAAACTTGGTGGTAAAGAGTGGGAGAAAGTAAAAACACGTGTTAAAAGTAAAGTCCAAGATATGGCTAATGACTTGTTAAGAGTACAAGCGGAAAGAGAAAGACAAAAGGGTTTTGCTTTTTCTCATGATAATGAATTACAAAAAGAGTTTGAAGATGCATTTCCTTATGCTGCAACAAATGATCAGTTACTTGCTACTAAACAGATAAAAGAAGATATGGAGAAAGTTTCTCCTATGGATAGATTATTAGTAGGCGATGTTGGCTTTGGTAAGACAGAAGTTGCTTTTAGGGCAGCTTTTAAAGCGATTATGGATAATAAACAAGTATTACTTTTATGTCCTACAACTATTCTTTCTAGTCAACATTATAAGAATGCTCTTGAGAGATTTAAAGATTTTCCTATTAATATTGGTCTTTTAAATAGATTTACTAGTACAAGAGAACGTAATAGAATATTAGAAGAGTTAAGAGAAGGAACAATAGATTTTGTTATTGGTACTCATAGAATACTTAGTGATGATATTAAACCTAAAGATTTGGGATTATTAATTATTGATGAAGAGCAGAGATTTGGGGTTAAACATAAAGAAAAATTAAAACAATATAAGAGTACTGTAGACGTTTTAACTTTAACTGCTACACCTATTCCAAGAACTTTACAAATGTCTATTGCAGGTATTAGAAGTTTATCTTTAATAGAGACTCCACCACGTGATAGATATCCTATACAGACTTATGTTATTGGTTATAATAAACAACTTGTTAAAGAAGCGATTATGAAAGAGATGTCTCGTGATGGACAGGTATTTCTATTATTTAATAATGTAGAAAATATAGAACAAGAAGTAATGGAGATAGAGAATCTTGTTCCTAGTGCTAGGGTTATTTATGCTCATGGTAGGATGGATAAGACTAAGATTGAAGATGTAATGCAACAATTTATTGACCATGAAGCAGATGTTTTAGTATGTACGACTATAATAGAAACTGGTATAGATATTCCTAATGTTAATACGTTAATTATTTTAGATGCTGATAGATTTGGTCTTGCTCAGTTATATCAGATAAGAGGTAGAGTTGGTCGTAGTAATAAGATAGCTTACTGTTACTTAATGTATCAAGAACATAAAGTATTAACTGAGACTGCAGAAAAACGTTTAAAAGTTATTAAAGAATTTACAGAGTTAGGTAGCGGTTTTTCTATTGCAACTCGTGATTTATCTATTAGAGGAGCAGGAGATATTTTAGGTAGTAAGCAAGCTGGTTTTATTGATAGTGTTGGTATTGACCTTTATTTAAAGATGCTTAATGAAGAAGTAGAACGTCTTAAAGGTAATGTTGTAGAAGAAGAACAAGAGGAAGAGACTAATAAAACATTACTTAATGTATCTACTCATATTAGTGATGACTATGTAACTGATGATGACTTGAAGATTATGATTCATAGAATGATTAATGAAATAGATAGTAAGGAAAAACTTGAAGAAGTTAGAAGTGATTTAGAGGATAGATTTGGTAAACTTAATGAAGATATTATTATTTATATGTATGAAGAGTGGTTTGAGAAACTTGTTAAACAAGTGGGTGTTACTAAAGTTAATGAGACTAAAAACACTATTGAACTTTACTTTAATAGAGATGCTACTAGTAAGTTAAATACAGAAGATTTATTTATGAATGCTTATACTATTACACCTATGTTTAGATTTAAGAGTAGAGAGAGTGATTTAACTATTATTTTAGATATTGTTAAATTAGAGAAGCATCCTATCTATTATTTAGTTGCTTTGTTATCTAGTATGGTAGAGTAAGTTTTCCTTTACAAATGAAAGAAAAAAGTGTATAATATGTGGCAAATGAAGGGAGAGAGGTTTTGTGAAAGAAAATACTTTTGATGTTCCTGCTTATAAGTTTTTTGCTTTTAAAATAGATGATAGGTTAAGATATCATACAAAGGAGGAGTATAAACTTTTATTTCATAATAATGATAATAATATTATATTCATTCCCTTTGAAAATATAGATGGATTAAAGGTTGAAGAGGTTCAATCTTTATTATCTACATCTGAGATTGTCCTTGGTGGTGGTTTATATTATCACTTCAATTATGATGCAGGTAGAAATCCTTATCAGCTTAATATAGAATTTTGGATTTATTTTACTCCTGATTATCTTAATGAACATAGAGAAAAAACTATTGATAAATTATTAGAAGAAGCTATGGAAAGAAGTTATATGTCAGAGGATGAAAATAATAAAAGAATATTTAGATGTTTCTTTGAAAGATATCAAGATGGCAGTTATAGGAAAACTAAAAAAAGAATTAGAAAATTAGAGAGAAAAAGAAATATTTAGACTGATTAATTAAATTTGTTTTATTACAAAGAATATAGAGATGATGATGTCTCTTTTTCTTTTGTCCTCTTGACTAAAATCTTTTATCTTCTTATACTTATTAATAGAATTGGAGGCTATGATAGTAGTGGTTAAAGAGGATATTTTAAAACAGCATAAACAAATATTAATGACAGCAGGATTAGAACTTGCTACTAATAATACTAATTCTTTAATAGAAAATGATATTATTAATGGAGTTATAGAAGTACCACTTGAAGCGATGGATACAGTTAAACAAAGGGTTCTTAATATTGCTAAACATAATAATTTAATTTTAAATAGTGATAAGTTTAATGAAGTTTTAATTAGTTATAAAGAAGAATTAAAGAAGCAATTTAGAAATATTTTTAAGAAAAGAATAAAATTAATAGAAGATAATTATTCTAAGTTTGATGATGATAAGCCAATGGACTTAGTTAAAAATTTAAAGAAAGAATTGGTTAAGTTTAATAAAGAAGCGAAAAAAGAAGAGAAACAAGTTCTTACTAGTCTTGTTAAAGAAAAAATTATAAGTAATTTAGATTTAATAGTTAAAGATGATAATACTACTTTTAAGAAAGATGCTACTAAGTTTTTACAAACTATTTATGTTAAACAAATATTAGAGACTGTTGATATGAAAATATTAGTTAAAGATACGATACTTCTTAATAGCTTGAAAGAACAGATAGAAAGATTTGTTTTTACGATGGAAAATTCTCATTTATTTGATTAAGTGAGAATTTTTTTGTGTCTTTAGTTAACTGGAAATAATTACCAAGGAAAAAACTACTTCTTACGTATATAATATTATTAGATACATTATTTTTTATAGTATAAAATTGGGCAGATAATGGAATAATACTACTGTAAAGGAAGGAGCATATATGAAAACAACAGGTGTAGTAAGAAGAGTTGATGATTTGGGAAGAATAGTTATTCCTAAAGATATTAGAAAGTCTCTTAGAATTAGAGACGGTGAGACTTTAGAGTTTTTTGTAGATAAAGAGACTATTAGTTTGAAGAAATTTTCTACTAGTGAAGATTTGAGTGAAATGGCACAGTCTTTGCTTGATACTATTCATATGACTATAAGTAAAAGTATTTTTGTTACTGATAGAGATAAAGTAGTAGCAGGTACTGGTAAGTTAAAAAAAGAGTTTTATGGATTTAATATTTCTTCAAGATTAGAAGAATATTTATTTCAAACAGAGAGTTTAGTAAAAGGTACTAGTTTAGTAGAAGAGATTGTAGATAGTAAAAATAAAGGGGTGGAGTATAAATATATTCTTAGTCCAATACTTTCTGATAGTGAGACTATTGGTTTAGTTTTTATGGTTATTGAAGATAGTAAGAGTTTTACGGAAGAAGATGAACATATAATCCAGATAATTGCTAATTTCTTATCAAAATATCTTGAAGATTAATTTTTCTTGTGTTAGAATATCGTTATTAAAAGTTGTGATGAAGAGTCTTATAAATTCTAGTTATAGAGAGTTCTTGGTTGGTGGAAAAGAAACAATGATTTTATAAGATATGGCTTCTGAACTTTCATATTGATATGTAAGTATGAACGTGCTAAGCGTTAATTAGAATAAGTGTACAAGATTTATTGTAAAGAAAGGTGGTACCACGGGTTAGCTCGTCCTTCCGTTATAATAAATCTTTTTAATTTGAGGAGGAGATATTAATGGAAAAATATTATATTACAACTGCTATAAGTTATACATCAGGAAAACCACATATTGGTAATACTTATGAAGTAGTACTTGCAGATGCTATTGCAAGATATAAGAGAAGTAAAGGTTATGATGTTTATTTTCAAACTGGTACTGATGAACATGGGTTAAAAATAGAAACAAAAGCGAAAGAAGCAGGAGTTGAACCTCAAGAATTCGTTGATTCAGTTGCAAATGAAATAAAAAGAATTTGGGATTTGATGGATGCTAGTTATGATAATTTTGTTAGAACTACTGATAAACATCATAAAGAGATTGTTCAAAAAATATTTAATAAGTTATATGAACAAGGAGATATTTATAAAGGTGAATATGAAGGGTGGTATTGTACACCTTGTGAGTCTTTCTTTACTGATAGTCAATTAGTAGATGGTAAATGTCCTGATTGTGGAAGAGATGTGCAAAAACAAAAAGAAGAAGCTTATTTCTTTAAAATGAGTAAATATCAAGATAGATTGTTAAAATATATTGAAGAGCATGATGATTTTATAGAACCAGAGTCTCGTAAGAATGAAATGATTAATAACTTCTTAAAACCTGGTTTACAAGATTTATGTGTTACTAGAACTACTTTTAAATGGAGTATTCCTGTTACATTTGATCCTAAGCATGTTATTTATGTATGGATTGATGCTTTAACAAATTATATTACTTTTATAGGGTATGATCCTGATGGTAGTAGTGATTTGTTTAAAAAACTTTGGCCTGCTGACTTACATTTAATTGGTAAAGATATACTTCGTTTTCATACTATTTACTGGCCTATTATATTAATGGCTTTAGATTTACCTTTACCTAAGAAAATATTTGGTCATCCTTGGTTACTTACTGATAATGATAAGATGAGTAAAAGTAAAGGTAATGTTATTTATGCAGATGACTTAGTAGAGTTATTTGGCATAGATGCTGTTAGATATTACTTACTTAAAGAAATTCCTTATGCTAATGATGGTAATTTAACTTATGAATTACTTATAGATGTAATAAATAGTGATCTTGCTAATACTTTAGGTAATTTAGTACAACGTACTATTAGTATGGCTAATAAGTATTTTGATGGAGTTGTTACTAATAAAGAATGTTATGAAGATATAGATAGTAAATTTATTGATAAAATTAATAGTTTAAGTAGTAATATAGATAAAGCGATGGATAAGTTAGCAGTATCTGATGCTATTAATTCAATTTTAGAAGTATTGAGAGCTAGTAATAAGTATATTGATGAAACTACCCCTTGGATTCTTGCTAAAGATGAGGATAGTAAAGATAAATTAGAAACTGTTTTATATAATTTACTTGAATCTATTAGAGTATGTTCTATTAATTTATCTTTTGCAATACCTTCTACATCTAAAGAGATTTTTAGACAGATTAATAATACTAAAGAAGAAAATAGTTATCTAAAAGGTAATAAATATGAAGTAGGAACTCCTAGTGTATTATTTCAAAGAATAGATAAAGATAAGTTCTTCAAAGAACATGATTTGTAAAATTTTGGTGTAAACTAAAAAATAATTAGGGTGATTTTTAGAATTATCCTAATTTTTATGTTATAGTTTAAGGGTAGTGTTTACGTAGTAACAAGTAGTATTTGAAGTCGTAAGAAAGGATAGAATTATGACTAAGAAACGAAAGTTAGAAATTGAGGTAGTGGCAGTTGCAGTTCTTTATGGAGTTTTAGTTGTAATGGTTATTATAGGGCATAATATATTAGATATCGGTTATTTAATTGTATTAACAATTTATTTAATAAGATTGTTTTTATGTCGAAGAAAAAAGAATAAGTCTTGTAAATAGTAAAATACTGTTTAGAAGATTCTTTTTTTGATATAATGCTTTTAGGAAGTGATTTTTATGTATATAGATACACATTGTCATTTAAGTAGGGAAGATTATGATGATATAGATAAAGTTATAGAAGAGAACAAGAATGCTAATGTTGATAAAATTGTTATATCAGGTTGTAGTAGGGAAAGTATAGAAGAAGTAATGGATTTAAAAGATAGGTATGATATGGTTTATGTTACGATAGGATATTATCCAGAATATGCTGATACTATTACTGAATCTGATTTAGACTATTTAAAGAGTTTATTAGGCGAGAAAAAGATAGTTGGTATTGGGGAGATAGGACTTGATTATCACTATACTAAAGATAATAAAGATAAACAGATATGGTTATTTGAAGAACAATTAAAAATTGCTGAAGAGTTTAATCTTCCTGTTGTAATACATTCTAGAGATGCAACTATGGATACTATTAATACTTTAAAGAAATATAAAGTAAAAGGAATAATACACTGTTTTAGTGGAAGTTTAGAGACTGCTAATATTTATATAAGTATGGGATTCTTATTAGGAATAGGTGGAGTTGTTACTTTTAAAAACTCTAAATTAAAAGATGTAGTTAAAGAATTGTCTTTAGAATCTATTGTACTTGAGACTGATAGTCCTTATCTTACTCCTGTTCCCTTTAGAGGAAAAATTAATTCTTCTAAGTATTTAGAGTTTATTGCTAACTTTATTGCTGATATAAAAAATATTAGTGTAGATGAATTAGCAGAAATTACCAGTAGAAATGCTTCAAGTTTATTTGACTTTAATAGATAACAATGCTAGTATTATCTTAAGTAGAAAATGAGGTAAAAAGATGGGTAAAAGTTTTTTAAGATATTTTAGTTTTGTAATTGTTGTCTTTGCTTTAGCTTTTGTTGTATTATCTGGTAATAATAAGACTGTAGTAATGACTTCTAATATAAATAGTGTAAAGAGTTTACAAGCAGTTCATATTGTTAATAAGTATAATTCTATTAAAGAGATGGAGAAAGCTAAAGAACCTGTTTTATATGATAATTTTTATGATGCAATTAGTGTTGCTAGTAGTAGTCCTGTAGCCTTTATGGGAACGCTTACTGCTTATGGACCTGATTGTCCTGGGTGTACTGGTAATAGTGCTTGTCCACCACGTCAAAACTTTAAGAATGGTAATATATATTTTGAAGATCAGGTTTATGGAAAGGTGAGAGTAGTTGCTGCAGATAGATCTATTCCATGTGGTAGTATTGTTAGGATAAGTGGTATTAATATTTATAGTGAGCCTATCCTTGCTATTGTTATGGATAGAGGTGGAGCGGTTACAGGTAATCATATGGATTTATTATTTACAAGTCAATCTAACTTGGAAGGTTTTGCTACTAGCCATAATATAAAATTTGAACTTATACGATATGGATGGTAATAAAGTGTCTAGTTGTAGATACTTTATTCTTTATTCTTTTTATTTTAATAAATATTGCTTTTATGATTGGAATTGTGCTATAGTTATATTGTAGAAGGAGGTTAGACAAAAGATGGGAGATAATAATAACAATTCAAAACAAGTGTTATTATCAGTGCTTGGTGTAGCAATTTTAGTTGTTGCTGTTGTAGGTGTATCATTTGCAGCGTTTAGTTATAGTAAGACGGGTGAAAAAGTAAATACAATTACAACTGGTACTATTACAATGAGTTATAGTGAAACTACAAATGGTATTAATTTAACAAATGCACTTCCTATGAGTGATAGTGTAGGAATGAAACTAAGTGAACAAAATCAATATTTTGATTTTACTGTAAATGCTAGTATTACTGGTAATACTACAATTAATTATGCAATTACTGCTACAAAAGAATTAGATAGCAATATTCCAGATGATGGTATCAAAGTATATTTAACTGATATGGATGGAGATGCTGATACTCAAATTGTAGCACCAACTAAAGTTTCTGAATTAGATGTAACTTCAAGTGATGTTTCAGGTGCACCAAATGATCAGTATTTATTAAAATCTGATACATTCGCAGCAAATGGTTCACATGATTATCGTCTAAGAATGTGGGTAGCAGATGATTATACAGTTACTGGTGAATCGCAAACATATAAACTTAGAGTAAATGTATATGGTGCAGCTGATGCACAATAGGAATTTTGTTTTTTAGAGAAGTGTCTAATCTCTGACACTTTTTCTTTTCTAAAAAAATGTCATTATTTTTGTTTCTTTTTTTAGAAAATGATTGTGTAAATATTTTGTTTTGTGGTATAGTTATATTATAAGGAGGATATGAAATGAAAAATAATAATAATTCTAGACAAGTTTTGTTGTCAGTACTTGGAGTAGCAATTTTAGTAGTTGCTGTAGTAGGAGTATCATTTGCGGCATTTAGTTATAGTAAAGAAGGTACTAAAGTTAATACAATTACAACTGGTACTATTTCAATGAGCTATGATGAAGGTGATAATGCTATTAGTTTAACTAATGCTCTTCCAATGACTGATGAAGTTGGTAAAGCTTTAGCGGATACAAGTCAATATTTTGATTTTACTGTAGGTGCTAATATTACAGGTACTACTACAATTAATTATGCAATTACTGCTGCAAAGGAAGAAGAAAGCACTTTGCCTGATACTGCTGTTAAAGTATATTTAACTGATATGGATGCTACTGCAGATTCCGAAATATTACCTCCATCTAAAGTTAGTGAATTAACTGCAACTACTGGTAGTGAACCATCTGGTACACCAACTGGTCAATTTATTCTTCATACTGATACATTTAGTGCAACAAGTTCACATGATTATCGTTTAAGAATGTGGGTAGCTAATGATTATACGGTTACTGGTGATTCACAATCTTACAAGCTTAGAGTAAATGTATATGGTGCAGCAGCAGCTCAATAGAAGTTTAATTTAGAAAGTGTCTAATTTTGGCGCTTTTTCTTTAGCAAAAAATCTTGATATAATGATTATTTTTATGTTATATTCTATATTATAGAAGGAGGTTAAAAAGTGAAAGACAATAATAATTCTAAACAAGTATTATTATCAGTATTAGGTGTTGCAATTTTAGTTGTTGCTGTTGTAGGAGTATCATTTGCAGCGTTTAGTTATAGTAAGACAGGTGAAAAAGTAAATACAATTACTACAGGTACTATTACTATGAGCTATAGTGAAGATACTAATGGTATTAATCTTAGCGATGCTTTGCCTATGTCTGATGATCAAGGAAAGGCTTTATCTGGTTCAAATAATGTCTTTGATTTTACAGTAACTGCTACTATTAACGGCTCTGGTAATACTACAATTAATTATGATGTAACAGCGACTAAAGAGAGTGGTAGTACTCTTGATGATAGTGCTGTAAAAGTATATTTGACTAGTATAGATAATAGTGCAGATACGCAGGTTTTAGCTCCAACTAAAGTTAGTGCTTTAACAAAAACTGGTAGTTCTGAAGCAAGTGGTGCTCCTAATGGTCAATATAAACTTACAACTGGTACTTTTACATCTACTACTACACGTAAATATCGTTTAAGGATGTGGGTTGCAGAAGATTATTCTAGTTTAAGTACTTCAGGTACATATAAATTAAGAGTAAATGTATATGGTGCAGCTGCCGCTCAATAAAAGTGTATAACACTTTTTTCTTTTCTTGCTAAACTTTTATATATGTGATATATTTTTATTGTAGGAGGCTTGTTTATGGAAAATAAAAATATTAATAAAGATTCTAACTCTAAGTCAGTAGTTTTAATTATTATTTGCGTTATTGTTTTAATTCTAGCTGTTATTGGAGTAAGTTATGCTGCTGTTTTTTATTCTAAAACTGGGGAAAAAGTTAATATAGTTACAACAGGTACTATAACGATGAGTTATAGTGAAAATACTAATGGTATTAATTTAACTGATGCATATCCTATGACAGATGATATTGGTAGAAGTTTAAATGATGTAAATCAATACTTCGATTTTACTGTTAATGCAACTATTGGTGGAAATACTATAATTGATTATGTTGTTACTGCTACTAAGGAAGCAGATAGTACTTTACCAGATAATGCTGTAAAAGTATATTTAACTAGTTTAAATAGTGGGAATGAATCTCAAGTATTAGAACCTACTAAAATTTCAGAGTTGCAGATTACTTCTCAGAATGCAGCAGGAGCACCGGACGGTCAGTTTGTTTTACTTAATAGTACTTTTAGTCAAACTGAAGCACGTAATTATCGTTTAAGAATGTGGGTTGCTAGTGATTATGTTCTTCCTGATTTTAGTCAAACTTATAAATTACGTGTAAATGTTTATGGTAGTGTAGTTGAATAGAATAATATAGTACAGTTTGTCTGTACTTTTTTCTTTACCTAAAAAAGTTAGTGTGATACAATTATTTTAGAATACGAGGGAGTGTAATTATGGATAATCAAAATTATAATGATGAAGTTATAAAAAAAGAATCAAACAATAAAATATTTATTATTATTATTTGTTTACTTATTTTTATTATTATGGTAATTGGTGTTTCAGTTGCAACTTTTACTTATACAAAGGAAAATAAAAGTATTAATACGATAAGTACAGGTAATATTTATTTGAATTATACAGAAGATACTAATGGAATTAATATTACAAATGCTTATCCAATAGCTGATGAAGTAGGAAAAACTTTAACTAATGAAGATCAATATTTTGATTTTACAGTTGAAGCTTCGCTAGAAGGTGATGTTGCTGCTAAATATGAAGTGTCAGCAGAGAAAGAAACTTCTTCTACATTAGATAATGATGAAGTTAAGTTATACTTAGAAAAGAAAGTTAATAATTCATATCAAGAAGTAATGGCTCCTAAGCATTTTACTCCTCTTAAAGAGAGTACAGATTTAGGAACAATGGCAGGTACAATGTTATTAGATAGTGGTACTATTTCTGAAAGTTCAACTGTTAATTATCGTTTAAGAATGTGGGTGGATGCTAATACTATTTTAGATAATTTAGAAAAAAGTTTTGGTGTTAGAGTTTCTATTAAAGCAAAAGTAGATTTATCAGAATAATTTTCTTTAATTACTTTTTCTTCTTTTAAAGTTGTGCTATTATATACTTTAGAATAATAAGTGGGTGATAACTCGATGAAAAAAAATAAAGATTGGTTAACTACGCTTAAGAAGATATTACATTTTATTACGACAGTTCTAATGTATTCTATTTGCTTGATAATGATAATAGTTTTCTTAGTGTTTGTAGTTAATTTTATTGATAAGCAATATAATTTAAAATCTGGCAAGAACAAAAAAGATCTTTTTTCAGCATACACTATAGTTAGTCCTTCTATGGTTCCAGCTATTAATGTTTTAGATGTTGTTGTTACTATGAGGGTAAACAATCCTGAAGATTTGAAAAAAGGGGATATAATAACATTTAATTCTACTGATTATAGATATTCTGGGGTTCTTGTTACGCATAGAATTGTTAACATAGAAAAAACAAGTAGTGGAGAATATTTATTTACTACAAAAGGAGATAATAATAATACTCAAGATTCTTCAAGAATTAGTTTTGATGAAATATATGGTAGAGTTTTATTTAGAATTCCTAAAATAGGTTATATTCAATATTATCTTAGTTCGGTTTTAGGATGGGTTGCTATTATTATAGTTCCTGCAGTTATGATTATAGGTTATGATATATATAAATTAATAAAGACTTTAAAATCTAAAGATGATAACGCTAAGAAGATTGATAATAAAAAAGAAAATACTAAAAATAAAAGGATTAAGAAGGAAAAAGAAGGAAGGTTTAAAAAATGAAAAAAATAGTTTTGTTACTTTTGGCAGGAGTTGCTTTATTTGCTTTTATTTTTACAATTTCAATATTATGGTATAGATTCTTTTATAATGATTCAGATGCTAGTAATAGTGTTAGTTCTGTTAATGTTCAGCTTGGTGATAACAATGTAATAGATGAAAGTGGTTTGATACCTTTGGATGATGAGACTGCTAAGACTATTACTCCTTATGAATTTAGGGTTGAGAATAATAGTACTAATGATACTACTTATAATGTCTTATTAGAAGATACTGTTATAAGTGATGATGCAAATTATACTAATAAAGAGTTGCTTTCAAGAAATCAGTTAAGATATCAATTATCTTTAAATGGTAATGTTATTAAAGTAGGTAATTTGAATGAAATTGAAAATAATATTTTAGATACTAGGAATATAGCTTCTTCACAAGTTAATAATTATCAGTTGCGTATTTATGTGGGAGAGTCTTTCCAAAATACTGATTGGCAGAATAAATATTATCATTTTAATATTAATGTGCAAATGGAGGATGAAAATGTATGAAAAAAGTTCTTTTAGAATATGCTAATGTTTTTGCTTATACTATTACTGGTTTAATTTTTGGCCTTGCTTTCTTTTTGCTTTTTATTAACTTCTATCATATGCAGGAGCTGGCTGAAACTGTTGATGTTAGTTCTTATAATGATACTAATAAGGCAACTGTAGAAAGTAAAATTGAAACTATAAGAAATAATATAAGTGTTTATAATCAATCTACTTATACTGGTTCTCTTAATATATATGGGCTTAATACTGTTCAGCTAAAATTACAGGATTGTCTTGAAATATTAGAAAGTGAAGATATGATGAAATATTTTGAGTTAGATGAGATAGGTATTAAGGATAGTTATAATTTTACTTTGGATTTTAAAAATAAAATATTAAATGACTGTTTAGTTATGCAGGTTAAATCTATGTTTAATACTGATACTGTGTCAATGTTACCTAATTTTAATGTTATAAAGCCTTATGTAGAACTTAATTTAGACACTTTGCTTGATTCTACTAATTATGTTCAAAGTAATATTGAAAATTCTGATCATTATTATTTCAGTACAGAAACTAATAAAGCTAATTTCTTTAATTTAGTTGATGATAGTTATTCAGATGTTATGAATAGTTATCAGAATTCTCTTGATTTACTTGTAGAAGTTTCTAATTGGTATAGAAATGTAGTATTAGGAGGTTAGATAATGAAGAAAATTTTTAATTGGTTATTTTATGGTCTTAAATTTCTTCTTTTAATTGCAGCTTTGGGTTTGACTTTGTTTGTTTTAATTAGAATGAATGTAAGACTTGAAAAAAATATGATGTCAGTTTTACCAGAATTAATTCCTTTTGCACTTTTATTAATTTTGTTTATAGTTAATATGATTTTTAAACAAAAAGGTGTTAATGAAAACATTTTTTATAATTTAACTTGTTGTTTGGTTTTAGCAACAATTGTATGTGTAACATTAAGGGCTGTTTTGGATACTAATATGGTTCTTAATGAAAAATATGGGTATGGTGTTGATTTTAACTTTTTTGATAATTTTGTTGCTTATATAAATATCATGTTATATGGTTTATCAATTGCTAATATTTTGTTTATGTTTAGGGAAAAAGAAGATAAAGTTCAAAAGTCTAAGAAATTAAAGAAAGCTTAGACTTTTTTCTTTACAATTATTTTAACTCTTAATATAATCTAAGTTGTAGATGAAATTAAAGGAAGTGTGTTTTGTGGAAGAGTTTAAATTTAAGAAAAAGTTCGGACAAAATTTTTTACAGAATAAAGCTGTTATTGATAAGATTGCTAAAGTTGTTTTAGTTAAACCAGGGTCTTTAATTATAGAAGTAGGTCCTGGTAGTGGTAATTTAACTGTTGCTTTAGCTGAACTACATAAAGATAGTAATATTTTGGCTTATGAAATAGATAATAATTTAGAAGATATTCTTTCTGTTAGACTTAATGATTATAATAATGTAAAAGTCTTATTTTCTGATTTTCTTAAGGCAGATATTGCTTTAGATGTGAAGAAATATTCTTATAATAATATTTATTTTGTTAGTAATGTACCATACTATATAACTACTCCTATACTTTTTAAATTGATTGATAGTAATTTAGCTTTTGAAAAAATTGTAATGATGGTTCAAAAAGAGGTTGGGGATAGATTTTGTAGTAAAGTATCTACAAAAGATTATGGGGGTCTTACTGTTATTCTTAACTATTTTTTTGATGTGAGAAAGGAATTTGTTGTTGATAGAAATCAGTTTTATCCTAGACCTAATGTTGATAGTGTTGTTGTTTCTTTTAGTAGAAAAGAGAAGCTTGAAGAGTTAGCAGATAAAGACTTTTTTATAAAGCTTGTTCATGATAGTTTTCAGTTTAGGAGAAAGACTTTGAGAAATAATTTAAAGAAATATGATTTAGAACTTTTAGAGAGTGTTTTAAATAAATATGGATATGATTTGAGTGTGAGAGCTGAGGCTTTAGATTATAAAATATTTGTTGAGATGGCTAATACTTTATATAAATCATAATTATTTCTTTTAAACATATAATTTAATGGGTGAATTTTATGTTTAAAATAGGTGATGTTGTAACTAGGAATTCTTATAACAACGATATAATATTTACAATTATTGATATTAAAGATGATATAGCTTATTTAAAGGGAATAGATGTTAGACTTTATGCTGATAGTAGTTTAGATGATTTAGAAAAAGCTTTAGTAAATTATGATAATAATAAAGACCGTAATGATGCTTTAAAGATTAAAGATATGTTAAATTTAGATAGAAGTGAATACTTTTATTTACCAGGGAAGATTTTACATATTGATGGAGATAAAGATTACTTGAAAAGATGTATAGATTTTTATAAAGATATGCATTTAGAAGCTTATGGTGTTAATTTAGATGAAGAAAGATTTGAAAGAGATATTACTTCTTGTTTAAATGAGTATAAACCAGATATTTTAGTTATTACAGGACATGATTCTTTTAAGAAAAATAAAGATAAGAATAATTTGTCTAGTTATCAGAATTCAAATAATTTTGTTAAGGCAACTGTTAAAGCTAGAGAATATGAAAGAAATCAAGATAAACTTATTATAATAGCAGGAGCGTGTCAGTCTTTTTATGAGGATTTAATTAAAGCGGGTGCTAACTTTGCTTCTAGTCCTAAGAGGATTAATATTCATGCACTGGACCCTGCTATAATTGCAAGTGCTGTAGCATTATCTCCTAAGAATAAAGAAATTGATTTAATAAGTCTTTTAGATAAAACACATTATGGTAGTGATGGTATGGGTGGTATTATTACTAATGGTGTTATGTATGTGGGGTATCCTAGATGAATGTTGATAAAGTAAGAGATGAGGTTAAGTCTCAAGAAGGTAAGATACTTCATTTTAAATTTAATGGTAGTAGAAATCAAATAGTAGAGTTTGATGGGGAAATAATAGAGACATATCACTCTATATTTGTAGTTAAATTAGTCGATGATAATAATATTAAATCTTTTTCATACAGTGATTTGATTACTTCTAGTTTGAAGATACTTAAGTAGATGCATATATTAGTAAAGTAATTGACAATGTTTTAAAAATATCTTGCAAAAGTTAGTTAACTGGTATAGAATTGACTTATAAGACTTAGTATTAGGAGGTTACATATGAAAATTACATCTGTAAATGTACGTAAAATTGAAAAAGAAGGAAGTCGTATGAAAGGTATTGCATCTGTATTGCTAGATGATTCTTTTGCAGTTCATGATATTAGAATCATTGAAGGTGATAATGGACTTTTTATTGCTATGCCTAGTAGAAAGACTCAAGCTGGAGGATATCGTGATATTGCACATCCAATTAATCCAGAAGTTAGAGCAATGTTTCAAGATAAAATTATTGAAGCATATAACAACATTAAAGATGAAGATACTAAAGAAGATTAATTCTTCTTTTTTTCATATTTAATTTTCTTTTGCATATCATTTATTAGGTGATGATATGGAAAGTAAGGAAGCAATTATTAATAATTATAATCATAGTATTACTATTACAGAAAGAAAGAACTTACTTATTACTGGAGTTAAAAAGATAGAAAGCTTTGATAGTGAAGAGTTTTTGCTTGAAACAGTTATGGGATTTTTAGTTGTTAAAGGTGAAGATTTGGAACTTGTCAAATTAGATACTTTAGCAGGTAATGTTTCTATTAAAGGCTTAATAAAAGGCTTTTCTTATATGGATGAAAATAATGGTAAAAAAGAAAAAGACGGTTCTAGTGTCTTTAATAGATTGTTTAGATGATGAATTTATCTGAACAAGTAGTGGCTTTAATATTCTCTTTTATATATGGTGGAGTTTTATCAGTCTTATATAATTTTAATTATAATATTCTTTTTTATAAAAATAGAGTTGTTAAGATTATATTTAATATTTTATTTATTTTAGATTTAGTACTTATTTATTTTTTTGTTATGAGAAAAATAAATAATGCGATTATTCATCCATATTTTTATTTACTTATTATTTTAGGCTTTTTTTTATTTTTTGATGTTACTAAAAGATTTAGAATGATGGTAAAGATGCCAGAAGTTAAGAAAAAAATTAAAAAAGATGCCCAAAAGTGTAAAAAGTAACTAGTTAATATTGAACTAGTTTTTTTATGATATTATAATATATTTTAGGAAAGTGGGTGAAAATTTAATGGCTAAGAGAAGAAAAAAGAAAAAATTAGGTCCAGTACTATTACTTTGTGTTTCTTTTGCTGTTATTATTTTTACTACGTTTACAATTTTTAGATATTGGACTATGATATATAGTAAATATCAAGAAAAAGGAGAGTTAAAAAAAGAACTTGCTTCCCTTAAAGATAAAGAAGAAGAGTTAGAGTCTGATGTTAATAAGCTTCAAGATTCTGATTATGTTGCAAGATATGCTAGAGAAAAATATTATTATTCTAAAGATGGAGAATTAATATTAAAAATACCTGAAGATGATGAAGAGGAAAGTGATTAGTAGGTAATGAATATTGAGAGTTTATATAAAGATATTAAAGTTAAAGAAGGGGACTTTTTAGTCTTTGCTTGTAGTTATGGGCCTGATTCTATGGCTTTATTTAAGACACTTTTAGAGTATAGAAAGAGTCATGATGTGGTGTTAGTTTGTGCTCATGTTAATCATGATAAAAGACATGAGAGTGCTAAAGAGAAAGAAGATTTAGAAGAGTTTTGTAAAAAGAATAATGTAATCTTTGAATATATGAAGATAAATGGTTATGGTGATGATAACTTTCATAATGAAGCGAGAAATATTAGATATCATTTTTTTGATGATGTAGTTAAGAAATATAATGCTAAATACCTTTTTACGGCACATCATGGTGATGACTTAATGGAAACAATACTTATGAGAATTGCTAGAGGTTCTACTTTAAGAGGATATAGTGGCTTTAAAAAATTAGTAAAAATGGATGGGTATTACATTTATAGACCTTTTATTGGTTTAACTAAAGATGAACTTTTAGATTATTGTCATAAGAATAAAATACCTTATGCTATTGATAAAAGTAACTTTAGTAGTGTTTATACGAGAAATAGATATCGTAAAGAAGTATTACCTTTCTTAAAGAGTGAAGATAAAGATATTCATAAAAAATATTTAAAGTTTAGTAATGTGTTAAATGAAGCGGATTTATTTATTGAAGAGGAAGCTAGTAAAGCGATTAATAAAGTAGTTAAAGATAATAAACTTTATATAGATAAATACTTAGAGATTAATAATTTTATAAAAAGAATTATATTAGAAAAGTTTATATCTAGCTTTTATCAAGATGATTTAATGTTAATAAATGATAAACATTTAGATTTAATAGAAAGTCTTATTAATAGTAAAAAAAGTAATGCTAAAGTTAATTTACCTAATGATGTTGAGATTATAAAGTGTTATAATACTTTATCTATTAGAAGAAATCCTACTTTACTTAGTAGTTATGAAATAGAAATTAGTAAGGATGTAATGCTTCCTAATGGTCATAAATTAGAACTATTAGATTCAGTTAAAGGAAATAGTAACAATATAATTAAACTATCTAGTAAAGAAGTAACTTTACCTTTAATAGTTAGAACTAGAAAGCTTGGAGATGTTATGGCTATTAAGGGAGGGGGACATAAAAAAATAAAAGATATCTTTATAGATAGTAAGATTCCTGCTGCAGATAGAGATCTATGGCCTATAGTAGTTGATAGTCGTGGACATATAGTTTTTGTTCCTGGTTTAAAAAAATCTAAATTTGATAAGACTAATAGTGAATTTTATGATATAATACTGAGATATGAGTAGAAAAAGGAGAGATTTTTGTGAATGTAAATAAAAAAGTAGTTAAAAAAGGTTTACTTCCATATGTCTTTTTACTTCTAGTAATGCTTGGAGTTATTTACTTTGTTAGTGTTGCTAATCAAAAAGTTAATGTTTTAACTTATAATGAGTTTATGAGTAGTTTGGAAGATAAGGAAGTAAGTGAGATTACAGTAACTCCTCGTGATAGAGCGAAGGTTTATGAGATTACTGGTAAATTAGCTGATTATCAAGAAAATGAAACTTTCTTTGTTAGAGTTCCTCTATCTGATCAAGTAATGAAAAAGTTAGTGGAAGCTAGTGAAGCTGATGATTTTGAATTTAATAGTACTGCTGATCCTGAGTCAAGTACATTATTACTTGTTTTAGTTAATATTTTACCTATTGCAATACTTGCTTTTGTTTGTTTTTGGTTTTTAACTAAACAAATGGGTGGAGGTAAGAATTCTCTTGACTTTGGAAAGAGTAAAGCTAAGTTATCTAGTGAGAAAAATAAAGTTACATTTAAAGATGTAGCAGGACTTAATGAAGAAAAAGAAGAGGTTAAGGAATTAATTGATTTCTTAAAGAATCCTAAGAAGTTCCAAAAGTTAGGTGCTAGAATCCCTAAGGGAGTACTTTTATATGGTCCTCCAGGAACAGGTAAAACATTACTTGCTCGTGCTGTTGCAGGTGAAGCGAATGTTCCATTCTATTATATTAGTGGATCTGATTTTGTTGAGTTGTTCGTAGGTGTTGGTGCTAGTCGTGTTCGTGATATGTTCCAACAAGCTAAAAGAACTGCTCCTTGTCTTATCTTTATAGATGAGATAGATGCTGTAGGACGTCAAAGAGGTACTGGAATTGGTGGTGGACATGATGAGAGAGAACAAACATTAAACCAATTACTTACTGAAATGGATGGTTTTGGTGAAAATGAAGGTATCATTATTATCGCTGCAACAAATAGACCTGATGTACTTGACCCTGCATTACTTCGTCCAGGACGTTTTGATAGACAAGTTACTGTTAATTTACCTGATGTTAAGGGACGTGAAGAAATACTTAAAGTTCATGCTCGTAATAAAGTATTAGCTCCTCCAGTTAATATTCCTGCTCTTGCTAAGAGAACTCCAGGATATTCTGGTGCTGACCTTGAAAACTTACTTAATGAAGCAGCACTTCTTGCCGTTAGACGTAATAAAGATGCTATTACTATGAGTGAAATTGATGAAGCAAGTGATAGAGTATTAATGGGACCTGCTAAGACTAGTGCTAAAAGAAGTGAAGCAGACCGTAAGTTAGTTGCATATCATGAATCTGGTCATGCTGTTGTTGGTATTAAGTTAAAAGGTGCTAATGATGTTCAAAAAGTTACTATTATTCCACGTGGTTCTGCTGGTGGATATAATATGATGATTCCTAGTGAAGAGAAGATATGTCGTACTAAGACTGATTTACTAGAAGAAATTACAGGTTTACTTGCAGGACGTGTTAGTGAAGAGATTGTATTTGGTGAAGTTACAACTGGTGCACAAAATGACTTTGAGAAAGCGACTAAGATAGCAAGAGCTATGGTTACTGAATATGGTATGAGTGATTTAGGACCAATGCAATTAGAAGAAAGAGAAGGTAGTGCTTTCTTAGGTAGAGATTATGCTAAGACTCGTAACTTCTCTAATGAAGTAGCTCATGAAATAGATCAAGAAATGAGAAAGATTATTGATAAGTGCTATGATGAAGCGACTAAAATAATTAAAGAAAATAGAGATTTACTTGATTTACTTGCTAAGACATTATTAGAGTATGAGACTTTAACTAAAGAACAAATTGATTACTTAGTAGAACATGGTGAGATGCCTTCTGAAGAAGAGGAAACTAACTATGAGAAAATGAGTTTAACTAAGTTAAAAGAACTTGCTAAAGAAAAAGGTGTTAAAGGTTACTCTAAGATGAATAAAGCTGAACTTATAAAAGAACTTGAAAAATAGTTCTTTTTTCTGTATTATAAAATCAGTTATTTACAAAGCCAGTGGAAAAAGATGGAGGAAGTTATGAAAGCTAGGAAAGCAGTGGAAAAAGAAATAGGAGAATTTAGAAAATTTATTAGTAGAGGTGCTGTTTTAGATATGGCTATTGGTGTTATTATTGGTAGTGTCTTTTCTAAAATAGTTAGTAGCTTAGTAGATGATATATTTATGCCTTTACTTGGTGTTATATTAGGTGGACTTGACTTTAGTGGGTTATCTATTAAAATAGGTGATGCTTCTATTATGTATGGTTCTTTTATACAGAGTATTGTAGACTTTTTAATCATTGCTGTTTGTATCTTTGTAATAGTTAAGATAGTTACTAATATTAGAGATAGAGCAGATAAGAAGTTGGGAATAGAACATAAGAAGGAAGAAAAGAAAAAAGATGAACAAGTAGTGTTACTTGAAGAAATTAGAGATTTGTTAAAAGAAAATAAAAAAGTTGGAGGTAATAGATAATGGAATTATATGAATTTAATGATGTGAAAACTAAATTGTTGGTTTATGAATTAAAAGCTATGAAAGAAGAGATAAGAAAATATAAAAAAGAACATTTAATAAGAAGGTTTTATGATTTAGAAACTGTTAATAAAGATTTAATTGACTGTTTGTTAAATGGTAAGGCAATAGATGAGTGGAGATTAAAATGTAAAAATAAAGAATTGCGTGCTAATTTAATAACTAGTAGTAGTGAAACTGAATATCAAAAAGTAGTTAGAGATAGTCTATTAAATAAGTATTATAATAGTGAATGCTTAGATTTTAATGTGACACAGGTAAATACGACTAATGCTAAATTAGATTTATTTAGTCCATATGCATTGTTACCACTTGATAATTATAAAAGTGTTTATTCTCATACTGATGATATTGATTGGTATAGATTTCCTAACTTATTAGTTTTGCATAATAAAGATTTGGTAGGATTGCATTTTTTAGAGCAAGGTAATTATAAAGGTATTGCTTTAGATAATATAGTTAGTAGGGAGACACCTTTTTATCTTTTTGATTTAGAATTAAAAAATGAATATAACTGTTCTATGGAAGTTTTGGATTTACCTGTTATGAAGGAAGCAAAGGAAAATATAGAGTATAGTTCAAAAGTATTAACTTTATATCGTAATAGTCTTAAAAAATAATAGTATCTAATTTGTGATAAGTGCTTGTATCAAAATTGTCTTTAGTATATAATATGTTTAAGGGAACTTCAACAGTTGAGTGTCTACCTCCTTGAAAGGAGGTTTGATAGATATGAATAAACGTATCTTTGTATTAAAAGTACTTAAACATATTTCTATCATTTTATCTCTAGTTATCATATTGATAATAGTAATAAAAAAATGACACTTAATTCATCTAATGAATTAAATGTCTTCCTACAATAATATTTTGGGGTAGGCATTCAACAAGGCAATGTTGAACGGTCCCTTAATAGTTTATGTAAATTTCTTTTACATATTCATAGTAACATAAAAGTTTATATTTTGCAAGTGTAAGGTGATTTTATGTGGAAAATAAGTAATGTTGAAATAGATAATAGAGTTGTTCTTGCTCCTATGGCAGGTATTTGTAATAGTGCATATCGTAAAATAGTTAAAGAAATGGGCTGTGGTCTTATTTATGCAGAAATGGTTAGTGATAAGGCAATATGTTATGATAATAAGAAAACTATTGATATGCTTTATATGGAAGATGTTGAACGTCCTATTGCTCAACAAATATTTGGTAGTGATGTAGATAGTTTTGTAGAGGCTGCTAAATATATAGAAGAAAATATGAAGCCTGATATTATTGATATTAATATGGGGTGTCCTGTTCCTAAAGTTGCTTTAAGAGCACAAGCAGGAAGTGCTTTACTTAAAGATCCTAGCAAGGTAAAAGAAATAGTTAGTGCCGTGGTAAAGTCAGTTAATTGTCCTGTTACTGTTAAAATACGTAGTGGATGGGATGTTAATCATATAAACGCAGTTGAGATAGCTAAAACTTGTGAGGAAGCAGGTGCTAGTGCTATCTGTATACATGGTAGAACTAGAAGTCAAGGTTATTCTGGTAAAGCTGATTGGAATATAATTCGTGATGTCAAAAATAGTGTTAAAATTCCAGTAATTGGTAATGGTGATGTTACTAGTCCAGAGAAGGCTAAGGAGATGTTAGATTATACCGGATGTGATGCTGTAATGATAGGTAGAGCGGCTTTAGGTAATCCTTGGGTTATTAGAAATACAGTTCTTTACTTAGAAGGTAAGCCTTATACACAACCTACAACTATTGATAAAATAGATATGTGTATAAAGCATTTAAAGATGTTAGTAGATTTAAAAAGTGAAAGACAAGCAGTTTTAGAAATAAGAAGTCATGTTGGATGGTATCTAAAGGGGGTTAAAGGAAGTAATGAAATTAAAAATAAAATTTATAAAATGACTAAAATATATGATATACTACAAGTATTAGAAGAGTTTAAGGAGACTCTTATAATAAAATCAGATAGTTAAATTCTACAAAAAATGCTAGAA